>VGGW01000216.1 GCA_016868395.1 Bacteroidota bacterium | reverse complement strand
CAGCCTTGTTTTCATTTATTTGTCAATCAATCAATTAGATTATCCTTTAGATGAGGTAGTATTCAGGCGGACAAATCTCATCAATAATTTACCCAGTTCATATGAGTTAAAGTTAGTACAGGTTGTTGATAAGCTGTTTTTACTATTTTTTATAATTTCCGGTTTCTGGATTGTATTGAGAATTATTGATTTTGTGGCTGAGGTATTCAAGCACAAAGTTTTACAACCTATATCAAAATCAAATGATCAGATGGTTCCTTTTATTAGGGAACTGTCTAAAATCATTACCATCATCTTTGCATTTTTTGTCATATTGGGTTCTGTCTTTAACCTCAATGTGGCCACGATTATTGCCGGTTTGGGTATCGGTGGTATAGCAGTGGCTTTGGCTGCGCAAGATACCCTTCAAAATCTTCTGGGATCTTTCACCATTTTTGCAGACAAGCCTTTTTTGGTTGGTGATTTAATACGGATTGATCATTTTGAAGGTACCGTAGAGAAAGTCGGTTTTAAAAGTACAGCAATCCGCACATTGGATAAAACATTGGTGATTATTCCCAACAAAAAAATGGTTGATAGTCCCTTAGAAAACTTAAGCCTTCGAAACCTCCGTCGAATGAAGTTCAATATCGGACTCCGATATGATACTTCTCCGGAGGTGATGAGAAAGATTGCAGAGGAGATCCGGCAGCTTTTAGATAAGCATCCAGCAACCACGGATGACACGCTGGTAACTTTTGATTCTTTTGGTGATTCCTCCTTGAATATTCAAATCCTATATTTTATTGAAATTGTGGATTACAATGAGTATATGCGTATTCGTCAGGATTTTAATTACAGGATTATGGAAATTGTATCGGCAAACGGTGCTGAATTTGCCTTTCCTTCACAAACCGTTTTTCACGAATATGTTGGAGAAAAACCTCCGAGAGGGGCCGCGATCGCTTAATTTATTCCTTGTGATCTGATTATGGATTTACCCGGCTTAATGAGTAGTTTCCGGGGTTCTTAAACCCGATTGCAGCAGATACCGACCTGTGATTAAGGCCTTTAGGGTTTGAGCGGAAAGCGGGGCTTTCTTTCAAAAGTGCCGAAAAATTTATGGAATAAAAAAACCGGTCTGTACAGGACTGGTCTTTTGACTTTTGCTGAAATTAATTCTTTTTTGCAGGTGCTTTGCTATCCTTTTCTTCAGATTTAGACTTGCAACAACTCATTTTACAATCTTTACCGCACATTTTACTTTCTTTCTTATCAGCCGGTTTTGTGTTTTGTTTTGGCTGATCCTGGGCATTTAGAGATAATGTACCTGCTAAAAATGCGATGACAAAAATTCCTGATAACTTTTTCATGTTTATACTATCGTTTATTTATTTAAATGAGCCAGAACGGTAATACCTCCTTTTACTACCTCTCCCAATCCGACCTTTACTTCTGTCCCCAAAGGTAGAAATACGTCAACTCTTGAACCAAATTTTATAAATCCAAATTCCTCTCCTTGTACTGCAGGCTCTCCTTCTTTAGAGTAACATACAATTCTTCTGGCCAATGCTCCTGCAATTTGCCTGAACAATATGGAAACACCGGATTTATTTTCAATAACTACCGTTGTACGTTCGTTTTCTGTAGATGATTTTGGATGCCATGCCATCAAAAATTTTCCGGGGTGATATTTGAAATAGCTGACTATACCAGAAATTGGGTTTCTGTTGACGTGTACATTTATTGGCGACATAAATACAGATACCTGAATTCTTTTATCTTTTAAATATTCTGTTTCTTCCGTTTCTTCAATTACAACCACCTTACCGTCGGCCGGGCAAATGACATGCTTATCATTCTTTTTAACTTCAATGTAAGGGTTTCTGAAGAATTGAAGAATGATGATAAACAAGGCAAAGGAAAGTATATAAATAATCCATCGGAACCGTAAGGTTTCGGGAAGAAAAAAATTAACAAAAGCGTTAAGTACGAATATAAACAGAATACAAAGTGCTATGGATGTATAGCCTTCCTTGTGTATGGTCATTTTTTTATAGCTCATCTCGTTGCGAAATTACGATTTTAGATTTAAAGGGCTTGATGATGGATTTAATTTACTTCGTTGTTACTGCTCTGTATATAGCATTCAAATTCCTGCCTAATCCATTATAGTCAAGTCCAAATCCAACAACAAAGTCATCCGGTATTTCAAAACCAACATAGGTAATCTCATCAAATTTTGTTTTTAATGATTTAGGTTTCATCAGAAGGGTGCAAACATTTACAGAAGCCGGATTTTCTTTGTAAATCATATCCAACAAAAACTGCATAGTTTTTCCGCTATCTACAATATCTTCTACCACGATCACATCCCGGTTTTTTAATGACATTTGTAAACCGATTTCTTCCTGTATTTTTCCCTTACTTTGATCACCCTTGTAAGATGAGACCTTCACGAAAGTAACTTCAGAGGCAATAGTTATTTCCTTCATTAAATCAGCGAGGAAAATGAAACTTCCATTTAGCACACCTACAAATACCGGGATTCGATTTTCAAAATCAACATTAATTTGTATGCCCAGTAGGCGAATTCGCTTTTCAATCTGGTCTAATTCAAGCATCAGCTCGAAATTCTTCTTGTCAATTTCTATATGCATGTTATCCATTTAAAATTAAGGGTTTTTTGATGGATTTTTAGTTTTTGAAACTCGTTCATTTTTCCGCTGTTCTCTTCTTTCTTTTCTCCTCTGACCAACTTTATCAAGGGTGTCAATGGGTACTATAGTTATTTTTTTAACTTCTTTTACCTGGATGGTATCAACTTGTTTTCTACCAAAGATCTCTTTTAAGAAGCTTTCCTCATCCTCCAGATCTTCTTCGATAAAAAAGTTGTCAACTCGAAGAGAGTCAGACATAGGTATTCCCGATCGCAGGCTCTCTTTTAACCGAACATTCAAGAATCCATACCCTGTACTGTCGGGTTCTGTCATGCCTCGCCTTGCCATGATTCCACCAATAAAGTTGAAGTAAGATGAAAGGCCGGATTTTAAACTTCCGTCTCCTTCAAATCTGTAAAGACCTGATTTGGGCCTTGGAACGATACTTGCCAAGAAAATCCCCTCCCCAACAGTAAGTTCAGAGGGGTGCTTATCAAAATAATATCTGGATGCTTCCCCAATCCCATAAACATTGTTACCCCATTCAATCAGGTTAAGATAGGTTTCAAACATGCGTTGCTTACTGGAAAGCTTTCCGTTCTCCATAATCCAAACGATAAGGATTTCCTCAATTTTTCTCGCCAGTGTTTTTTGCCGGTTCAGGTATACATTCTTTACAAGTTGCATTGAAATTGTACTTCCTCCTCTTTTGAAAGCTTTTGCTTTAAAATTAGTAATAATCGAACTGCGGATTGAAGCCTCTACAAATCCATGATGACTATAAAAGGATGGATCTTCGGCGGTAAGCAAAGCATTTTTTAAATTCGGACTAATCTCATCGATAGGAATAAAATTCGGATTTTCAGGTCCAATAATGATGTCACGCATGGGTTTACCATATTCATAAGGCGTATAAACGAATGTACTGTTGATCTTTTGAAGATTAGTTTTACCCCATCGAATCAATTTAAATCCTTCGTTTTTTAGTTCTGAATTAAATAGCACACTATCCGGATTTTGAGAATCAAGATGAAAATGGAGCTTATATTGCAATTTGCCGGCTACCTGTATTCCCTCTAGCGATTCAAAAAGCCCTTTTGGAAATGAACTAATTAATTCCTGGGCATCGAGTTTTTCTGTTTGAAACTTTAGTTCATAAATTTTTGATGGGCTTAAAGTATATTTCAGGAAGGGATGTATCTTAAGTTTCTTAAGGTGAAATGTTGAAGTGCTGTCGATGGCAATAAAATTTTTTCCAAAAACCATATCCGCCTCAAGTGAAGCATCCGGAATAATTAGGTCATTTCTTGAAATTCTGGGGTGATTAACCAAAAGGTTTTTAACCGCCCAGGAGCCATTTAACTCCAACTGACTTCCACTTCGGCTAACTCCTCTCATCTCAGTCATTGCCATATCGAACGTTAGTTTCAGACCGAATTTTTTCTCAAGATAGGGTAGTTCAACCTTTTTATTTTCAGCGAATAACCTAATATTCAGTTGTTTATCACCGGGATCTACCGTTCCTTCAAGGTGCCAGACCGATTCTTTGCCATTGACTAATAGGGTTGAATTAACCGCTCCATCCTTAATGCTCGCGGTACGAGTATATAAACTGATTGAACCCGAATCATCCTTAAATTTAATCTCAAAATTCCTGATATCCATATCATCAGGTATTTTATACAATAG
>VGGW01000215.1 GCA_016868395.1 Bacteroidota bacterium | reverse complement strand
AAAAATATATTACGGCGCAGTTGTATTAAGCGCCTATTTTAAATTTCCTCCGCCAAGTGATAGCCATTTAAAGAAAGATAAAATCATTGCAAATTCTATCTTTTTTGAGCACAATTCCGCTTCTGCATTAATGTACTATGTAAACGATGGAACCATCAAAAAAACGTACAAACGCATGTATCTACTGGGATGGGGAGGGAAAGGATTTATTTGGAATAATACGGATGATTATAAAATTGAATTTCTTGGGAAACCAAAAAATGCCTCTGAAAAGACAGCAACAGGTGGAAAAGCGCAAGAGAATCCTTGCCATATTTTAGAATTATTGGGAGCTTTTGCTGCTAAACACTTCTTTGAAGAACAAACAACACCAACTTCTGAATTACCTAATATTCAAGAAACGCAATTCAGGTATAAATCTTTTGAACTAGACGGAGTTGGGGACAACCTTATGCCGAAAATTGAATGGGAAGATTTGTTTAGTGTACAAAAACCTGCAAAACAAGATACCGTCAATGCAGTAAAAATCCACGACCAAATGAAAGATAACTTCATGGGTATGGTAATTTTTGCTGGGATTATTAATTCAGCATTTGATGGTAAAATCACCAATTTCATGTCGTGCTTAAGTGCTCATGGAATCAAATTTGAACTTACAGAAAAAGAAATTGAAAGTATCGATGCTTACCTACAATATTTTTATTCTTCCAAAAGTCAACAAAATGATGGCGTAGTACCTGGTTGGTTCAAACAACTTTATTTAACCTTCCATTCTATCAAAGGCGAACCAGGAAAAATGTTTCTAGGGATTCCTGAAGGCGTATTATCTGCAGGTGAAAATGGGGAAAAATGGTATTTGGCTTTAGAAGGAAGTTCTTTGGATTCAAAAAAAGCTGAAAATTTATTTATAACGCAATTCCTCAAAACTGGAACTACTGGAGGGAATTTTAGCGCCTTAATGGGAGCTTTACGCGCTACAACAACAGCCATTGGAATTAAAAATGAATTAGCGGAAAAATTAATTGAAACAAAAAAATAAGTTATGCCAAAAGATAGAGTACCTGTATTAGCCGCCAACAAGACCCTTTCTACGGGTCTTCCTAAAACCGAAGATGGTTGGCATTTATTCACTCAAGTGAATAATTTTATTCAAGGTTTAGAACTTGATCCTTTAAACACGGACAAAGGGGATGCTTATCAAGTATTAACTGCTGTGCCTTCTCCATGGGTTCGTGCATACATGATGACCAATTCAATGCGCTGGCCTTATATAACAAGACATTCAAAACAAGAAGCTGAACATAACGGTAAAAAATTGCCCGGTATGGAAGGCTTGTATGCTGCCATGCAGGATGAGTATAAAGGTCTTTTAGCGTGCTTAGCTTTGTACAGCAGCCGTGTCAGTGTGGAAAAAGTAATTTTAGATTTTAAAGACGAGAGTATTAAAAAAGACTTAGATTCCCAGATTGATATTCTCAAAAAAGTATATAACATTTATGACGTTGCGGGGGCTTTTGGAAATATGCTGTTCGAAGATGCTCCACTTTGGTCCGATAGTCGAAAAAGCAAGGAAGATTATAACCCGCCCTATGTCCAACTAGTGCACCTTGATGGCACCGTAGTTGGGGCTACCGGACCGGGATGTTTGATTTACCCTGCTGCAAGTTATGATTTAACCAAAAATGGAGTTGGGTTCTTTAAAAAAGGTAGATTTCGCGATCCAATTGACTTTTTAGAAGCTAAGCAATTAGAAAAATTGTATCACTATTGCTTCAAGTTACGTGAACAGGTAAATGAATATGAAAAAACGCTAGCTAAGCCCATACCAATACTCTTATCTGTTAGAACGTTCCTCGGTGAATTTATCCAAGAAATTAAAGATCATATAGTTAATAACTTTAAGAAATATGAAATTAAAGCAACTGGAGTTTTAGATTATTTCCAAAAATTCTCCTATCCGTTTGATTTAGTGTTCAATATGGATATGAAAATCTATAAAACCAATGATGGTCGATACCTTAACAACAATGAAACGGGTGATTTAGAAGAATTCAATCCTGATTTATTGTTGTTAAATGCTGAAACTTCTGATGTCATTATGTTAGACCCTGAAGTGGGCTTTAATCCTGAATTATCAACTGTGCTCAGGGCCCTTGACCATGATAAAAAGGAATACTTTTTCGCTTTGCCGCTTAGTGCACAAGGACTGAATGAATTCTACAATGAAATTTCAGATTTATTAATCGAAGATAAAGGAGATAAAACACTCACCGCCACTTATGATTCAGAAGAACAAAGTCTTGATGTGTGCTTGGAATTGGAAATTTCCAATTCCAAAACCCCGTTCTTCAAGCGCTATAAAGTTGCTAATCCCAAAACCCCATTTGTAACGAATGTTATTCTTTGGCCGAATTTTGTTTCTCCGAAATGGAAGGAATATTATATGTACTCTGAAGCACCGCACAATAGAAAAGGGTTTAAAGCACTTCCTCTATATGCGACAGAAAATGCAGTAACCGGCGTACGACAAACACCAAGTGGTGATATCTACCACACAACTGAGGATTCGCGGAAAGAGTTCGACCGAGATTTTAAATCAAGCCTAGTCGTTCATTATGATGAACAATTGTTGAAGGAACGTTCGCTCAATTATGAAATATACAAATCGGAAATTCCATTTACTGGGGTTGAGATTCGAACAAGTACAGACGCGCTCAAAGACAGTTGTTGTGGATTCATTCTCATGAAAAGCAATTCACAAGACAAAAATCAAAGCGTAATCAACTATACCTCTAACCGCGACGAACTTGATCCAGTTTATGTTGGAATTGATTTTGGAAGCACTAATACTACCATTACCTATAGTAATTTAAAGGGCGACCACAACAACATTAATATTGTAAATCGAAGAAGGTTTATTCTTGGAAGAGAAATAGCAGATAACAATCAATATGCTGTTCCAAATGAGTTATTCTTTTTCCAAAATGACCGGGTTCTCAGAAGTGTTAAATCAGCTATGGTTTACCACGACTATTTGAGAATTGTTAATCCTGAAATAGGCATTGCACATCCCATTTCTGGAGGAGTTCCAGTTTTCGAACGAAACATTAATTTAGTTGCCGGACGAGATAACATAATTACCCTCGATGCAATCCAAAACGAGGAAACTGAATTATTGTACGATTTAAAGTGGAAAAGAGAAGATCGATATCTAGTCAACAAAAAAGCATACATCAAAGCAGTTTGGCTTTACCTAAATGCAGAATTGTTTGCAGATAAAAAACGTCCAAGTACCCTTCTTTGGAGTTATCCAACCTCCATGCCACGTGATTTGAGAAAAACCTACGAAGGTATTTATCAAGAGGTTATCGACACCTTAAGTCCTATTGAATTTGAAGGGAAAACGACAATATCCCCCCTATCAGATGATCAAAAATTATCGATGCGTGCGTTGAGTGAAAGTGAAGCGGTTTGTAATTATGCTCTATCCAGTGGCGGTGTAGGTCTTGGTGCAACCTCAATTATGCTGGGTATTGATATTGGAGGAGTTACATCAGATATTTTGGTACTTACTACTGATCCCGGTAGTAAGCGCGCAAAATTAATGAAACAATCGTCCGTCAAAATAGCTGCGAATAAACTTGCCAATGCCATAGGGAGTTCAGAAAATTTGCAAAAGTGTATTAAGCACTTCGTTCGCATGAACAAATTAGAATTACCCGCACTGGAAAATATTAACAGTTCAACGGCTAATTATTTAACCAATCTTTTATTTGAAGAAATGGAAGATAATGAAAAGTTGGAAAGGTCATTTTATCGTGAACTTTGGAGTCCAGAAAATGAACAACTTAGCCGAAATGAAACACGCGGTTTAATCGCTATTGCCTCTTATATTTGTGGTTTACTATTATTCCACTCCGGACAAGTAGTAAGAAGCGTATTAGATGATCCAGAAAATGCCAACAATTCGAGTGTTAATGAATTGAAAAATGGTTTCCACCTTAAAATTAGTCCATTCGGAAAAGGCGGTAAATTATTCGACTGGTTATCCTCGGCCTTAAATGACTTTTCAGCAGAACAATTCTATAAAAAATGTTTTACTTTAGGATTTAACGTTGGAAATGAAAGTAATAAAATAATCGAACCCTTCAAATCCTTCTCGATTATCGTTCAACGAGACAATCTGAAAATGGAGGTTGGTTATGGACTTACTTCACCTCGTGACGTGTTGGATATTGATCCTAAGGCGCGAGTAGAAATTGTAGGTGAAAGCGGTTATTTCTTTAAAGATGCAAAAGGTAACAAAGCGCCGTTAAAATGGAATGATCCTATCAACCCCAGTCAAATATTTGAATTTGGTGAAGATTTGATAATACCTGAACCAA
>VGGW01000214.1 GCA_016868395.1 Bacteroidota bacterium | reverse complement strand
TCAGTTCGTATCGGGCGCCGGGTGTAATACTTAATCTCTTGCCAATTTTAAATATATTTTCAGCAAACAGCGCATAATTAAGCGTTGTAAAATTTAAATCTCTTCCATAAATTGGATTGGTAAGGGTCAGGTCAAATTCTCTGCCCGTTGTTCCTGTTCCGAGCTGCCTGCGTTCGATATTACCTTTATAAAGACGTACGCCCGTGGATAATGAGCTCTTTTCATTCATTAATCGATAGGATTTTAGAAAACGGATTTCAGATCCCAGATTATTGTAAAAGTCCCTGTCTACCTGACGCGGATTGAACGAATTTAAGCCAGGATTAAAAACATCCGGAACGGTAAGGGCAGCGGTAAATCCGACGCTGTTTCGTTCAGAAACTGAACTGAATACTTTGACACTCAGTTTAGCATCGTCATTAATCCTGTAATCCATTGTGAGTGCTGTCAAGTTATTGGGGCTGCTGAACCAGTTTCTTTCGCGGAGCGACTGGCGATGGTTACTTAGAAACATGGCATCGCTTAGGCCTCCAGGCTGCTGACTTCGATAGTCCATGCGGGTATATTGAAGTCCGAGCGTGACTTTAGAGCTCAACGTATAATTAATGGAGGCATATCCCGTGTTGATGTTATATCTGCTGTTTTCACGCCAGCCCCGAGCATTGCGGTGATGAAAATAGCCATAGTATGAAATCTTTTTATGGGTACCCCCAATGGCATTATACGAATTGAAAAGACCATAAGAGCCGGTGGTATTCTGGGTTTCGAATGTGAAAGGCTTATCCTTGGCGCCCTTTTTGATTATGTAGTTAAGTAAGCCCCCAAATTGCGGCCCAAATTGCAAGGATGCCGCACCCCGAACAACTTCAATGTTTTCCACTGCTTCCATTGGTGGACTAAAATAGGCTTCCGGATAACCAAAAACCTCCGAAGATATATCATAGCAGTTTTGCCTCACATTAAATTCCCAGGAGCGGTTCGGACTCAGACCCCGGGTAGAAATACCTACCTGAATACCCGAACCGTCATTTTCCCAAATGGTGACTCCGGGTACTTTAGCAAATATCTGCCGGGTATTATTGGTCGACAAGTCGGCATCAAGCGTGCTGACTTTTATGACCTCATTCTTTTTACCGGAATATATGAGGGTTCCCTGAACTTCGGGTAATCGCTGCATTTCGTTTTTAGGTAGTTTGCTTCGTACATCAACTTCCTTTAAGCGAATAACCCGGGTGGTGTCGGTATCCTGGGCGAATGATAAAAACGTAGAAAATAGGAGTGGGATCGCGCTTGTAAAAAATTTCCTGGGCATAGTTCGTCTGTTCATATTTCAGACTCCAAAAGTATTATTTAAAATCGTTCTTAACAAATTATTTTTAATAAATCTAAATAAAGATTAGATTGACATTAGAAATTATCCTTTTGATGGATCTTCTGTTGCTCCGGAGGCCTATGATTGGTTTTTGGAAAGCAATACCTGCGTGTTATCGCTTCCTGTAGTCCTTTCCTCCGGAGTATTTCCGGCAAGAAATTATGCTTCCTTTCTGATGATTCGTAGCCGGAAGATACCTCCTTCGGCAAGGTTTAGTTTACCCGCTGCTGTTTTTCATCGTGAGGGGCAGTCCGGTAATAGAAGCACAAGCCCTGCTAAGCAAACCCGGGTGGCAGCGCTATCTTTTTTGCCTTACAGAATTTTAGGATAAGGATTCCATTTCCCGCAAAAAAATAGGGCAGAACACGGGACCGGAATAAGCCAAGAGCAACAGGCCCTGCTTTCCAAAAACTGAGAAAAAATAATCAGGCCCCCGGCAAGATCTTTTATTAATCTCACCTAAATTAGATTGTTGATATCGAACTCAGTTTAAATAAAGATTGTTTTGCATGGAATTTGGAACAACCTAAATGACTAGCTATGGTGTTTAAAACAGGTTAAATGGGCTTTTTTGAAAAGGAATCGTCATAAAGCAAATCAGGATTCAATCGTTCTAAAAGTCAGATTGATTCTTGGCTGTCTGATTAATTTACTGGCAGGGAGCTGATGAAGCCAAAATTGTTGCGTAAGATCCTTCATAAGCAATAAACTACCATGTTCCAGTACCAGGGAAACAGTTTCTTTTGTTTCCTTATGTTTGAAGGCAAATTTTCGTTCGGCGCCGAAGCTTAAGGAGGCGATGGCACCATGTTTTTTCAGGGCCTTTTCTGCATCACTGTGCCAGGACATTCCTTCGCCTCCATGGTGGTAGTGATTTAATAAGCATGAATTATATTTTTCGCCTGTTTTCTCCTCAACCAAAAGTTTCAATTCCAATAATTCAGAGGTCCAGGTTAAGGCTCGTTTGGTCTTATTTGAATAGGTATATTCAAAATCCTGATCTCCATACCAGGCCACTTCCCGTTTGGTCACGATTAATTTTCCATAAAGGATCACCTCGTCATTTTTCCATTCAATGGTGTTCAGTAAGCGATCAAAATAATGATTTGCCTGTTGGCTGTTCCATAATTTTCCATAATAGAGTACTGTCCCATCTTTGGGTAAGAGATTAGCTAAGCGCCCGGAGTCCTGATTGAATAAATCCATAGTATCGCTTCGACAAAGGTCGCGATTTTATGGTTTGTAAGGATATTTTTTCGACGGATTTATGCTTCTGCCTTTTGCTCAATCACGCTACGGTCGGGTAAAATTTTATTTAGGATTTGCTCAAACCAGGGAATGGTCCAGATAAAAACCAGTACGCCAAAAACATTGAATAAGAGGTGTGCAATGGCTAATGTTCATTCGAGAGAGGCACCGATGCTGATGATTTTCACCAGTTCTACAAAGGGGTAGAACAGGATGAGGCCCAAACAAATGGATAATAAATTAAAGCTGACGTGAAATATCCCGGTTTTTAGAGCTGGTCTGGTTCCTTTGATGGTAGCAATCAAGGTATCACTACAGGTACCCAGTTCAGCACCTAACATCACGGCTACCCCACCGAGTAAGCTCAATATTCCTTTCTTACATAAAATAATAGCCATTCCAACGGTAGCGGATGAGGATTGAATGATCAGGGTTACCACCGCACCGACAAAAGCTCCGGTTAAGGGATCCTCAGTTTTCTTCATCCATTCACTAAAAAGTGGCTCATCTTTTAGTGGTTCAACGGCATTTTCCATGGTAAATAATCCAAAAAATAGGACCCCAAAATATAAAATGACTCTACCGGTATTACTCAACTGTTTGGATTTAGAAATAAACAAAAGCAGAAATCCGAGCAGTAAAAAAATCGGCGAATATTTGGCAATATCCATGGCTACGAGTTGACTGCTGAGGGTGGTTCCAATGTTTGCTCCCAGCACAATCCCCATAGACTGCCTGAAACTTAGT
Organism: Bacteroidota bacterium; assembly: GCA_016868395.1. Taxonomy (GTDB): domain Bacteria; phylum Bacteroidota; class Bacteroidia; order Sphingobacteriales; family Sphingobacteriaceae; genus Daejeonella. The sequence goes on along the minus strand of VGGW01000214.1, from coordinate 1,166 downwards.
ATTTGAGAGTTTACCAGCACGATTGTGATGATGATCACGGCGGAGGATGAGTCCAGAAGCGTAGTCACCACGATCCCAACCAGTACACTGCTGAGGGTATTCGAAGTAAATTTTTGAATCCAGTCATTCGCACTTTTGCCGACGATGGATTGTATGGATTCTGATAAGTTGCTAACTGCATATTAGAACAGCACCAAACCTGCAATAATGGATAAGATAATTTCTGTCATTTTTTTGGGGGGGGATGTTTTGCTAAAAGCACGAAACTAGCTGCGGGATAAAAACTTATGATTAAATGAGTAATAAGTTATCATTAAGTCGCGGAAATTTGATTACAAGCTTTCCGGGTCTTTTTAATTTAATAATTCCTCCAATTGATCCCCTTAGGATTTGATAATTAAAGCTTCTAAAAAAGCAAGGAGAGGTTTTTAGACAGTTTAACGGTTCGCAGCTACCCGAAGGGCGGGATTTTTACCACTAAACTTCATTCGGAGAACTGAACTTTCGACTACCACAAAACTGTCATACGAAGCACGAAACCCCGCCTTTTGGGTAGCTGCTGTTATGGCTCGTTTTTCCTGTCATCCGCCAATGTTTTTGTATGCTTCGTTTATCAAATATTTCGTTTCTTCAAAGTCGTTCAAATGTGCCAAGACAATAGTCGTCAACTTTTAAATTCTGAATTGAAGTTAATGGAAATTTGGAAATAAATTCTAGCCTTCCTTTTGCTTTCATTTCAATTTTACCATCAGGCATGGAAAATTTATCGGAAGCTTTTATTAGATCGTTTATATTGTTAATCATCGTTTCAATTGATTTAAAATTGCAAGCTTCTTTCTTTACTATTTTGTTTGCATTGATAATTCGTAAATTTTATACCAATAGAAAAACGCTTCAGGATTGGATTTTTTAAGTTTATTCAGTTTTGTATTCATCGGTTCTGCAATTAACCAGTCTTTTAATTCCAAAGGATCTTTAAATTTTTCTACCACTTTCGCATCATTTGAAATCAACGCAGATAAATAGGCGGCTTTAGAAGCGTGTAGTATTGCTTTTTCTAAATGATAACTTTCAGAGAAAATAAAACCGCTTAGACGTTGTATCCCGAGTAGTAATTGTTCAAATTCACCTTTGCCATCAGCCCCTCTTGTAACAATGCATAGCGA
>VGGW01000213.1 GCA_016868395.1 Bacteroidota bacterium | reverse complement strand
TACTCGCCCGAACCGGCAGACGGTCCTCGAGATAACAGCCCCCTTCCACCAAAGAGAGATAAGCTCGTTGAACCAAAGATCAAATACCGAACCACCTCCTACAGCCAAATGGCTGATCAGGAGTATTCAGATTGGCATAAACTTTCATCGAGAGATGACTGGGGATTATTCGTTCATACCTTTAACACCCTGGTTCCGCAGCAGGAATATGCTAGAAGCCATCCCGAATATTATTCACTGATTGATGGCGTAAGGCGACCGGGAACCCAGTTATGTCTTTCAAATCCCGAGGTATTGAGACTTCTGGTTGCCAGTCTTAAAAATAAGATAAAGGAAAAACCAAATTCAAGCTATTGGTCGGTCAGCCAAGATGATAACGACCGCTATTGTCAATGTGATGGATGTAAAGCATTGAATGAAAAATACGGTAATGTACCCAGTGGATCGATCATCTATTTTGTGAATCAGGTTGCCAGGGAAATTCCGGATAAGATCATTTCAACATTGGCCTATTGGTATTCGCGCAAGGCTCCCAAAAACTTGCCCATTGAACCCAATGTAAATATTATGCTCTGTAATATTGAAAGCTCACGGCAGGCTCCGGTTTATATCACAGACCCTGCCTTTTCTCAGGATTTGAAAGACTGGGGCGCCCTTTCAAAAGATATCATCATCTGGGATTACAACATCCAATTCACCAATTATATTTCTCCATTCCCGAATCTTTATACCTTAAAACCCAATATTAAATTCTATACTGACAATCGGGTCAATGCTTTGTTCATGCAGGCCAATAACGAGGCTGCAGCCGAGATGGCTCTGCTTCGCTCCTATCTGATCAGCAAGCTGATGTGGAATCCTGATGCGGATGATAAAGCCATCATCAATGAATTTTTAAGTGGATATTTTGTCGCTGCAGCCCCATTTATCCGACAGTATATTGATAGTATGCAGAACTCGCTTGTAAAAAGCGGCATGGTTCTCAGTATTTTCGGAGATCCGATTCATGCTAAAAACACTTACCTGTCAGCAGAAATGATGCAGGAATATAAACAGCTGTTTGATAAGGCAGAAAAGGCTGTAGCTGCACACCCTGAACTGTTAAGGCGTGTTAAAGTTGCCCGTTTACCTATCATGTATGCTGAAATACAAATAGGTCGGACAGAAATGAATACCGACCGGAGTATGTTTAGTATGGACAGTAGCGGGCGGGTTTTACCTAAACCTGAATTTAAAACCCTGGTCAATAGTTTTGCGGACGGCTGTATCCAAAATAATGTTAAACTGGTGCGAGAACGAAGCGGAACACCGGAACATTACCGCGCATCTTATGTGCGGGTATTCAATAATATGGAAGGTATGAGTGCTGTTATATCATTCCAGAAAAAGATCATTCCAATCAGCAAAGCCAATTCGAAATCGAAAGCATTAGAAAGTCTGACCGATGGTATTTTTGCCTCCTATGAATCCTGGCAGGAAGCCGATAAAAACTGGGGTTATTGTACCGCTGAGCATATGGATTTCGTTCTTGATCTTGGAGAAGTCATGCCTGTCAACTCTGTGAACATGGATTTTCTGAACCCGCAGGCACAACCCGACTGGCATTTGTTTGCTTTACCTAAATTTGTAAGCTATTCCCTCTCTTCGGATGGTAAGGATTACAGTGAAGCCATCACAATTACCAATTCCAACAATCCAAACCCACTTGAAAACCCGGGAATTATTAAAATTTCATATCTCCCTTTCCTTGCAGAAATGAAAGCAGGTACAAAAGCGAGGTACATCAAAGTCCATGCAGAAAGTTTTTTAAAAACACCGTCCTGGCATATCCGTTCGGGTCAGCCACTTTCTATTTATACGGATCAGATTGTGGTGAGGTAAAAAAGAGGCTGAACTCTACTGTCCCACTGTCAGTAGAGTTCAGCGCAGCCTCCCTTGCGTATTATCCAATAAAATACCATAAATCCGGGACAGACTCGTTTTTTAGCGATTGTCCTTTACTCCTCATAAGCAGCTAAAATTAAACTCAAATTTCCTATGTTTGAGTCTATGACCCAGCCAACAAGCCCCGCCAATCCGGCACGCCGTATTTTAGCAGCAAGCCTCATCGGCACTACCATTGAATTTTTCGATTTTTACATTTTTGCAACCGCAGCAGTTCTGGTATTTCCCAAACTATTCTTTTCAGCTTCGAATCCAAATTCAGCGATGCTGGAATCTCTGGCAACTTTTGCACTAGCCTTTTTCGCAAGGCCATTAGGAGCAGCGATTTTTGGGCATTTCGGCGATCGAAATGGTCGTAAAGCCACCCTTGTGGCCGCATTAATGACCATGGGACCCTCCACAGTGGCCATTGGACTATTGCCGGGTTATGATGCTATTGGAATCGCGGCACCAATCTTACTGGCCGTTTTTCGGTTTGGACAGGGTTTAGGTTTAGGTGGCGAATGGGGTGGTGCAGTTTTGCTGGCTACAGAAAATGCCCCTCCCCATAAAAAAGCCTGGTATGGTATGTTTCCTCAATTGGGTGCTCCTATCGGTTTCCTTCTTTCTACCGGATCATTTTTTATATTAAGCAGAACCATGAACGACCATGATTTTTTAAGTTACGGTTGGAGAATTCCCTTTATTGCCAGTGCACTGCTGGTTTTCGTGGGTTTGTATGTACGACTTAAAATAGAAGAAACACCCGATTTTCTGAAAGTGATGAACAATAAGCAGCGCTCAAAAATGCCTGTTGCCGATGTTTTTATGAAACATACAAAAGCCATCACCTTAGGAACTTTGGTAACCATTACTACCTTTCTGCTGTTTTATTTGATGACCGTATTTACCCTAAGCTGGGGAACAACGGTTCTGAGTTATTCCAAGAGTGAATTTCTAATTATGCAAATGATTTCTATGGCTTTCTTTGCGCTGGCAATTCCAATAGCAGCAATCCTCGCCGATCGATATGGTTGTAATGATATGCTGCTTGCTGCAACAGCAGGTATCCTGGTTTTCGGACTCATTTTTGAAATTTTATTTATCCCCGGAAACCTTGTCCTGACTTCAGGATTTCTTTCCCTGGGAATGTTTTTGATGGGTCTTACTTATGGACCCATCGGAACCGCACTTGCGGGTATATTTCCGGCAGCGGTTCGATATACCGGCGCTTCCCTGGCCTTTACCATGGCAGGAATTTTGGGGGCCTCCCTGACCCCGTATTTGGCTACCACACTGGCACAAAATTACGGACTGACTTATGTTGGGTATTACCTGACCTTCGCATCCGGACTTAGTCTGCTTGCCTTGCTGGGAGCGAGGAAAATGATGCAGGAATAAACATCAGAAATTTTCTACAGTAAAGCTTGTTCAGGGCTATTTTTTTCTTGTTTATGGTTAATGTCCATTTTTAACTATGGAAATTATAGGCAAAATGAAACTTAGATTCAACTTAAAAATTTGGCACGAAATCCGTTTATTACCTCGCGGATCTGCCGCTCAAGTAGGCCAAATATAAGGCCGCCTAATATGAAAAAAGAAGCTAAAATTTTCCAGGATTGAAGCTCCTCGCCCAAATAGAATGCCGAGCTGATAAACCCAACAAGCGGAACCAATAGCGTAAAAGGTACGACCACCAAAGTGGAATAAGACTTTATTAAAAACCCCCAAGCACCATAACCCAGGTGTGTTGAAAAGTAGACGATGTAGAGAACAGCCCCGATAGAAGCCGGAGACATATTTTGGAGCGAGTTCTGGATAACTAGCGGCCCTTCAAAAACAAAAGAAATCACAGCCATTACTGGGAAGGCTGCAAGATTTCCCCAAAAAACCAGTGCAAGAGGCGATTCAGATTGAATTTTCTTGGTCAGCATATTCCCAGCAGCCCAAGATAATGAGGCAAGCAACATAAGAATCAGACCCAAAAAGGTGCTTTCACCCTGTACATGATAGGCTACAATACCTAATCCCAAAAAGGAAATAAGGGATCCGGCAACTTTAAATATACTTGGCCGATCATGAAAGAAAAAGAAAGCAAGACCCATTGAAAAAAATACCTGGATTTGGAGCACCAGAGAAGCAAGTCCGGGTGATATACCCAAATGGATCCCTGTAAAAATAAATCCAAACTGCAGGGCGAAATTAAACAGTCCGTAATAAATAATTAAGCGCCAGGGAGCTTTGGGTCTGGGTATAAAGAATACCCAAGGCAAGGCTGAAAGTCCAAACCGAATTGCACTAAGCAAAAAGGGAGGAAAACTCTCAAGTGCAATAAAGACGGAAACAAAATTGACACCCCAGATCAACACTATGCCAAGGACCAATAGCAAATGCTTTGGAGGTAAATTGATTTTATTTCTCATGTTTTTATTTCTGACGCTGACAACTTTCGGCCGCCAAAAGTAACATGAAATGTTTATTAAATGGAAATTATTTGAATGTACCAATGTAATGATCCATTTGTATTAAAAACCTTAAGGAAATGAGTACTCTGCTTGACTTTTTAAAAAAAACGATAAAAAATTTAAACCCAAACTACCTTTGAGGTTTAATTTCTAGGGATTCAACTGGTATTCTTACCCACAGTCGTGACCAAGATGGGCTAAGAAA
>VGGW01000212.1 GCA_016868395.1 Bacteroidota bacterium | reverse complement strand
GGGAAAGACTCTCGGGCTGATTTGAGTTCTTCTTTTTTAATTGAAAAAGTATAGAGGTCCTCGTCATTTGGTTTATAATAAATTACTTTACCGTTGGGATCTATACACATTGAATCACCCGAATGATAGATTTCATTGCCATCATGACCAACCCGGTTTACTGCTACCACGAAAGCTTGATTTTCAATTGCCCTTGCCGGGATAAGCGTGCGCCAATGAAGTGAGCGGCGTTCAGGCCAATTTGCTATGATTAAAAGCATATCGTATTCTTCATTTTTATTACGGAGCCAAACCGGGAAACGGAGATCATAACAAATAATCGGACAAATTTTCCAGCCGTTTAATTCAACGAATAGTTTTTTACTACCGGCGGAGTAATGTTTATCCTCTCCACCCATACCAAAAAGATGCCGTTTGTCATAATATTCATAGGAACCATCCGGCCGCATCCAGATTAATCGATTATAATATTTCTCATTTTCACAGATAATGATACTGCCGGTTACAACACAATTAAATTTTTTTGCCTGCCTATGCATCCATTTGATAGTTTTTCCATCCATCTTTTCTGCATACTGCTGAGGGTTCATTGAAAAACCGGTGCTAAACATCTCAGGAAGCACAATCAGGTCGGTTTTTTCACGAATAGAGGAGAGCCTCAGTTCAAGGTTCTGAAGGTTTTTATCGATGTTCTCCCAAAAGAGATAGGCTTGAAAAACTGTAATTTTTAACATTAAATCAAATAGGTTTTTACTCCAACGCCTTGATTAATAATCATTTAAATCTTAGTAAGCCTGAAAACAGCCTTTTCGAGAGTTTCTTGCTTTTTAGCGAAACAAAAGCGTAAAACTTTTTGATCAGTCCCTTTTCTGTAAAATGCGGAAACAGGTATGCATGCTACCCCAAAATCTTTTATAATCCTCATGGCCAAATCAGAATCATTTTCGTCGCTTATCCGACTGTATTGAACGGATTGGAAATAAGACCCATTACAAGGAAGCAGGTCAAAACGGGTTTCATTCATCAAGTTAAGAAAATAATTTTTCTTAATCTGAAAAAAATCACTGATTTTCAAATAATTATGTTCATTTAACAAATGATCTGAGATAGCGCATTGTACAGCTGAGTTCACACTGAAGACTTCAAATTGATGAACTTTTCGGAATTCTTTCATCAGCCATTCAGGTGCCAGGCAATAACCCACCTTCCAACCTGTGGTATGTAATAGTTTACCGAATGATGCAGTAATAAAACTTCTCTCCATCAGTTCTGGATAGTCTGATACACTCATGTGTTTTCTACCATCATATACGAGGTGTTCATAGACCTCATCACTGATAATCAAAATATTACTGTTTCTGGTCAGTCTGATTAATTGTAACATATCTTCCTCGAGCAAGGTCTTTGCTGTCGGATTATTGGGAGTATTGATGATGATCATTCGTGTCTTCTCATTAATCATCGCTCTGACATTCTCCCAGTTGATGGTGTAGTCGGGTGCACTAAGTTCCAAAGACCTGACCACACCTCCAAAAAGTGTCACGGCAGGAATATAGGAGTCGTAAGCCGGCTCAAATACAATAACCTCATCACCCGGGCGGATCACACAGGCAATAGAAGAAAAAATTGCCTGCGTACCTCCTGCGGTTATGGTTATTTCCGTTTCCGGGTTGTATTTAGCCAGGTGAAGTTTTTCTTGTTTTTCGGCTATTCGCTCCCTCAAAGAGAAAACACCGGCCATTGGAGCGTATTGATTATGCCCCGATTTCATGTACTGATTGACGAGTTCCACCAATTCTGGAGAGCATTCATAATCAGGGAATCCTTGAGATAAATTGATGGCATCATATTTTGCAGCCAACTGAGACATGACTGTAAAAATAGTGGTGCCTACCTCGGGCATTTTAGATTTTAACTGCATATAAAAGACTAAATTATATATTTTTTATTTTCCTGATTTAGAATGTTTTATATTTCTAAATTTTAATGATTAATTTGATTTCAAATTCAAACTGATAGATGACATTTAAAAGCAAGGAAAGTCGACTTTTACTCGTTCTGAGTACATTTTTGGTCGCAAATGCCATACTCGCTGAGTTTATTGGCGTTAAAATATTTACGGTTGAAGGTTCTCTGGGAATTGAAAAATTCAATATTAATATGTTTGGTGTTCCCGATCTTTCTTTTAATATGTCGGCCGGTGTAGTTACCTGGCCCTTAATATTCATCATGACCGATATCATCAATGAATATTTTGGTGTTAAGCAGGTCCGTTTTTTGTCTGTTCTTGCCGCTATTCTGATCAGTTATGCCTTTTTAGTTCTAGGTTTTGCCATGGATTTAACACCTTCGGATTTTTGGGTTAATCAAACGATAGATGGAGTAGAGGTCAACATGGATGCGGCATTCAATGGAATTTTTGGGCAGGGAATGTGGATAATTGCAGGATCAATCACCGCATTCCTGATCGGTCAAATGGCCGATGTGATCTTATTTCACCGAATAAAAAAACTTACCGGTGAACGATTTTTATGGCTTAGGGCAACAGGTTCAACTTTAGTTTCTCAACTGGTTGATAGTTTTGTAGTTATTTTCATTGCCTTCTATCTGAATCCCCAGTATAACTGGAGCTGGGAAATGGTTGCAGCCATCGGACTGGTGAATTATAGCTATAAGTTTATCGTAGCCGTTCTGATGACACCTTTGCTTTATGGGATTCATAAATTAATTGATAAATTCTTGGGAAAAGACCTTTCTGAGAAGCTTATTGCGGAGGCAGCAAGAGCTTAAGCCTTAAACTCGGGTTAAATAAAAATAGATGAAAGACCTAATGTATTAATCCTATGAATTTATCCTTATCTAAACGCTTATCCTTAATCCTGATTTTTTCGGTTTTTTTTAATTCACTATCTGCCCAGGAAGATCTCTGGAAAGAACAAAATCCCTGGGAGGGAGTGCCTGAATACTATCAGAAATGGAATTATCCTGACTTTCAATTTCCTTCAGGATTAGCGACCTGGAAAAAGGATCGGGTTCAGGTTTCGGCCACCCTTCAACGATTGTTAGGCGACATTCCGGCGCGGCCCCAAAAACTGAAGGTTAAAACAGTTTTCCGCAAGCAGATGAATGGATATATTCTGGAAAAATTTCTGATTGACAATGAAGTAGATGGCATGATTCCGGGATACCTGGCAATACCGACACATGTGAAAGGCAAAGTACCTGTTGTTTTAGGAATGCATGGTCATGGGAGCAGTAAGGATAATGTCTTTGGTTCCAACTCCGGAACCGCTCAGGATGTTTTGGCACTGTTGATTTCAAAGGGTTATGCCGTGATGGCCATCGACAGTTATTTTAACGGCGAACGCCGCGGAACAGGTCCTGCGGGTAAATCCGAGACCCAATCAAAAGGTGCTGACCAGGAGACCTCCACATTCAAAATTAATTTATGGTTTGGCCGGTCATTATGGGGTATGCAAATCCGTGATGAACAAATGGCATTGGACTATTTAAATACCCGACCTGAAATTGATTCCAATAGAATCGGGGTGGAGGGCATGAGTATGGGAAGTACACGTGCCTGGTGGCTTGCTGCTCTGGATGAACGTGTAAAGGTTGTAGTTGGAATAGCCTGTTTCACCAGGTATAAGGAGCTCATTGAGCAAAAAGAATTAAAGGCACATGGGATTTATTATTTTGTTCCTGGAGTTTTACAACACTTTGATACCGAAGCGATTATGGGCTTGATAGCCCCCAGACCTTTTTTGGCGCTTACCGGAGATAGTGATGCCGGTTCACCAATAAGCGGAATGAAGACGCTTGAAAAAAAGTTAAATACGGTTTATTCTCTATACAATGAGAATGAGCGGTTTAAAAGTATAATTTATCCGAATACAGGGCATGTATTCACAGACGATATGAAGATTGAAATGCTCGATTGGTTTGAAAGGTATCTCAAATAGATGATGAAGACTATACTGATTCATATGCTTAAGATTTTTGTTTTGATCCCCGTTTTCTACACAAATGGCCTGGCTCAAATTCCTGAAAAAGAAGCAACATGGGAAAAAATTGCACCCTACTTTGTGGTACCTGATACCTTCAGGAATCAATATGGACCTTATCGTTCAGCCCTGAATTTTTACAGGGGCAAAGAGGTTAAAAATTCTACGGATTGGACTAGAAGACGAACAGAAATTCTGAATCGTTGGAATGGATTCCTGGGTAAGTGGCCCGCACTCATTACCGATCAGAAATTAGAGTATCTGGATTCTGTCAGAAAAGAGGTATTCACCCGGTATCGCGTGCGGTTTAATTGGGTTCCGGGCCAAAAGACCGAGGGCTATCTTCTGGTTCCTCCGGGTAAAGGCAAAAAACCGGCAGTGATTACCGTTTACTATGAACCGGAGACTGCAGCCGGTTTGGGGAGGCCCGATCTGCCGGATCGCGATTTTGCTTATCAGCTTTGCAAGAGGGGATTCATCACGCTCTCTTTGGGTACTACTGAAACGACCAATTCCAAGACCTACGCCATTTATTACCCCGATATTAAGAATGCAAGTGTTCAACCCTTGTCTATGCTGGCTTATGCTGCTGCCAATGCCTGGAATGTATTAGCCAGTCTGGATGAAGTTGATTCTAACCGAATTGGAATTATGGGGCATTCTTACGGAGGAAAGTGGGCCATGTTTGCTT
>VGGW01000211.1 GCA_016868395.1 Bacteroidota bacterium | reverse complement strand
TAATCCGGTAGGTGGAAGTCCGGAGTCGGTCAGTAAATTCACTGTTCAGGATTTGAGAACTTTTTATCAATCCAATTATTCACCGCAAGGATCTGCCATAGCTCTTGTGGGTGATTTCAAGTCGCAGGAGATGAAAACCCTTTTGAGAAATTTATTTGGTGGCTGGAAGAAATCAACGCTGGTGTCGAAGAATTTGGCAACGCAAGCAGTCAATTCGATTCAATCTTCCAGGTTATTGTTGGTTAATAAGGATGACGCACGTGAGACCACCCTTTATATAGGAGGCCTCGGTATCCGACGCGATAATCCTGATTTTGTAGCTATAGACGTGGTGAATACCGTGCTTGGGGGGCGTTTTACCTCTTGGTTAAATGATGAGCTTCGAGTCAATTCCGGACTCACTTATGGGGCACGTAGCGGCTTTATTCCACTAAAACACTCAGGAACTTTTTCGATTTCTACTTTTACCGCCACCAAAACTACTGAGGCGACCCTGGATAAAGCATTGCAGGTTCTTGATAGCCTTCATAAAAAGGGAATCGACGAGAAAACCCTTAGTTCAGCAAAAAACTATGTGAAGGGGCAATTCCCGCCAAAATATGAAACTCCAAGTCAGCTGGCAGGATTACTTACTCAAATGTTCTGGTATGGATTTAATGAGTCGTTCATTAATAATTTTCAAAGTAATGTGGATGGGCTAACAGTTGCTAAATCACGGGAAATTATCAACAAATATTTTCCAAAAGACAAGTTACAATTTGTATTGATCGGAAAATCAGAGGAAATAAAAGGCATTGCAGCGAAGTACGGACCAGTCACTGAGAAGCAAATAAAAGCTGACGGTTTTTAAGTTGAGGCTGACAGGGTTCTGAACCCTGTCTGCCTTTTCAGCCTTAACTTAATTTTCTTATTTTTGCATCATGACCAAAGAGAATATTACAGATTTAAGAGATAGAATAACGTCTCTGAGGAGGCATCTTTGACATCGACAAGAAGTTAGATGACCTTAAAAACGAGCAGGATATAGCTCTCAGGCCTGATTTTTGGGATGATCCCAAGGAGGCAGAAAAATCATTACATGCTATTAATTCTAAAAAGAAGTGGACTGATGAGTTTCAGTTGGCTGAAGCTTCTGTGGAGGATGCTGCCGTGATGTATGATTTCTTCCAGGCGGGAGACGCAACCGAGGCTGATCTCAAAGAGCAATATGAAATCACCCTAAAAATGGTGGAAGAACTCGAGTTCAAAAATATGCTCAGTTCTGAAGAGGACCAGCTGAATGCGGTTATGCAGATTACCGCCGGAGCCGGCGGTACCGAAAGTTGCGATTGGGCATCTATGCTGTTGAGGATGTATGTCATGTGGGGAGAGAAGCATGGATTTAAGGTATCAGAACAGGATATTCAGGAGGGTGATGTTGCGGGAATCAAAACCGTTACTATTCAGTTTGAAGGTAATTTTGCCTATGGTTACCTCAAGGGCGAGAATGGTGTTCACCGATTGGTAAGGATATCCCCTTTTGATTCAAATGCCAAACGTCATACCTCATTCGCCTCGGTTTATGTCTATCCCCTGGTTGATGATACGATTGAGATTTATGTCAATCCCGCAGATATTGAGTTTGAAACATTTCGTTCGGGCGGGGCAGGCGGACAGAATGTGAACAAAGTAGAAACGGCTGTTCGTTTATATCATAAGCCATCCGGAATCATCATAAAAAATCAGGAATCGAGATCACAGCTTCAAAATAAGGAGAATGCCATTCGCTTATTAAAGTCGCAGCTTTATGAGATTGAAATGCGTAAACGTCAGGAAGCTTCTGCTACGATTGAAGGGAATAAGAAAAAGATTGAATGGGGATCACAGATCAGAAATTATGTATTACACCCATACAAACTGGTGAAAGATCTTCGCACCAATTACGAAACGTCCAATGCTCAGGCTGTTCTCGATGGTGAACTGGATGAATTTTTGAAGGCTTATTTGATGGAGTTCTAAGAGGAGCCGAGCATCAGGAGTCAAGAACCTGGACAGATTTACCAGAATAGTATAATAGGTATCAAGGTTTTTTATTCTGATACTCTGGTTTAATTTAACTGTGACCTGTCTTGACTTTCGACTCTACCTCGCCTCAGGGAATATTGATAATAATTCTTCCAATTCTGCCACCTTTTCCACCGCTGAAAGTTTTTCATAGGCACTAATCAGATTTCTGAGTACCCGTTGGATAATTTCGGTATGACTGCAAGGTTCATAAAAATGGTTGAGAGGCTTCAGATTAAGTTGTTTTAAGAACGCATCCACATCCTTTCTGCCAAAAATAAAACCCTTGTTAAAGGCATTTATATAAAACAAAATGCTGTTCTCAAAAGTATTTTGTGATGCCCCTAAATCTTCGCTTGGATTTTCATCAACATAGGCCAAAATGAAATGTTGCGGCAAATTGACACCGTAAATCGGAATATCAAGTTTTTGAGCGATGATTGAATAGATCACTGCGAGTAAGATCTGGTTCCCTTTTTTGCTTTCAAGTACCTGGCTCAAGTATGAATTTTGAGGATCCTGATGGTTTGTGGTATTCCCTGAAAAACCATAAGCTCCATAGAACATGTGATTGATTAATTTTACTTTCTCAACTGAACTCATCTCATAAATCATCTGCATCCAGATATCTCTTTTGATATCTTCAATTTGATTGATGATCTTCTGTTCATCAAGGTCAGGGTATTGATACTTATTGATGATCAGCATCCCCTGAAGCAGGTCAAAAGATCCACCGATATGCCATAATTCAAGTTCGCGTTTAACATTCTGAAACTGAATTTTATGCACGAGGTTTTCAATTCTTTCCTGAAGGAGGGTATCCAGCGACTGTGACCAGGCATTTTCCAAATATCCAATCACCTCGTTGCCGTAGGATAATAATTTATCCTCCACACGACGAGATATCTCGGTATCCGGATCGTCAAGTAATTTAATTAGTGATTCTACTTCCTTCTCATTCATGCTTATTCACAAATTTACAAAAAATGTAATTGTTCCTAATCCTGCTCTTTGATAGATTTTCCCATCTCGGATCTGAAACTTATCTTTACCAACATGATAAATTTTCAACTGTTAGTTGATTTTATTGGGCATCAGTTTAAAGCTAAAACTCGGCATGGGGTTCACTCTCCTTTTGTATACCGATTGCTTGATCAGGTTATTTACGATTTTCGTGGAAAAATGGTTTATCAGGAGATTGAGGAATTAAGGAGTACATTGCTCAGGGATGAGCAAAGGATCACCATTACCGACTACGGGGCCGGATCCCTAGTCAATAACAACAAGCAAAGGCAAGTGAAAGATATCGCAAGAAACGCTTTAAAGCCTGCCAGAATTGCCCAGCTTATTTATCGCCTCGTGGAGGATTTAAACCCCCGGAATAGCATCGAATTGGGTACCTGCCTGGGTATCACCACCGCTTATCTGGCTAAGGCAGTTCCTGATACAAAGATTTATAGCATTGAGGGATGCCCAATGACCGCAGCTATTGCAAGTGAAAATCTGAAGAAGTTACATCTTACTAATGTCGAAGTTCTTGTGGGCAATTTTGATGTCGTTCTCCCCGGTCTGATTGAAGAGTTGCCGGAAATTGATTTTGTGTTTATTGACGGAAACCATACTAAGAAAGCTACGCTTGACTATTTTAATCGCTTGTTAACGAAACTTAGTCCCAACTCCTTGATAATTTTTGACGATATCTATTGGAGCACAGAAATGAAAGAGGCATGGCAAGAAATCAAGTCGCATTCTGAGGTGAGTGTTACCATTGATTTGTTTAGGATGGGATTAGCTTTTGTCAGAAGAGCGCAGGAGAAAGAGGATTTTTACGTTCGGTTTTGAAATAAAAAGCCTCAGCTCGAAGAGGGTTGGAGGTGTCAACTCTTGTCTGCAAGCACCTTTAGTCAGGGTCTGAAAGCAAACTCCATTTTTCATTATTCTCCGCCCGATGCGCCGGCTGTCGGGTTGAACCTATCCGCCATCAATTTTTCGAGGGCAAACATTTCATCTCTTAGTTTAGCTGCAAGAAGAAAGTCCATTTCTTTTGCGGCACTTGTCATGTCTTTTTTAGTTTTATCGATAGATTTTTGCAATTCTGCTTTACTCATGTACTGAACTATCGGGTCCGCGGCAAGACTATCAATCATTTCCTTTTCGATGTAAGCTTTTTGTATGCCACCCTTGAAATCCATAACCGAGGTTTGTTCAATAATTGCTTCGCGCGATTTTCCCACCGTTTTTGGCGTAATTCCATGCTCCATATTATAGGCAATTTGCTTGTCTCTTCTTCTATTTGTTTCTTCAATAGTGATTCGCATACTATTGGTGATTTTATCAGCGTACATGATTACCCGTCCACGATCATTTCTGGCGGCTCGGCCAATGGTCTGAATTAAAGATTTTTCGGATCGTAGGAAACCCTCTTTATCAGCATCTAAAATAGCTACTAAAGATACCTCCGGAAGGTCCAGACCCTCACGCAGCAGGTTTATTCCTATCAACACATCAATTACACCCAGTCTGAGATCTCGCAAAATTTCAACCCTTTCCATGGTTTTTACCTCAGAGTGAATGTATCGAACCTTAATTCCAAGGCGATTCATGTACTTGCTAAGTTCTTCAGACATTCGTTTTGTTAAGGTAGTAACCAATACCC
>VGGW01000210.1 GCA_016868395.1 Bacteroidota bacterium | reverse complement strand
GAGTTTGGAGGAACAGTAAAACTGATTTTTCAACCCGCCGAAGAAAAACTACCAGGTGGTGCAAGTATGATGATTAAGGAGGGAGTACTTGAAAACCCGAAACCGGATGCGGTAATTGGACAGCACGTGATGCCATTAATTCAGGCCGGACAAGTTGGGTTTCGTTCCGGCAAATACATGGCCTCAACCGATGAGATTTATGTAACTGTTCATGGAAAAGGCGGGCATGGTGCTCAGCCACAACAAAATATTGACCCGGTATTGATTACCTCGCATATTGTTGTTGCTTTACAGCAAATTGTTAGCAGGGCGGCTGATCCCAAAATTCCATCGGTTTTATCTTTCGGTAAGGTTATCGCCAATGGTGCAACAAATGTCATTCCGAATGAAGTTTATCTGGAGGGTACTTTCCGAACAATGGATGAAGAATGGAGAGCTAAAGCTCATGATAAAATGAAAAGAATGGCTGAGGGTATCGCCGAGGCAATGGGTGGTAGCTGTGATTTTAATATTGTTCGTGGATATCCGTTTTTGATCAATGCAGAGCAACTCACTGCGGAAGTTCGAGCCCATGCTGAAGACTATTTAGGAAAGGAAAACGTTTTGGATCTGGATATTTGGATGGCAGCAGAAGATTTTGCCTATTATTCGCAGGTCTCTGACGCCTGTTTCTACAGGCTTGGAACCGGTAATAAAGCCCGTGGAATAAGCTCTTCGGTTCATACGCCAACGTTTGATGTGGATGAAGAATCCCTCAAATTAAGTACCGGACTGATGGCATATATTGCCCTTAAGCAGTTGGGTAACTAGTCCATATATACCCTTAAGGCTTCCATGTTTTTAGAAATTTTTATGAAGAAAGTATATTTATTACTGATTCTCCTAAGTTTTTTGAATGTTGCTTTGGCTCAGAAAATTCCTCGTTTTAACCCGGACACGGTTCTGACGGTGACCATCGATTCGGCCATCACGATCACTTCTACCCGCCTGACCGCCGAGACTTTCATTAATGAAATAATCAATGATACCAGCTTTTACCAGGCTTTTCGTAACATGAAGAACTACAGCTTTACTGCTGAAAACCGAATTTTTACCTATAACAAAGAGAATGAAGTAGCGGGTAAAATCTATCGTAGAATCTACCATAATAATTCCGGACCGTATAAGATGGAGGTACTCGAGAAACGGGATGATGGTAATGTTTACAAACGAAATGGAAAATACGCTTTGTACACGGTTGAAATGTTCGATTACATCTTTATGAATGCGTATAATTCTGATTTTGTGCCTTCTGCCCCGATCACAGGAGGAAAAGGGGAAAGTAATGAATCCTTTAAAGATAAGCTCAAAACCTTGATTTTTAGTCCGGGAAGACCGATTAAAGGAGTGCCGTTTATTGGTAATAAAACTCAGATTTTTACCTCCAATATGAGGCAGTATTACGATTATACTTTTTACAGAGGTACTTATCTTGATTCTATCCCGGTCTATCGGTTTAAGGTTGCACTAAAGCCTGATTTGTCAAATTGGACTGAAGATGGCATGATGATTAAGGAACTCGTCACCATTTTTGATATGCGTAATTTTCAGATTTTGGGCCGTTATGTTGACATGAAATATGATAATCTGGCCTTTGATTTTGATGTTCAGATGAACATAGAACTGGGTTATTTTGGTGAGGGAAAGACCTTATTGCCCACTAAAATCAGCTATCAGGGCAATTGGGATATACCTTTTAAACGAGAAGAGCGAGCCAGTTTCCTGATCCTGCATAAAGGGTATAAATAAATTAACCTGAGTTCGATGCATGAAAGATTAAAAAATATCCTTAAAATGGATTTTATGATGGTCCGGATGCGTATGATTTGATTTTTGAAAGCAATACCTGTGTGTTATCGCTTCGTTTAGTCCTTTCCTCCGGAGTATTTCCGGCAAGAAATACTACCTGATTTCAGATGATCCGTAGCCGGAAGATACCTCCTTCGGCAAGGTTTAGTTTACCCGCTGCTGTTTTTCATCGCAAGGCGCAGTCCGGTAATAGAACCCCAGGCCCTGTGAAACAAACCCGGGTGGCAGCGCTATCTTTTTTGCCTAACTGAATGTTAGGTGAGCTATTCAACTCTCAGCAAAAAAATAGGGCAGAACACGAGACTGGAATAATCTAGGAACAAGAGAACCTGCTTTCCAAAATCTTAGAAAAATAATCAGCCTCGCGGAAGAGCTTATATCGATCTCAGGTTAAATTAAGCTATTGTTTGTTTTCCAAAATTTGTATCTTGCGCCCTCTTTTTAAATTATATTAGAAAAAAATACGGATATGGGAATAATGAGTTTTTTGCGAAACCGTGCAGGGATAATCATCGTTGGGGCTATTGGTTTTGCAATTGTTGCATTTTTAGTAAGCGACGCTGTACAGATGGGCGGATCGTTTATGCAGGGAAATCAAATAGAAGTTGGGGAAGTTGATGGAAAGGTCATCTCTATTTTGGAATTTAATGAAAAGGTAGAGCAGAATACCAATAATTTCAAGCAACAGATGGGTCAGAGTAATTTGGATCCCCAGATGACTTCCTACATTATTGAAAACACTTGGAATCAATCTATCTCTCAGATTTTATTGAGTAAGGAGATGAATCGTTTGGGACTTGTAGTGAGTAAAAATGAATTGAACGATCTAGTTTCCGGTAAAAATCCTGATCCTCAAATTCTTCAAAATTTTGGCGATCCTCAAACCGGTCAACTGAATAGAATGCAGTTGAACACATTTCTTGAGAATGTTAAGTCTCAGCCTGCTTCAAGTCCGGTTAGTCAGCAATGGACCGCTTTTCTACTAAATATCCGAGAAAATAAACTTTCCCAAAAATATACCAACCTGATTAGAAATAGCCTTTATGTTACTTCTTTGGAGGCAAAGGAGGATTATGATCAGCGTAATAAGCTGGCCAATTTTAATTTCGTCAATTTGGAGTACAGTTCCATTCCGGACAATCAGGTTAAACCTACGGATCAGGATTATTCTGATTATTATAAGGAAAATAAATTTAGATTTAAGAACAGCTTGGAAAAGCGTTCCATTGAATATATCGTTTTTGATGCAAACCCATCGAAATCTGACTCTGCAGATGTAAAAGCAATGGTGGCAAAAACAGCTGCTGAATTTAGGGCTACTACCAACGATTCTTTATTTGTCAGTATCAATGCAGAAACCAAAATTCCGGTTTCTTATGTTCGGAAAGGACAATTGGAGCCTGCCTTGGATTCAGCAGTTTTTAATGCTTCCAAAGGGGCATTCATTGGCCCATTGTTCTCAGCAGGAGTATATAAAATGGTTAAAGTGCTAGATATCAAAGTGGGACCAGATTCTGTAAAAGCCAGTCATATTTTGCTTAACCCTGCAACTGAAGGTGGTATTGATAAAGCAAAAGCAAAAGCCGATTCCATCCGAAACTTAATTGCCAAAGGCGCTAGCTTCGCTGAACTTGCTTCTAAATTTGGAACCGATGCCTCGAAAGATATAGGTGGTGACCTGGGTACATTTGCTAGAGGAGCGATGGTTCCGGCATTTGAAGAGGCTGTTTTCAATGGCAATACGGGTGATCTTAAAGTAATTACCACACAGTTTGGTGTCCATGTAATTAAGATTAATTCTCAAATTGGTTCTTCCAGAGTGGCAAAGGTTGCTATTGTTGATAAATCTTTTTCTGCAAGCAATAAAACACAACAGGAAGCATATGCCAAAGCTACCAGTTTCATAAGCCTTGCCAAAAATGCGGAAATCTTCGATGCGGAAGCTAAAAAGGCCGGTTATGTAAAATTATTGGCAGAAAATATGGTACCTACTCAGGCCTTCATTCCGGGCTTAGATAACCCACGTGAAATGGTGAGATGGGCATTCGGGGCAGATAAAGGAGATGTATCCAATCAGGTATTTGAAATGGGCAACAAATTTGCTGTGGCCAGACTTATTGATGTTTTTGAGGAAGGTACACTGCCACTGGATCAGGTTAAAAAGGATATTGAGCCTATGGTTGTCAAAAAAGTGAAAGCGAGAATCTTGATTGAGAAAATGGAAAAGGCTCTGTCAGGTTCTACTTCTATTGACCAGGTTGCTCAAAAAGTAGGCAAAGTGGTCACACCGGTGCAAAATATTGTGTTTGCAAATCCTGTTATTCCGGGGCTTTCACAAGAAAATGTATTGGTTGGAACCATTTTTGGATCACAGCCGGGTAAATTATCAAAACCTATTGAAGGTGATCAAGGAGTATACGTTTTCCTCGTAAATGGCTTCAGCAAGCCTGCACCCCTTACCAATACCTTTAAACAAAAGGCCCAGGCCTCTCAAGGCTTAGCCCAGCGTGCTTCCAGCGAGGCTTTTAAAGTTTTACGGGATAATTCAAACATTAAAGATAACCGCGTTAAATTCTTTTAACAGCTAAATTCACTAACTTTGTATCCTAAGGTGTTCATTCACTTTCGGATTTTTTTTTGTATCAAATAGAGATTAATCGGCTTTAGCCGCCAATAAGTCAACAGAGAAGATGGAAGTTCAGGAAAACATTGTTAATAAAGTTGCTCTAAGCGGGCTGATTAGCTTTGATTTAGCCGAATTTTATCCGGCTGGTGAGCGTATTTTTTATGATATCAAAGATAACCTATTTCATGGTTTGATGCTGAAGGAAAAAGACTTCAGAGAATTTATTAAAGACCATAATTGGGAATCTTATCAAGGTAAACATGTTGCC
>VGGW01000209.1 GCA_016868395.1 Bacteroidota bacterium | reverse complement strand
TATTCCTGTATTCGTCGATGCAGCGGCGGAGGCATTAACGCTAAATCCAAATGTTCATTTGGCGGACGGAGCTAATGTGGTGGCCTACAGCGGAGGTAAAGCAATCCGTGGACCACAAAGTGCGGGACTACTATTGGGAGAAAAGAAATTCCTGATGGCAGCATGGCAGGCAAGCTCACCACACCATGGAGCCGGTCGTGACAACAAAGTAGGTAAAGAAGAACAAATTGGTATGCTTGCCGCCGTTGAAGCCTGGACTAAGCGTAATCACGCGCAGGAAGAGCTCACTTGGACAGCTTACCTTGAAACCATTTCAAAACGGGTTTCAGCAATCAATGGGGTGACAACCAGTATCCGTCAGCCTACTGGATTAGACAACCGTACTCCAAACCTTACCATTTCTTGGGATCCGGCTAAATTTAATGCCACCGGACAAGAAATAGCGACCTACTTATCAACTACCAAGCCTCGAATTGCACTAAGTGCAGGTGGTGGTCGGCGTGGTGCAGGCTCAGCAGAAAATCTAACCTCCATTTCAGTTGCTGCGTTCATGATGCAACCCGGTGATGATAAAATAGTTGCAGATCGTATTTTTGAGGCATTAAGTATGAAACGCCCGGCTACACCGGAAATGAAAGCTCCTGCAGCAGATCTGAGGGGTCGCTGGGATGTAAGCATATCCTACTTTAATGAGACGAGTAAACATACCTTCAGTATCGAGCAACAAGATACCAACTGGCTAAAGGGTTCTCATAAAGGTGTATTTACTACCAATGAACTGGATGGTACTATTGATGGCAATCAGGTAATTTTTAGAAGTGCCTCCAGATTGTTGGCGGATAATGTACCATTCACATTCTCAGGAACTGTAAATGGTGATACCATAACAGGAAACATCCATCATGGTGAATATCTGACCTCAACCTTCACAGCGAAGAAAGTTGTGCAGCCTAGCAATCGACAGAGAATAAGTGTACCTGTTGGTGCACCTTTGTCGAGCTGATCAATCTCATACCGGTAAAAGGCTCCGTATTGAATGAATACCGGAGCCTTTTTTTTATCCCATCAGCCGAATTTTTGAGAAGAGAACCTCCTTAATCTTCAAAAAAAGCGATTGAATGATAGGGTATCAACAAATATCCGTCTTTGCCAAGCTTGGTTAATTTAACCTCAGTTCGATGATAGAAATTATCCTTTTGATGCATCCCATGTTGCTTCGGACGTCTATGATTGGATTTTAGAAAGCAATACCTACGCCTTATCGCTTCGTGCAGTCCTTTCCTCCGGAGTATTTCCGGCAAGAAATGCTACCTGATTTCAGATGATTCGTAGCCGGAAGATAATCCTTCGGCAAGCTTTGGTTTACCTAAAATTGTGTTTCATCGGTATGGGCAGTCCGGTAATAGAAGCACAGGCCCTGCGTGGCAAACCCGGGTGGCAGCCCTATCTTTTTTCCATTTCTAAATGTAATGTGAGCTATTCAAAGCTCAGCAAAGAAATAGGGCAGAACACGGGACCGCAATAAGCCAGGAGCAAGAGACCCCGCTTTCCAGAACTAACAAAAATAAACAACTCGGGCATGATGCAGTACCAAACTCAGGTTGATTAGATGATAAGATTTAACCAAATAGCTTGGCTTTTATGAGGCTTAATAGCAAAAATAACTTATAAATTGGAGCGCAACTTGGAAGCAATCCCTGTCTAGAAGCCGGCTATTAAACTTTAAAATACTACGTTCCCCCTCCCTACCGGCAGCTACGCGGTATTTTAAAATTATGTTGAATTGACCTTAGTTTGAGGATTATCCTCAATAAGCAATTTCTAATCGATATAGGCTATACAATCAATCTGAACCAAAATACCATCTCTACCCATGTGCTCAAGACTACAGCCGGTATACGAACGAACCGGCTTGGGATCCGGAAAATATTCGCCGTAGACCTCATTGAGTGCAGCAATGTTTTTATTTGGCTCGGCTAGCGACATGTGCACCTTTAAAACATTACCCATATTTGTGCTAGCTTTTTCGAGAAGTGTTCTCATGTGCTCTAAAGCACTTCTAATTTGTACCTGTATATCACCCGGTTCTTTTCTTCTGTCGGCATACCAGCCTCCAATCCCACTAATAAACACCAAATGTCCGGAACGGATACAAGCGGATAGCGGACTCTTACTTGGGTATGGACTTGGTATCGCCACCTTCTTTGGTGTCCATCCTGATTTTTGAATCGGCTCTGCTTCTACTGATTTAGGATTGATTGCCCCTACTAATGGTAAAATGGTAAGGCTTTTTAAGATATCTCTTCTTTTCATGGTTAAACAGGTTTTTTTTGATTTGTAAAAACGCGTAGATTTTTTCCTAAAAATTATTGATAATGTTTTTAAGTTTAAATAATCATCCCATTACTTGGTTTCAAAAACAAGATACTTGATGTTTTTACGATCAAATGTATAGGATATATGTATTTTACCATCAGCACTCCGAATTATGGCCGGATAGCTGTATTCCTCTTTTGTCCCATCCTCAAGAATCACCAAATCCTTCCATTTCCTACCATCCATTGATTGAGCCACATTCAACTTAAACCTTCCATTGAACCATTCTTTGCCGGGAATTAATGGGTTATAAACTATCAACTGAACACCACCGGGTAGGGTCTCACCGCATCGATTCCGGAATTTGGATTAAGCAAATCTGTACGATTTAATTTACTCCAGCTTTGACCGCGGTCGTCTGACCAGGCCTCCATCACATTACCCTGTTTACCTCTACACAGTATTTGAAGACGACCATCGGGATAAGTCAAAATACTTGGCTGAATCACCCCAAAAACTGTTTCAGAATCAACCGGAATACGCTGCCAGGTTTTACCCTGATCTTTTGATCGCTCAATATGAACCTTCCAGTTGTCGAGGGTCTCTGTGCTTGAGGGAGAAAGAATTGTACCATCATTCAGTTCAATCGGCTTATTTTTTATCGGACCAAGAATACCATCAGGCAAACGAACCGCCTGAGTCCAGGTTTTTCCCTGATCCAAAGAGGTTTTATACATGCCCCACTATTCCCTGGGATTTGGACCGGCCTTGTAAAACAAGAAAATCTTATTTTCTGAATTCTTGAAAAGTACCGGATTCCAGAGTGGGAAAGTACCTTCTGTACCAAAATTGCCATTAGCAAATTCAAGAGGATAGCTCCACTTCCCATTTTGGTTTATTGATGTCCAAATTTTAACATCATTATTCCCCTCCTTAGTACCACCAAACCAGGCAGCTAAAATTTCGCCATTGGCCGTTTCTAATAGTGTAGACGCGTGACATTGTGCAAACGGTGCATCCTGAAATATCAACTCCTGCTTGACTCTGGTAAATGAACTTTGAGCTGAGACAATATCAGGCATCAATAGTACAATAAAAAATAAAGCAAGACCTAAATACTTCAAAAAAATCTGTTCTAACTGATATTCAACTTACTAATTAAATTCCCATCCTAAAAGCATTCTCCGATACTTAAACCCTACAACTTATAAGTTACAACCTACAACTTAAAACCTATAACATTATGCTTTGAGCCTTAAGCTTTAAGCTAAGCCTACCTCCACTTCGTCTCTACCCCCTGCTTCCCAATAAACTCCTGAAATTCTTTTAACAACTGACTGCCTTCCCTTACTTTTCGGGGGATTACCTGCTTATTTAAAGAGTAGCTCACCAATAAACCCACTGCCTCTCCTATACTCCATTCAACTGGATGTAGGCGATAGCAGCCATTGGTAATATGGGTAGTCCCAATATTTTTATTGGCGGGCAATAAGTTTTCCATACGAACCGGAAGCAATGAACCCAAAGGAATTTGAAATGGAAGGGAGGCAAAATCAATGTAATTATCTCCGCGACTGCTTGGATGAAGGTCGATATGATAGTAACCAATACCAACACTATCATAAAAATAAGCAGCTTTTTTACCCGCTTCCGCCCCGGCAACCTGAATACGATTGTCTTGACCAACATGTTCTTCCAACACCGTGAACATGGCTTTTATTCGTCTTGATTCACGGATATAAGGATATTTTGCCATACCATCCTCAGTACCCATGATATCCTTTCTTAATCTAAGACCCGACCAACCCTGTTTTCCATCCGGTCGTGGAGCCTCAGTTTGAAGCCAATGGAATAAAGATAAGCTCAGCTGTTTTGCTCGGGTAAGGTGATGATCAAATTCCTTCTGGGATACACCCATTAAATTACCCAAGGTATAATCATTTTGAGGCCAGTTTACGGTACAGATATCCCCTTTGAAAGCCCCGGGCATAAAGTTATCCTTGGCTAAGATCCGACGATAGTTCCATAAGTTTAAGAAAGGATCAGTTGAACTTCCATCCGGGTTGAAACCCAGTGTTTTCTTTTCCAGAGTTTTAGGATTTGAATAATTCAAATCCAATAGTTTACCAGACCATGGCGGACTCATTTTGGGTGCAAGGTTCCGCCAAAAATCATATTCAAGTGGTTTATCCCTAATATTATTTGATCCGGGAACATAGTCCATGGCAAAACAAACGGTAAAGGCCTGTTGGTTATCCGGATCGGCCTTGATTGGGGCATGAAGCTCATGGGTTTCATTACGTGATTCGGTGCCCATGACAAATTCTGTTCCTGTCAATGGAAGTAACTCACCGGTTTCGGTGGCATCAACAAAATAAGTGCCACTGAGTATGTAGTCACGTCCTGATCTTTTGCTTTGAACCTTTAGAGCCTTCACCCTA
>VGGW01000208.1 GCA_016868395.1 Bacteroidota bacterium | reverse complement strand
CATGAGGTGGATTTCCTGGACCGACAGGATCCCCATAGAAAAAATTCGGTGCCTTACCTCCCATTTGGCTGTGAAAACCAATAGGCATTTTTATAATCGTAAAACCCTCTTTTAATTCTTTTACTTTTGATACCGCCTGTGCATAATCATCCGGATTGATACCTGACGTTTCACGATATTGTGTAACTGCTGTAGTATATACCCGAACACGGTCACGAATCTTACCACCTAGTAATTTGTAAACCGGTAGTGAAGCTGCTTTGCCTGCGATATCCCATAAAGCCATTTCAATAATACTGACAGCACTACCATAGGGTTTAAAACTTCCCATTCGTCTGATTTTCAGCATACAGCGCTCAACATTTGTTGGGTCTTCGCCAATTAAGTATTCTTTGTAAAAGAGTACGAATGGTTTTAAATACTTTTTAGCGATTTCTGCCTGACCATAGCCACTGATTCCTTGATTTGTTGTTATATGTACTACCGGACTTCCTCCAATGATGGCACACTTGATGTCGGTAATAGTTAGCGCAGCTTTTGAAGGTGCTTTCATTAACAGATCATTCTCTTTCCCAAATGATTCCGCAAAAAGATTATTACCCATTAAACCAAGTCCTAATCCGCTTAGAGTAGATTTAAACAAAAAATCTCTTCGGCTTGCTTTATTTTGTCCCATAAAATCTACCGATTGTTTTATTAATGTCTATCATTATAAAACAACTTCCGATTTTTCAATCGGAAGTTGTTTTATAAAAAACTAAATTGATTTAGACTTTTACTTATTGTTTATCCCACCAAACCCGGGTATCCAATTTATCTCCACCTTGTCTTGTTATGGCAGCATTTAGATTCACCTTGTTGATGGCATATTCAGAATCAGGATAGGTAAGTTTGCGAACAAAAGGCGTAACATCTCTACCTTGATAAGGATTAGGAGTCAGTGCAGGAAACCCACTTCTACGGAAGTTTGCGAAAGTTTCGGGTCCATTGAGAAGTGTTGCTACCCAGTATTGTTCATTAATTTCTCTTAATTCCCTACCAACCCCGAGTGGATTAGCCGTAACAAAAGCCTCAATATCTGCGGTAGAAATAGCTGAGGCAGCTGAGAATTGTGCCATTTCTGTCATATTTGCACGGATAGCATCTGCATACAAAGCGGCTGCAGTTGGTCCGCTTGTTATCCAGCCTCTAAAACGAGCTTCAGCCAATAATAATTTAGTTTGTGCATTGGTAAGCAAGAACATTGGAGCATCAATTCTACCCAATCTGAATCTATCAAGCTGAGAGTAATCATAAAAACTGGCTAAGCCTTCGAGTCTTGCCTGTGCTACAATGGTTCCATTATCGAATCCTATAGGCATACCTCTTTGAGCTGCCGGAGAAAAATCTGCCCTGGATGGGGTTTGCTGCGGTCCACTTGCGGCCCCAACATAACGCACAGACATTGACCTTAATCTCGGATCACCTTTTTGGAATAAAAAGTCAACAAAAGGCTTAGCCAAAAAATAGTTATTAGCCTCAGAGCCGTTCAATAATCCGTTAACAGCGTTTTGGTACAAGGAAGTATGACGTATTACAGCACTTCCGCTATTAGCCTGAATCACTCCACCCGCAACAGCTTTCGCAACCGACTGCTGAGCCAAGGCAGGATCAACTTTAGAGAGACGCATAGCGGCCCTAAGCATTAGTGAATAACCAAAAGCCTTCCATTGTGCAATATCGCCACCGTATAAAACATCGCTATTATTTCTTGGTTTTGCTGGATCTAAGGCAGCAGATGCTTGTTCCAATTCCTTTAAAATATCTTTATAAATAGACTCTTGACTATCATAAACTGGAACTGAAATGTTTTCTGAAAATCCCTTACCTGCTTTAAAATAGGGAACATCTCCATAAGTATCTGTTAAAACCATGAATGCATAAGCACGCATGATACGCGCAGATTGATAAAGATTTGACCGATCTGGAGCACCTGCCTTAGTAGTCGCTGTTTCAGCGATTACCGAGGACAAAGACTTAATAACTGTCTGATAGTATCGAACCCAAACTCCTTGGTTACGAACTTTATTGTCTTGATTGTAATTTCCACCACCCAATACTCCACCAAAAGGAGTAATGATTTGTTGTACAATCGCAAGTTCAAAGATCATGGTCTCTAATGGTACAGAAGAACCAATGATTGCATTGTTCATTAAAAAGGCCGGATCGAGCGCAATCGGCAAGGTTTTATTAGTATTGATTTCCTCAAAGCCTTTGTCGCAACTTGGCAATATGCAAATTGAGGACAAAAGCAGCATGGTATATAAAGTTATCTTTTTCATTTTTGTTGTTTTAAATGATTCAGTTAGAAGTTCTATTAAAAATTAGAATCTTACATTAAGATTGAACCCGATGCTTCGGCTGGTAGGAAGACCCGTTTGCTCCAAGCCCTCCTGATTATCCGATACGCTAACTTGCATTTCAGGATCAATATTAGGCACCCATTTCTTCAGGATAGCCACATTGTTCGCAACCGCACTTAATCGTAAGCCTTTAATGAAAAGCCTAGAAGGCAACATTTTTGTAAAGTCGTAGCCCATTGTTATTTGTCTCAACTTCCAGAAACCTGCATTATAAGCAAATTCTTCTCGTATACTACTGGTATTAACCGTTTCATAAAAAGTTTGAAGTGGTGTTGCAACGGTATTAGGACCACCCTGCTGATTGACACCTAAACCGGTTACAAGGCCTGTTTCACGACCAACTAATGTGGATCGATGTAAGCCATGACGGTATAAGTTGAAGTTAGTTTGTGATCCTAAATAGTGACCGAGTTTAAAGTCAATTAAACCGGAAAGTGTAACCCCCTTGAAGTTGAATGAGTTAAAAATACCACCCACATATTTAGGGATAGTGGTTCCTATTCTCAAGGCTTGCGGAGCTCTAAGCGGTCGGCCATTATTCGTATCAAAAACCTGACGGCCCTGAGCATCACGAAGATAGGCAGTTGCAAATAAGCTATTCAGTTCTTGACCCACAGTTTGTCTGATTGAGTTGGAGCCAGCTGCGCCTCCTGAAATTATTTGAGTTACACCCTCTCCGAGGTCGATTACTTCGGTAGCATTTTGAGCAAAATTCAAATTGGTTTCCCATCTGAAATTTTTGGACAGAATTGGTGTTCCTGATAACATTAATTCAATACCCGAATTTTTACTACGACCTACGTTAATCACTGAACTTGTGAAACCGGAAGCATCTGAAATCTGAGACGCTAGAATTTGATCATTTGTAATTTTTTTATAATAGGTTACTTCAAACCCAACTCTATTTTCAAAGAATTTGGTTTCAAGACCAAACTCGGTTTCTTCAACCCGTGATGGTCTCAAATTTGCATTCGGTACCACACCACTAGGAATAGAGCCCACCGGTTGTGCTGAACCTGCCGGATTAGGGAATAAATTATTATTAACACCAAAAAACAAGCTATTTGCGTAAGGACCTACAGCGTTATCGCTACCTACTTGAGAATAACCTGCGCGAATTTTTCCGAAGGATAACCATTTTGGCACACCTTGAAATGCCTCACTAAAAATGAAACTCGCATTGGCAGAAGGATATAGAATACTTCTGTTTTCAGGTGATAAGGTAGAGAACCAATCATTACGTGCAGTTAAATTCAGATACAAATAACTCTTGTAAGAAAGTTCCGCTGCAGCATAAAGCGAATTAATTTTCACTTCACTTAAATCATAAAAAGGATCTTTCACCCGACCATTGGCCACGGTATATAAATTGCGCACAACGAAATCCTGTACCAGAACCGAGTTACGATCAAAAACGGTGTAACGTTGGTTACCTCCTACAGTAGCGTCAAATGCAAATCCATTTTTAAAACTTTTTGTCGCTCCAAGAAGGAAGTCGGAATTTAATTCACGGCTGCGAAGTACTTCTTGTGTATACCTTCCGTTAACAAAACCGGCAGGTGCAGCAGGATTGGAGGCCCTTCCGGTGGGGTCATTAAAGTCACGATCCCGTGAGAAATAATCCTGTCCAATTCGACCTTGAAGGTAAAGCCAATCGGTAAAATTGTATTTTGCAGTAATATTCCCAAAAACCCGATCACGCTTTATATTTTCGAAACGATTGTAGCTTGAGATATAAGGATTAGTTCTATTCCTAAATCTCGACCAAACAAACTCATCACCATTGGCATCGAAACGTTTCCGACTTAAAACGTCAAATGGCATGGAATTGGACAAGGTATAAATTACAACAGGGGTACTGTTATCTTGTCCGCCAACCACCACAGGATTTGTATTTTTCTCATTAGAATAGGCAATATTACCCGATACATTTAATTTTTTGGAGATTTTTTGATTAAAACCAAGGTTGATGGTTCTACGATTAAATTTACTGTTAGGCTGAATACTGCTGTTATCCATGTTGGCGAGCGATAGATTAAAACCACCGTTTGCACCTCCATTAGAAACAGAAACAGTATTAGTCAATGTGCTTCCAACCTGATAGAATTTTGTGATACGATCTCTAACAGGCTCATATGGAGCAACTACCCCATCAAATAAAACTTGGGTCATGCCCGGCTGAAATCGTTCTCCAAAGCTCCATACACCAGATGTTGGATTTGGTGTCGTTGGCCTAACCCCAAACTCACCCTGACCATACTCGTATTGAAGGTCGGTAAAGTCCAGTGGCGTATCCGAAGTAAAATTGGTATTGAAATCTACTCCTAAACCTTTATCAGCTGTACCGGATTTGGTAGTA
>VGGW01000207.1 GCA_016868395.1 Bacteroidota bacterium | reverse complement strand
CGACTCCTATAGGAGCAAAATACATAATGATGTTTGTGAACTTAAACATCACTTCCGATAGGCTTTCAGTAGCCCGTAACACAGGCTGGCGCTTATCTTCACGAACCATTGCCAATGCAATTCCAAAAATTATACTGAATACCACAATCTGCAATACCTGCCCTTCGGCAATGGATTTTGCGATATTCTCTGGGAAAATATGTAGAATAATATCATTAAAAGTTTGAGGTGGGACCTTTTCAAGCTCTTCATGTGCCCCTTTTGGCATTTCAATTCCCATGCCTGCCTTTGAAATATTAATCGCTGCAAGTCCAATAAACAAGGCGATTGTAGTCACCACCTCAAAATAAATGATTGATTTCCAACCCATCCGACCTACTTGTTTTAGATCAGAATGCCCTGCAATACCAAATACCAGTGTTGCAAACAGCAAGGGAGCAATGATAGTCTTAATCATCTTTAAAAATACCTTACTTAATACCTGCAATTTGATACCCAGTTCAGGAAAATCATGACCAATTTCAGCTCCAACTGCCATTGAAATTAATATACAGGTAGTTAAGGATTTTCTCTTGAACCCGTATAAAAATAGTCCGCCAATGGCTAGCCAACGTGAAAACATCAAAACTAATACCGGAACATGGAGTAATTCATAATGATCCAAAAAAGTGAGTAGTGCCGAAAACGATATCACTATCACAGCAATAATTCCGAGATTTGAAATTTTCATAAGGTGTGGTTAGTATTCCGAACAAAAGTAATTAATTAGATTTACCCCGCAAATGAAAGCAAGAGATGAAACCTGAGAAACTTAATGGGCTTAAAAAGGAGTTGTTAGGACGTCCGGTTCACGAACTTACAGACATCTGCCTTCGTTTAGCCAAATATAAAAAAGAGAACAAAGAATTGCTTAGCTATCTCCTGTTTGATGCAGAGGATCCAATGCACTATGGCGAACAAATAAAGCTCCTTCTAATAGAGGATTTTAAAGCTATGCCAAAGCATTATTATTACGGTACCAAAAGCATGAGAAAAATTATCCGTTTGATTAATCGATATGCCAAATATTCCGGATCAAAAGTGGTTAAAACAGAGCTTTCATTTTGGTTCTGTACCAATTTTTTGAAATTTGCAGACCTCAAAACAGGTCATAAGCCAATGCAAGGTCTGTTAACCAGACAATTAGAGAAAATCATCAAATTAATACCTAAACTACAAGAAGACCTTCAGTTCGATTATAACCTTGAATTTGAGAATCTAATGAATGAGGTCTCAGAAAAGGCTGCTTGGGTCAACAAGAGCCATTATCTGTAACAATTCAATAATCCTAAAGTCAAAATTCATAAAACTGATTAATTTGAGTAAGGAAGCCAAATTCAAGGAAATTTTCCAGGCTAATTCTAAAAAGATCTACCATTTGTGTTATAGTTATACCGGTGACGATGAAACCGCTAACGACCTAATGCAAGAGACTTTCATGAAGGTTTGGCAAAACCTGGATAAATTCAGAAATCAAGCCTTGATTTCTACCTGGATTTACCGAATTGCTGTGAATACCTGCCTATCCTACCTCAGAATGGAAAAACGACAGGCTAAAGACAAACTGACCGAAACTATTATTGAAACTAAGGAAGAAGAAATCTCGGATAAAAACGAACAAGTTGCCGCGCTTTACAAATGCATTGCCAGGCTTGAAGAAAACGAGAGAATCATCATCACCATGGTATTAGATGAACTACCTTATCATGAAATAGCTGAGATTTCTGGTATCTCTGAAGGTAATTTAAGAGTAAAAATTCATCGAATTAAGCAAAAACTGACTCAATTATATAATAGAAATGAAAGATTTTGAAGCATTGAAGGAGATCTGGCACGAACAGATTGCACTGCCTAAAGTCAGTCACCAGGATGTATTAAAGAAAGTACGAAAGACCGGAAGTAGTCTTGCAGGTAAATTATTAATCGAAATACTCGGCATGGGTATTGCCTCTGTGGTACTCATCTATGTTTGGATTAAAAGTCCCTTTACCATGTGGACCACTCATCTGGCCATGATCATATTTATTAGTTGCTGTTTATATTACACCCTGGCCATGATCCAAAATTATCGCAGAATAAATTATGATAAGCTAATGGATAAACCTGATTGTTATATCAGTTATTTAAAAAAATACAAACAAGACCGTTACGTTTTCAATACCAGAAATTATAAAGTCTATTCTATATTTTTCACTTTAGGATTCATACTTTATTTTATTGAAATTTCATTAATAACCCCACTTTGGGCGACAATTTTGGGTGTTATTTTAACTTTCCTTTGGATCGCATTATGTTATTTTGTTTTGATGCGAACCTATATTAAACGGGAGGAGACAAAATTGGAGGAGATGATTCAAAATCTTGAACGCATACACAAACAGTTTGAAGACAATGGTTAATAATCCTAATGTTTTTTATCTGACGACTGTCGATCTTCCTTTATTTCTTTGAACTGCAAACTATTGTTTTTCAGAAAATATTCTAATTTTCGCTTAAGCGGCTTAACTGCAGAAGCAGAATCTTTAGCGGAATGAAAGGCAAACTCACGGTATAATATTCCATCTCTGATATACAAGGAATCTTTGCCTCGATAACCTTCTTTGAGTGAAGAATTCAGTTCAGGGAAACGAATTGGCTGGCTGGAGCCTCCATCACTAAACTCATGGATATACATCTTTAAATGATTATCATTTCCTTTTTCAACTGATTGGATATATAATTCCGGATTTCCATCATTATCCAGATCCATGTTCCAGGCATCAAAAACTTGCCCTTTTAATTCCCCGGAAACTGAACGATAGCTCAAACGAGTTGAGTCTGACCTCAAAATAAGATAAGCACCGATGGAATCTGACCCTCTGCCCCAACTTACGATATCAAAAGTTAAACCCGGTTTTACCTCGATCGCCTTGTGATAGCGAAAGGGTTCTGGTATCCTGATCAATTCAGGCTTAGCAGCTGATTCCTGCTTTTCAATCTCAGGCCCACAGGAAATTAAGAAAGTACATAAAAATAAACCGGCAATAAGCTTCAAAACATTCATAACTGTCAGTTATCCATTTTAAAAAAGTAAATTTTGCTTTTACCAAATTTAACAAATAATTGCCAGCATTACATATAGCTGAGAAACAATATATTCCATTCGTTGAAGAGATTGAATTCCCTCTCAATAATAAAAAAAAAGCCTCCACAATTGGGAGGCTTTAATACTGAATTTTAATTGTTTAGTGACCACCGTGTTCTGCTGCAGCAAGATAACGCTCAGCTTCCAAAGCCGCCATACATCCGGTTCCTGCAGCAGTTACTGCCTGACGCCATAATTTATCTTGTGCATCACCACATGCAAATACACCGGGAATATTAGTTCTTGTGCTATCTGGCTGAGTAATCAGGTATCCGGTTTCATCCATGTCCAATATTCCCTTGAATATCTCGGTATTTGGGTTATGCCCGATGGCAACGAAGAAACCGGTAACATCTATGATCTTTGTTTCTTTGGTCTGGTTATTGGAAACCCTTACTCCTGTTACATTCTTCCCATCACCGAGTATTTCTTCTGTATTAGTATTATAATGAATTTCTATGTTAGGAGTGTTTAAAACTCTGTTCTGCATGGCTTTTGAAGCTCTGAATTCATCTCTTCTAACCAGCATATGAACCTTCCGGCATAGTTTGGCCAAATAGGTTGCCTCTTCTGCCGCGGTATCCCCTGCGCCAACAATGGCCACATCCTGCCCTTTAAAAAAGAATCCATCACATACTGCACAAGCAGACACACCAAAACCATTGTATTTTTGCTCACTTTCCAAACCCAACCACTTGGCACTCGCACCTGTGGCAATTATGACTGTGTCTGCCGTGATCGTCTTTTCTTCATCGATAATAACTTTGTGAGGACTTGATGAAAAATCGACCTTGCTCACATAACCAAATCGAATTTGAGTTCCGAAACGCTCAGCCTGTTTCCTAAAATCCTCCATCATCTCAGGGCCCATAATGCCATCCGGGTAACCCGGGAAATTCTCCACATCGGTGGTTTGAGTTAACTGCCCACCCGGAACCATACCGGTATACATGACAGGCTTTAAATCAGCACGCGCGGCATAAATAGCTGCAGTATAACCCGCAGGACCTGATCCAATGATCAGACATTGTACAAGTTCAGTTTCTTGAGACATTTCTGTAAATTTTTACAAATTTAAATTTTTGGGGCGGATGGGCAACATGGAAATGTCAACTAAATGTGTTGAAGAAAGAATATATTGGACAGCTTGTGGTTTGATTTGAAGCCAATGGCAATATCGCATCAATTAGGAGCAATGTTTTTACCCGGTTAAGAACAAAAAGATAACCCATCTACTAAATTTAACCTGAGATCGATCTAAGCTCTTGCCGGAGGCTGATTATTTTTATCCGTTTTTGGAAAGCAGGGTCTGTTGCTCCTGGCTTATTCCAGTCCCGTGTTCTGTCCTATTTTTTTGCCGAAAGTTGAATCGCTCACCTAACATTCAGTTAGGCAAAAAAGATAGGTCTGCCACCCGGGTTTGTTTCACAGGGCCCGAGGTGCTATTACCGGACTGCCCCTCCCCTTGAAAAACAGTAGCGAGTAAACTAAACCTTGCCGAAGGAGGTATCTTCCGGCTACGAATCATCTGAAATCAGGTAGTATTTCTTGCCGGAAATACTCCGGAGGAAAGGACTAAACGAAGCGATAACACGCAGGTATTGCTTTCAAAAATC
>VGGW01000206.1 GCA_016868395.1 Bacteroidota bacterium | reverse complement strand
ATCTCCCCTATAATTAACTGACCGGAAAATGGACCGAATTTACCACCGGTATCATCACAAATGGGCTGAGTGGGTGAATTGGCAATAATACCGTGAGGAAATAAAACGGCAGCTCTGGTACGCATACTATCCAAAATTTCAGGGGCTAATAAGAATGGATTGCCTCTATTCCAGTCTTTTTGCCAAACCAGACTTCCCGGGTGGCCATAGAATTTACCTTCTTTCACATGATGTAAGGGACTGGTTCCAATCCAATCACCCTGATTATCCGTGGCGAACAAATTGCCTTCTAGATCAAAACCAATACCATTAGGAGAACGAAAACCGGATGCAAAAGGTTGAAGTTTACCATTTTTAGTTAATTTCATGATCCATCCACGATAGGGTAAATTAGAAAACATTTGACCCTTACTACCCTCCTCACGGCCGAGGGGGTTTATTTGACCACGAACCTCAGACCTGATACTCCCACCTCCTGAAGAGGAATTCAGAGCTATGAATAGATTAGCATCCTTATCCATAATTGGGCCGTAATTGAATTCATGGTAATTTCCTGAAAGCCCGAATGCATCGGTGACCTTTTCGTATACATCAGCAATTCCATCATCATCTGTATCCTTAACTCGTGTCAATTCAGGCCTTTGCATGATTAATATTTCAGAGTTACTGACTACCAGAATTCCCAGGGGATCATGTAGGCCTGAAGCAAATAATTTCCATTCTTTGCTAAGCTTATTATAGGTCATAACCTCCCCCCTGGTAAAACAGGCCGCAAGGCGACCATCGGGAAAAAATTCAACAGCACCGTTTTCAGCAGTTAATCCTTCAGGCATTTTAATCGTCTCTACGACATAAGACTGATTAATTTTCTGTGAAAAAAGAGGCTGTGAACCAATGAAAACGTAAATTAACAATGAACATTTAATGAATTTATTGTTCATCGAAGACCTCCTTCCTTCATATGCATCGTAATACTGAATTTTTTGGCTTCATTTGCCGACAACCTAAATCTATTCTCTTGCCAAATTCCATGAGAAGAAATATAATTAACTCCATCCTGTGAATCTGTATTAAACCAAACTCTATTTTTAACATCCGGTATCCTAAAGGTCCTGACCAAACCCTTTCCGTCTGCCGTGGGAAGAATAAGTTCAAAAATATCAATTCCGTTTATTGTATAATGAAATTCAGGAAATTTATTGATTAGCCTAAATCCTTTGTAATCTAATTTTGATACCGCTTTATCCGGACTGAATGACAAAGGGAATAGCGTTTTATCCCTGAAAAACACTTAGCCTACCACTTTTGCAGATACATCCCCTTTACCTTTCCAGAGTTCAGAATTATCAAGAAATCCTCCAGTCCAAGCAAAACGCAATTTAGAGGTACCCGCGTCCCAGCAATAAGACAAATCAGATGTCAGACTAACCGCAATTGCAGCCGGACTTGCACCATCAATGAATACACGATAAAAATAGGGCGGTACCGGAACATAGGGATGTAATGGTTTGGTTTTTACACTTCGGTGTTGAGAATGTGAAATTCCAAGAATTGAGGCATCATCGTTTCTACGATTGACAGGAATATTCGTATCATTCTTTAAATCCGGTAACATTCCATTCGAATTAACATACATGGCACCAAACATAACCATACCATGTCCCGGAATGGTACAAACATACGGATAAACTCCTTCTTGTTTGGGTGCAATGAAGCTCAATGATCTTTTTTGATTGGGGTTAACTATTGGAATTGCCCATAAAACATTGGGTGAATTTGGAATATAATTCAATTCAGGCCCCCTTTCACCTAACTTAAGAGCTTCATTAACCACTTCCAGTCTTGAACCGGGTTTTGTGATTAGTAGATTATGACTCATGTCGTCACTATTGTTAAAAACCAGATTCAATTTTTCACCGGGTTTCACAACAAATCTGATCAGATCAAATTGCAATCCCACTAAGGCATCTATTTTTATGTTCCGAATTGAATCAGTAGTACTCTGAGCATAGACAACTGTAAAAGACAAAAAGGCCGATAGTAAAAAAAACAGCTTTATAGAAGGCCTCATTGGCACGATATTTTAAGGTATTGCAAATTAAAACAAAGACTGATAATGAGCAGATGGATCAAATATTCCACCACTACGTGCATAGAATTCAGTGTTCAGTTCAAAAACTCCATTTTTAGGGATAGTCCATGAAGCATGTGCCGCGGGATGATAATTCACCATTTGTTTCCAATTGATATAGTTCATATCACCATTTGTTTCCATCATTCCCATGTTAATCATGGGAAATGGTGCAAGATGGGCAGCAAGATTTTTATTCCAATCAATTAAGATTGGATTCACTGTCAAATCAGCACACATACAGGGTATATTTCTATCAGCCGCTAGTTTAGCAATTTTTATGGATAAGCTAAGAGTTTTCGCAATTCCCTTTAAAACCATTACTTTATATCCTTGATCCAAGCGTTTTATCGCAGATTGTTCATCATGTACACTTTCATCGGCACCAATCCTCAGGTCAATATCTGCGACACTTTCCTCATTCTTTTCATTTAATGGCTCTTCAATCAATAAAATCTGGTCATAAGCACCAATCTTTCGTGCATGATCGAGGTACCTCAAAATGGTTTCCTTCTTTTCATAACGGGCATTGGCATCCATTGTGTAAATCAATTTCCCATTTTCAGTTTGTTCAGTCCGATAATTTTTAAGTGTTTGATGAATGAGGCTTAACCTCTCTATGTCGGCTTGGAGCATCTCCGACTGTGAGCCAGGTGCCCCTGTTTTGATCTTAAAAACAAAATACCCTTGCTTTACTGCATTTCTCAAATCTTCCATTGGCATGCCATAGGGGATTTGATACATGATTGCGATTTTCTTATTTCTGTGAGATAATGCCTTTTTATATTTCTGCGGGATCATTCCTTCGAAGCTACTAATTTTGTTTTCAGCAGCATAAGTAAGCCATGCAGCGTTGTCGACACTTATCAGCCCGTTATATATAAAATTAAGATTAAGATCATCTTTTCCTGTAATCCGCTTTCCATCCTCAATCACTCCCGGAAGTATGGTATCCAAAAGTTCAATTGGAGTTCTGAATGGTGTCTTTTCAACATGAGCCAAGGATTTCTTAACCAAATCATACATTAATCCATTCCCATCATTTTCTGAATGTCTGGAGAATAATTCGGAATCCCCATAAAGCACGCTCTGCGTCGCAAGTCCGATTCTTGATATACCGGAATCTGATTGCATTCTTGAAGCAATCTGCCATAATTCAGTTAAAAATCCTCCCTTAAATCCAAAAGGCCGTATTAATTTTTCACGTTCAAAATTCGTCTGAGTACTAACAATGTTAATCTTTTTGAGGGGAAGGGATTCGGCAGCACTCAAATCAGCTAATTTCACAGAGCTTAAGGCAGCAAAAGCACCAGCATGTTTAACAAAACTTCGTCTATCCATTATGTAATTATAAAAAATAAAACTCCCTAAAATATTATTTTAGGAAGCATTAAATCAATGAAGTAGCTCTTTTACAAATTGATCATCAATAAGATGTGGGTAAGCCTTACACACGCGGTCTATTTCCTCGAATTGACCATTTGATAGTTCTTCCTGGGGATTCAAACACCATCGACCCTCTAATAAACCTTGTCTTCGCAAGACCTCATGTATACCCGGAATGCATCCATGAAATCCATTCGCTGGATCAAAAATTGCTGCGTTCATATCGGTCACTTCTATACCCTTAGTCAGTAATTCAGATAAACCTTTGCCCGCATTTGCCTTACATGATTTTACTTCTTC
This sequence comes from Bacteroidota bacterium, assembly GCA_016868395.1. GTDB lineage: Bacteria > Bacteroidota > Bacteroidia > Sphingobacteriales > Sphingobacteriaceae > Daejeonella. The sequence continues at coordinate 965 of VGGW01000206.1, read as the reverse complement.
CAGTAACTTTACTGCTGCCCGCGTCCATACTGCCCAATGACCCAGCAAACCTCCAACAAATTCTTTTTCTACCTTTTTTCCGTTAATATTAAAACTATATTTGGTCAGGAGATCCGGTATAATATTATCATCATTGCCGGTGTAAAGATCAATTGCCTCGCATCTTGAAGAGGCACAAACTGCCCTGACAACATCAAGGGTTTGATAGCGATTGAATGCGGCTACTTTAATGGCCTCAATATTTTTTATCTCCGCAAATTCCTGCCAAAAATTGTATGAAAAAATGCGGCCACCAACAGAAGGCTGAAGATAAAATCCTATAACAGGCATAACTGCAGCCACATCCCGTACCCGCTGAAGAATAGCCTCTTCGGTCCAGTGTTGTAGCCCACCCATACTCAGTAGCCCCAGATCAAAGCCATATTTACAGGCTGTTTCAGCCTCCTTGACTGCCTGACTTGTGGGTCCGCAAATACCGGCAATTTTGATAAATGGCCTACCCTGAGTAGCTAGATCAATTTCATCTGACACAACTCTTAAAACTGTTTCAAATAAATTTATTTTCGGATCCCTAATCTCAAACTGAGTTGAATGAACCGCAACCGCGAGTCCGCCAGCCCCCGTAGCGACATAATATCTTGCAAGTCCTCCCTGACGAACTTCATCAAACTGCCGGGAAGAGTTTAGGGCCAATGGAATTGCAGGTAGAACTGTTCCACTTTGCAGTAAACTTTTAAGCGCCGGATCTAAAATTTTGGTTGACATACTTTTAATCAAATTTTCTTTACTATTTAGCTAAAACTGACCTTTTCTCTCCTGAAAATGAGTTGGCTTATTAATCATTTTACCACCACCCTGAATCCATGCCACAGTCATTTCAATCATATCACGGACTGTTACTCTCGGATAGCCAAATAACTTATGTGCTTTGGAGGCATTGTTCAATAAGGCGTTGGGCTGAGGAT
>VGGW01000205.1 GCA_016868395.1 Bacteroidota bacterium | reverse complement strand
AGTCTATCATCAAAGATGCACGACTCGAAGCCCAAAATATCATTAAAAACGCAAATAAACTGATTGAGAACACAATTTCTGAGATAAAGGAAAGCAAGGCCGATAAAATTAGAACACAGCAATTAAGACAGAGACTTCAACAAGAATTGAAATCCCATAATTTTCCTGAAAAGAAAGTTGATTCAATAAAAGTGACCGAAGATCTTAAACCCGGGGATTGGGTCAAGCTTGTTGATTCAGAAACTGTAGGTCAGGTGATTGAAGTTGCTCGCGATAATGTCATACTAGCTATGGGTGATTTACGATCCGTTGTTAAAGTAAATCGTCTCGAGAAAATTTCTAACCGCTCTGTGCCGAAAGAAATTAGAAAATCTCATGGAACAGATCTTACAGAAAGTTTCTCAACTTTTAGTACGGAGCTCGATTTGCGTGGAAGGAGGGGAGATGAGGCAATTTATGAGATTGAAAGGTATTTAGACAGAGCAGTAATGTTGGGTTTATCTTCCTTGAAGATCATTCATGGAAAGGGCGACGGAATTCTTCGTAAACTCATTCGTGAGTATTTACGTAAATATCCTCAGGTGAGTCGTATTGAAGATGAACATGCAGACAGGGGTGGAGATGGTATCACTTATATTTATTTGAAATAGGCTCCTGAATTGAAAAGTTTTTTGTTCCAATTGGAGAGTCGAAGAACAAATTTGATTTTAGCCTTAGTTTATTCTGAATGCAGGTTGAGCGTCTAGTGATGCATTTGGATTGGACTAAATATTGTAGAATCTATACAGCTAATCACCGTCGATATTCAGACATTTTAACTATTCATTGGAAATACTTCGAGTTCGCGATAATTTTGGCTGGATGATGGAGCGAGTTGGTGTAATAGGTGGTGAAAATTCTGCTTATGAAAGGAAAAGCCCTATTTGCTCTATTTGGGATAGGAGGACCGGTGGTCGCTAAAAGTAATTGAATCAAGGATAAAATCTTAGTTCTGAAAAATTAAATCTACTTTGAAGTACCTTTGTGGAGGTAATTTTAAATTCCAAAAAATATATATGATTAACAAAGTGGTTGCAAATGCCGAATTGGCAATTAAGGACATTGAGAGTGGGATGACTTTGATGTTGGGAGGATTTGGTCTATGCGGGATACCTGAAAACTGTATAAACGCATTAGTAAAGAAAGATATTAAGCAATTGACATGTATCTCTAACAATGCCGGGGTTGATGATTTTGGAATAGGATTGATGTTGCAGAATAGGCAGATTAAGAAAATGATCTCATCTTATGTTGGCGAGAATGCAGAATTCGAGAGGCAACTTTTCAGTGGAGAGCTAGAAGTTGAACTGATCCCTCAAGGAACTTTGGCAACACGATGCTTGGCATCAGGGTATGGTATGCCGGCAATATTTACACCTGCCGGGGTAGGTACAGAAGTTTCTGAAGGTAAAGAAGTTCGAAACTTTAATGGGAAAGATTATTTGATGGAATTAGCTTTTGAAGCTGATTTTGCTATTGTTAAAGCCTGGAAAGGAGATTCGGCGGGTAATCTTATTTATCATTCTACGGCAAGAAATTTTAACCCGGTTATGGCGATGGCCGGGAAGGTTACTATTGCAGAAGTTGAGGAACTCGTAGAATTGGGTGAATTGGATCCGGATCAGATTCATACGCCCGGCATTTTTGTTCACCGAATATTTCAAGGTAAGAACTATGAAAAGAGAATTGAACAGAGGACCGTGCGCCTGATTTGATTTTTTTAAATGAGAATTCACAAACAGATTATGGTTCTTTAATTGAGGTTTGATTGTGTTGTTGAAATTATCCATGAACAAAAATTCTACTATCAATCAAGAGTGCTCATATTTTTAAAACCACCCACAGGTGTAGGTACTTCGATAGGTGCAAAGGCAAAGAAATAAAAAATTCAGAGAGTAAACCGGACTCGATTCATAGAATAGAAATTACAACCAATGAGGCAAAAGAACCGGTATATTACTCCTGTTTAATTTTTTATTCGCATGATTTGGCTGAAATAGAATGGCCATTAACCCGAGTTCAAATAGCTTATAAAAATTATATTTAATGGAATTTTAATCACAAAATTTAATAAATGAGGGGGTTCAGTATTTTCAAAGCATCAAACCACAAAAAATTATAATTATTATGCTAGATAAAACCGGAATAGCAAAGCGAATTGCCAAGGAAATTAAAGATGGATCATATGTAAACCTAGGTATAGGAATTCCAACACTTGTGGCAAATTATATTCCTGAAGGCATTAATGTTGTGTTACAATCCGAAAATGGATTGCTGGGTATGGGCCCATTTCCATATGAAGGCGAGGAGGATCCTGATTTAATTAATGCAGGTAAACAGACCATAACCACCTTACCTGGTTCTTCAGTATTTGATTCTGCAATGAGTTTTGGTATGATTCGTTCCCAAAAAGTTGATTTAACCATTCTTGGGGCTATGGAAGTTTCTGAAAATGGAGATATAGCCAATTGGAAAATTCCAGGCAAAATGGTTAAAGGTATGGGGGGAGCTATGGACCTTGTGGCATCTGCCAAGAATATCATTGTTGCTATGCAGCATGTGAATAAAGCCGGAGAAAGTAAATTGTTACCCAAATGTTTATTACCCTTAACAGGAGTTAAATGTGTTAAAAAAATCGTGACTGAACTTGCAGTGCTTGAAGTTAAACCTGAAGGTGGATTTAAATTGCTTGAACGTGCTCCGGGAGTAAGCCTTGATGAAATACGGAAGGCAACTGCCGGGAAATTGATCGTCGAAGGTGAAATTCCTAAAATGGAATTTTAGATCTCAATTCCTCCTAATACGCTTGAACGTAACTTATTTGAAATTTCACTGGTTATTTTTATGATATCATCTGCAACATGTGTATTATTTTTTATGATAATATCACACAAACTCTTGTGTGGTAGAAGATAATCTTTATAGGCCGGCATTACATGATTTTCCCATTTATATTTAACATCACTTTCAGGATAACCTCTTTCTACAAGATCTCTTTTTAGTCGACGTTGTAATGCAATTTCCTCATCCGTGTCGATAAAGATTTTTAAATCCAACAAATCAGCAATTTCTTTAAAATATAGAATAAATAAACCCTCAACCATGATTATTGGAGCAGGATTGATTCCAAGGAGGCGCGGTTCAGCATTTGGATTATTAAAAGTGTACTCTTTCTGATATACAGTTCTACCATTCATCAAATGTTTTATGTCACTAATAAATTCCTGATTATTAATCGTTGAAGGCAGGTCGAAATTGTAGAGCTTGTTTTCTTCCGGCGTCATGGTATGGGCTATTCTGAAATAATAATCATCTTGGGAGAGTAAACAAACTTCGTTTTCTTTAAAATCATTTAAAAAGCACTTTAAAAAAAAGGTCTTACCCGAACCACTTCCGCCTGCAATTCCTATAACATAAGGCTTTTTACTCATTTGGAACTCCATAAACTATAATCACTTGAAACCTTTTATCCGATGCTCCAATTAAATCTGCAGCAGCCTTAGTTGTGATAATTATGGCCTCTTTATTAGACTCGTTCTCGATGAATTTTCCTACAACTTTGGCAAAAGTACTGGTTCCTGTTATTGGATTTGTAATTTTTACTACTGTGCCGATAGGTGCGGTTTGATGGAGAGCCAGCATTTTGGTTCCATCAAGATTTTCATCTGTAATCCAATAAGCAAACCCTCTCTCGGTAACCTCTCTCAGGCCATATCTTGATGGCGGTAACTTTAAACGGTCACTTGCATTCCTGTTAGTGTCAATTTGAGTGATTGGAACAGCCGCAATTACTTTTTGGGTGTCTAATGGAGCAGGTGCTGAGGGGGCTAATTGTTCTTGCGGAGCCGTTCCATAGGGCACTTTAATCATTTGTCCAATAGCTAAATTGTTGCCGGATAAATTATTTAATGTTTTTAGGTCCTCAACTGTAGTATTAAACTTTCTGGCAATCAGCCCTAAATACTCCCGGGCTCCAACCTTATACTCTATTGTTGCAACTTTTGAAACCGCATTTGTTCGCAAATTATTGGTGGCAGGCTCATTAAATGGTCTTTCGGTAGGTACCCTGATTATTGTACCGATTTGTAATGAACGGTTATTATTAAACTGAATAACAGTCTGCGGACTCACAGCGTATTTTCTGGCAATTGAATAGTAGCTTTCTTTTGCCTCCACTTTATGCACGATATTTTTGTACCCATTCAATTCTTCGACATTGATTGAGTCTATAGATGCACTCACATTGAATGAGCTAATAGCAACAAAAATCGATAAAATTATCCGTTTAAACATTTGTAATTTCAAGTAATTAGTGCAATTATACTAAATATGAAACGATTTCATTCTTGTTCCGAATGTAGAATAAGTAGTTTCCTACCATGAAGAACGATTCAGGTTGTAGTTTTTGTATGTGCTTGATCAGTATTTCATCAATTAAAACGCGATCCTTATCGAAAACAATTAACCGCTGGTGCATATAATCTGATATCTTTTCATGAAAACTTAAAATTTTGAGATCCGGAAAAACTAGTTCAGATAGTTGTCCGACTAGTTCTTTTCTCCTTATAAAATGTGGTAGTTCAACGGTGTCTCTTAACTGTGGTAATACGAAAGAACTCGAATTAAAATTCGATAAATTTGGTTCTTGGATGGGTTCAGCACTTGCATTGCTTATCCACAGGTATCTTCTAGGATTAATTTTGGGATCAAATACTTGGAGACCCTCGTCGGTTGCTCTGTTCAAACTTAAGTTAAAACGTTG
>VGGW01000204.1 GCA_016868395.1 Bacteroidota bacterium | reverse complement strand
GGCTCGTCACATCCTGGGGCTGGAGAAGGTCCCAAGGGTTCGGCTGTTCGCCGATTAAAGTGGCACGCGAGCTGGGTTCAGAACGTCGCGAGACAGTTCGGTCCCTATCTGTTGTGGGCGTTGGAAGTTTGCGTGGGGCTGTCCTTAGTACGAGAGGACCGGGATGGACAAACCGCTAGTGAATCTGTTATGGCGCCAGCTGTACTGCAGAGTAGCTACGTTTGGAATAGATAAGCGCTGAAAGCATCTAAGTGCGAAACTAGCCACAAGATGAGACTTCCATTGAGGGTCGTAGAAGATGACTACGTTGATAGGTTACAGGTGTAAAGGTGGTAACATCATAGCCGAGTAATACTAATTACCCGAAGCTTTCTTCCCCCGATGACATTCGGGGAAGGCAGATAGACTACTACTTGTAGTAGCTAAACATGCTGTTGTTTTCTTATTCAAGTACTTTTTCCGGTATGTTAAGATATTGGTGGAGTTAAACGTAATACGTTTTACGTTCTATGTTGCAAAACGGATAAGTTTAGAGTCGTAAGACTTAAAACGTATCACGTACAACGTACAACTCCCAAAATCTTTAGGTGCCTATATCGGTGGTGTCCACCTCTTCCCATTCCGAACAGAGAAGTTAAGCCCGCCAGAGCCAATGGTACTGCCGTAACAGGTGGGAGAGTAGGTCGGTGCCAAATTTTAAACAAAGCTCAGTACTTCATTGTACTGGGCTTTTTTGCGTTATAGGCCGCCAGAACCCAATAGTACTGTCCGCCCTGGGCGGATGGGAGTTAGGTCGGTGCCCTCCCGATAATTATCGGGATTAAACAAAGCTCAGTACTTCATTGTACTGGGCTTTTTTTGTTATACTCAGTTAAGTTCGCTTTAAAGAAGGTTAAAAAATACCCTTAAAATGGATCTCATCATACTGCGTGGTGTATGAATTGCTTTTTGAAAGCAATACCAGTGCTTGGTAGCTTAATTCAGTCCTTTACTACAGTGTACTTCGGGCAAGAAAGTATAGCTTTAAATTCTCTTTTTAGGTACTCAGCGCTTTTAAATATTGAACGGACGTAGGCCGGGAGCTCCTGGCTATTGAGTAGTCACGGCATTTTGGCGGACTGTCGATTCCGATGGAAAACAGCACCGGGTTAAACAAACCCGGGTGGCAGCGCTATCTTTTTTGCATTACTGATTCTCATGCCGAGGATTCAACACTCAGCAAAAAAATAGGGCAGAACACGGGACTGCTTTCCAAAAACTGAGAAAATTGATCAGGCTCCGGCAAGAGGCACCATCAATCTCACGTTAAACTCAGTGTATGAGTGTCTGGAGCCTCGCCTCACGATAGCTAAGCGATGACAAAGCTTTTGCCGAAAGGATACGGAATTTCATAGGATCTGATTTTAATTTTATTCCCAGACATAGGTCTTCTTAAATTAAATCGATTATTTTAACTAGTTACAACGACATTTTCCGTATATTTAAATTTCTATTTTGTTTGTATGAAAATCAATGTAAATGTGCGTCGTGAAGTTTTAACCCATATTGAAAAATTTATGGGGGATACGATGTTTAATTATTTGAAACCAATTGAAACCAACTGGCAACCCGCTGATCTATTACCTGATTCTACTCGAGATACTTTTTTTCAGGAAGTGAAAGATTTACGTGAAAATGCAAATGCGCTTTCTTATGATTTAGTTGCTGTTTTGATTGGTGACACAATAACTGAAGAGGCTCTTCCAACTTATGAATCCTGGTTAAGTATGGTGGAAGGAGTTTCTAAAGATGAAAAGGGTGGATGGATGAGATGGGTACGTCATTGGACTGCCGAAGAAAATCGTCATGGCGATTTGTTAAATAAATACTTATACCTTTCCGGTCGAGTGAATATGCGCGCGATGGAGATATCGACTCAATATCTTATCGCCGATGGATTTGATATTGGTACCGGAAATGATCCTTATCGAAACTTTATTTATACCAGTTTTCAAGAATTAGCCACTAATATATCTCACCGTAGAGTAGCAAGTTTAGCTAAAAATTCAGGTGATGCTTTGCTATCTAAAATGTGCGGGGTAATTGCTGCAGATGAGGCTCGGCATGCTAAGGCCTATAAGGATTTCATTTCAAAGATATTTGAAGTAGATGCGAATGAAGCGATGATTGCTTTTGAAGATATGATGCGTCAAAAGATAGTGATGCCGGCTCATTTTCTTCGTGAAGTAGGCTTGCAAATTGGGCAAACCTTCGGACATTTTACAGATGCTGCCCAGCGTTTGGGGGTTTACACTGCTGTTGATTATGTTCAGATTATGAAGCAATTAATCGAAGACTGGCAGATTGAAAAATTGAGAGATTTGAATGAAGCCGGTGAAAAGGCTCGTGATTATGTCATGAATTTACCGGATCGTCTGCTTAGGATTGCTGAAAGAATCAAAAACCCAACGCTTGAGTATAAATTTAGCTGGATAGCAGGGTAAGTATATAGATTTTTAGAGAAAAGCCCGACTAGTATTTCTACTGGTTGGGCTTTTTTGTTGTTATAATCACTTCTTAATTAATTGCATTTTCTCAGGATTCCACAAAATTGCAGTATCATTATTGTAGCTATCATTACATAATAATGCCGGTGCGGCCGCCCGATATCCGAAAATGGCATCTTCAGCTACCTTACCATTTGTTCTGATTGCATGAAAGAAATTAAAAAAATGGTCGTATGGTCCACCCATGTAACCTTTTTCTGCTGCAAATGTGTATTCTTCCTGCGGCAGAATTCTTTTTCGGTCGCTTAATGGTGTTCCCGCCTGCTTCATTTTTTCAATAAAGAATGGGTCATCTGAAGAGAAATTTTTATTCCTTCGCAGCGTAACACTGTCCCATCCAATATCCATGGCGCCCTCGCTTCCAACCAGTTTTAAGATGGTATTTCCACTGGTTCCATCAGCAAAATTGCATCTCAAGGAAAGATTAAAGGCCGGGTGTGCTTGCGTCTGATCCGGATAATCAAATATGCCCAAAAGTACATCCGGAACTTCACGACCGTCTTTCCAGTATCTTAATCCGCCTGATGAGTAGATCTTATTTGGTCCGAATGAGTCGGTTATAAAATGCAGACTTGAGAAGAGATGGACAAACAGATCGCCTGACATTCCGGTTCCGTAATCCCGATAATTTCTCCAGCGGAAGAAACGCAAGGCATCGAATGAACGTTTCTTTGTATTGCTTACGAAGGTATCCCAATCGACCGTTGCCGCCGAAGCATCAGCAGGTATTGGGTATTGCCAGGCACCGCCCGGTGAATGACGTGCCCAAAATCCCTCGGCAAAATTAAGCTCTCCTATTGCGCCATCCTTTAACAATTCTTTAGCTTTCTCATTTCCCAATGAAGATACACCCTGGCTTCCTACCTGAAATACTTTTCCCGTTTCCTTTTGTGCTTTGATTACTGCAGGCCCTTCTCCAATGGAATGTACCATTGGCTTTTCACAATAGACATGCTTACCGGCTCTCATGGCATCGATTGATATCTGCTGATGCCAATGGTCCGGGGTGGCAACAATAACTGCATCAATGTCTGAGCGGTTTAATATTTCTTGGTATGATCTTGTTGTAAAAATATCCTGACCCCAACGGTTTTTAGCATCTTTTAACCGTCCCTCATACAGATCGCAGACCCCTACAAGTTTTGTTCCCGGCACTTTAAGAGCTGTTATGGTATCTCCAGTTCCCATCCCACCCGCACCAATTAAGGCCATATTTATACTATCATTGGCACCAATGTAGGACCTTTTTTGGATGGCAAAATGCTTGGTATCACTATCCTGAGAAACTGCAAATACAGTACTTCCTGCCGCAACAGCTGCCGTGGTTGTTGCAAGTTTTTTAATAAAGCCTCTGCGTGAGGATTCATGGTTGTTTTTCATTTAAATACAATGTTTTTTTATTCGCTCAATTGGAGGTTAACCGAGCATGAATGATAAGCCCATATTTTATTTGAGAATAAATTAAAGTTGCTGAACTGTTATTCAAGCTCTTTAATCAGTAATCTTTTCCATCTTACTTTGATATCGCCACCGGAATGAATTTGAAGTGCAATGAAGCCTTTGCCTGCACCAAATTTTTCATCTTTTAAATTAGATATTTGTTTACCATTTAGCCAGGTAGTAATTTCATCGCCATTCACATGAATTTTTCCTCTATTCCAACCATCTGCACTAAGTCCGGATTCTTCTTCTTTTGTCGGTTTTGTTAACCATCCTCTACCATAGGATTCATAAATTCCTCCTGTTCCATTTCCCGGAGGAGCCACCTCTACCTGCCATCCGCTAATTTTGGTTCCTTCGATACCTGACCGCACGAATACTCCGCTGTTTCCATTTGCCTCCAATTTAAAATCATATTCAAGGATGAAGTTTTTGTAGTTTTTGTTTGTTGATAGGTAGCCATATTCTTCTTTAGGGCCGTTTTCACATACCAGATGACCTTTTTCAACATACCACTTCTCAGTTCCATGAATAGTCCAGCCGGTTAGATCCTTGCCGTTAAATAGTTTTGTTGATTTCTGGGCAATAGAAGCGGTTGAAATCAAAATAAAAGAGAAAATAAAGACTAGGTATTTCATTTTTATAAGTTTTGGTTTATTAAATAAATATAGTTTATTAAAAATGGATTTATAAGAAAGTGTTTGCTAATTTACTGTTTTATTGGATGTTTTTTCATGGTTTGTTGAATAGTTTCATTTTATTTACGGCTTTTAAATTTAATCCAATAAATTCCTTTTTATAAAGTCCATAAGCATGAAGCGGACAAAGTTTTGTACGACAAAGTCTGATATATTTAATTTA
>VGGW01000203.1 GCA_016868395.1 Bacteroidota bacterium | reverse complement strand
ACTGGGGGGGGGGGGGAGATGGGGAGATTCCAGCCTTCGCTGGAATCGCATTATTAACAAAAAATAGGTCATTGCAGCGAAAGCTGTGACCTCTCAATTCTTAATTTAATATTATTGCTTGAAGGGGGTATCTTTGAAAAGATCGGATACATACGACTCTCCCGGGGGCGTAAAAATTTGAACTGAATTCTGTGATTTTATATTTATTAATCTCTGTTTTACAAACTATGGCAATAAAATTTACATTCAGATGTGTCTTAATTTCTGTAGCTGTCCTCGCCGGAATATTGGATGTTTATTCAGCGGATTTTGAGGTTTCTTATAAAAAGGGATCATTTAAAGCGGATTCTCTTAAATCCATAGTAAAAAACTGGACTGCCGAGGAACTATGGGCACAATCCGTTTCCCGGAATCTGAAATTGGCGTATCATGAGATTGTGCTTGATGATAAGCTCCTGATTGAGAGCGATGCAGCTGCTTTGGGCTCTATTCGTACTGAAGCCTGGGATACGCTGGAGCGGGGTGTGGTCATCCGAAAGTTTTTGGATTTGAAGGTACTTCCCCGCGAGCAGGCCTTGATCACGATGCTGATTTATCCAATGGTTCCTGCCGGCCCATTAAGTGGAGGAAAACTGGAGTTCAGAGTCAATGGGAATAAGCCAATTGTATATGAATTGAAGCATTTCTGGACTTCTGTTACGGTACCGGTTTCTTACCTGAAGAAAGGTAAAAATCAGGTTGAGCTAAAAGTACACCATCCTGATCAAAAATTTAGGGTCCCAATGGCTTTAAGCACGGTTGCTCAATCGATTTTGGGGAGTTCAAGTTCCTTTGCTGGTAACAGTCTGAAGAGTGTAGACCAGGGTAAGACCTGGAAAAATGCCGGTTCTGCTGCAAACATGGCAGAATATCCGATTCGCTTGAAAGTGAATGCTTTTGATCAGAGAGCTTGGCTTCAAACACCTGTGATTAATTTGGCAGAGCAAGCTACAGAAGGAGTACTGTTTATGCCTGTAGAAATCAAAACTTCAGCAATTAAACCGGATACTTCCCGTTCCGCGGGTGCTCAATGGCAAACCAGAATCAGGACGGGTAATACCCATTTGCCTGAAGCAGGAGGCTGGACGGAGTGGCGTTTACTGTCGGGTACGAACTTGAGCAATGAGAAGAATCATCGTTTTGCTCAGCTTGAATATAGCTTTGGTTCAAATGTTGATGGAACATCTCCAAAGCTAAAGGGCCTGAACCTGCAGACGAGCTTGCAAACGCTGGCATCCAATGACAAGCTGATTGTTACTGAAGTAAGAAATTACCCTTTTGTCAGGTCGTCGTTTCAGTTTGTGCATGAGGATCCCGGATTTCCGGAACTTCAGGAATTACGCCTACAGTTTAATCTGGATAAGGTTGTGGCAGGAGCAAAAACGGAGTGGGAGAAAATAAAGCGCTTAAGAGCATGGACTGCAGGCAGCTGGGATTGGTTTCTACCTAATGCAAACTTAGATGATCTGCTGAGCTGGGATGCAAGGAAAATTCTGAGTGGTCCGGTAGCTAAAGGCAATTTATCACGAAGAGGAGGGAACTGCCTGCAGTATGCCATCGTTTTCGCACAGGCCTGTCAGAGTTTTGGCATCCCGGCAAGGATTGTAAATGCCAATTATGCCATTTGGGGTGGACATGAACTGGTTGAGGTTTGGTCGCGCGATTATGGCAAATGGATCATGGCCGATCCGAATTTCGACTCTATGTTCTATGATAAAAAAACCGGTATTCCTCTGAATATTCTGGAGTTACACCAGGTATTTCTGGAGACTTATTATCCCGATGGAGAGGTGATTGATCGCGATTCCTGGTCGTTTGAAGACCGTGATCGTCGTGCTAACCGGATCGACCCTGATCAACTACCGATCGCAATGGAAGTTGGGGGCAAAGCCTTTTCCGGTAAAATTAATCAGGACTATGTCTGGTGGAAGGTAACACCAAATTCAGAGAATTCAGGTTATTCCGGAGGCTATGGATTTTACAATACGGCAGAAGTGCGCTGGATTCCAAGGAGCAATTGGTTGAGTCAAAAACTGCCATTGCCTGTTACCCATGGCAGAACACACTGGGGCTGGGATGGCTATTATGCCTGGACAGATCAGCAAACACCCGAAACCCCGGAACACCGGTATTATGTCAGAAGGGCCAGCGACCTATATGGAAGTTTATGTCATGTCGACTTGAGTGCCAAGTACGAAGGATCAGGAAAACTCAAACTGACTATGCATACGGAGACACCCGGATTCAGCCATTTCAGTCTGATGGTGAACGGAGTTCAAATGACTGAAAAAAGCAATTCGCTGCTTGTTGATTTAGCAGACGGGAAAAATACCATTGAAATTAAAAGTTTGGATGTCCTTGGAAATCAGGGAGCCGCAAGTATATTGAAAATCAATTATTTTCGGGCTAAGTCCTAAATTTATTGATTGGTTATCAAAAAAATTCGATGAGGGATAGGATAAATAGGTTTTTTCAGGTCTTATTTTGAACGGTTGATGAGTTTATTTTTCGTTTCGTCAATGTTACATTATTCACGAAAGAGGAACTGTTAATTTTCTAATTTAGGAAATTAGAATAGCAGATAGTAAAAGCGTATGGAAAGAGTATTAAAAATACACAATGGTAAAATTATAAGCCCCTACAGAATTTTCGAGGGAACAGTGATTATTGAAGGTTCAAAAATTAGAGAGGTAGTTCAGGGAAATGTAGAAGTAGCAGGTGCTACAGAAATTGATGCAAAAGGCAAGTACATCTCGCCGGGTTTTATAGACATTCATGTGCATGGAGGGGGTGGGCATGATTTCATGGATGGTTCTGAAGAGGCTTTTCTGAAAATTGCCGAAACACATGCTCAATACGGCACAACCGGTTTAATGCCTACAACACTCACCAGTGAGTTGGATGAACTATACCATACTCTTGAATTATACAAGCAGGCCAATCAAAACAATACCAAGGGGGCGCAGTTTTTAGGCATGCATTTAGAAGGCCCTTATTTTGCCATGTCTCAGCGCGGAGCTCAGGATCCCAGGTATATTCGAAATCCCGATCCTAAAGAGTATATGGAAATTCTTTCCCGATCAAATGATATTAAGAGATGGAGTGCCGCACCGGAATTAAAGGGTGCCATTGAATTTGGGAATCACCTCCGTTCTAAAGGTATACTGGTCGCAATGGCTCATACGGATGCAATCTATGAAGAAGCTTTGGAAGCTTTTGAGGCAGGATTTACCTTGGGTACGCACTTTTACTCCTGCATGTCTGGAGTAACGCGCAGAAATTGTTTCAGATATGCAGGCGTGATTGAAACCGCCTACCTTCTAGATGAAATGGATGTGGAGATTATTGCCGATGGTGTTCACCTTCCTGCACCATTGCTTAAATTGATTTATAAAATCAAAGGGCCCGACCGGATCGCTTTGATTACCGACTCTATGCGTGCTGCCGGTATGCCTTCGGGGGATAGCATTTTGGGTAGTAAACACAATGGCTTGAAAGTGTTGGTTGAAGACGGTGTGGCAAAATTACCTAATCGTACTTCATTTGCCGGAAGCGTAGCAACCTCTGATCGTTTGGTTCGCACCATGATAAGCATTGCCGATGTGCCATTATCGGAAGCCGTAAAAATGGCGGCTCAAACCCCGGCTAATATCCTGGGATTAGGTCCATCTAAAGGTTCCATCACCAAAGGAAAGGATGCCGATATCGTCATTTTTGATCAGGATATTCAGGTAAATACTACCATTGTTGGTGGAAGAGTGATCTACAATAAAGAAAATTAAGAATTACACCATACAATTATACCTTCATGAGAGAGATTAAAAAAGATAAGCTAGTCGCAAAAATTTATAGTGGCAGACCGAAATTGGGTGCCGCAGCAGCATCAGAATTAACAGCAAGAATTGCTGAACTACTGAAAACCAGAGAGTACATCAACATAATCTTTGCCTCTGCACCTTCACAAAATGAGTTTTTAGCCGAATTACTCAAGAAAGACATTGAGTGGAATAGAATCAATGCCTTCCACATGGATGAATACATAGGTTTAGATCCGGATGCTCCACAAGGTTTTGGTAATTTCCTGAAAGATAGACTTTTTAGCCAGGTTAACTGCCGTACTGTTAATTATCTGAATGGTAATATTGACCCTGAGGAAGAGTGTAAGCGGTATTCTGACTTGTTAATCAAATATCCTACGGATATTGTTTGCCTGGGTATCGGTGAGAATACCCACTTAGCTTTTAATGATCCGCATGTGGCTGATTTTAATGATCCCCTGATTGTTAAGGTGGTTGATTTGGATCAGGCTTGCCGTGATCAACAGGTGAATGATGGTTGTTTTGCCAAAATTGAGGAAGTTCCCACTCATGCATTGACCATTACCATGCCCGCATTGTTTAAATCAACTTATGCTATTGCCATCGTTCCCGGTAAATTTAAAGCAGATGCTATTTATCATACCATAAAAAGTGATATCAGTGAAAAATATCCTTCAACTATTCTGAGAAGGCATGACCGGGCCATTTTATTTATTGATGAGGATAGCGCATCAAAATTATAATAGGATTAAATACCGGCAGAAAATCATAAATTTAGTTTTTAGGCATTAAACCCTGATCAGTATAAACTTCATAAAATAGAAAATGAGTACAAACAAAACAGTATCGGTTGGATCATTAAGTCAGCGTGATACCATTACAGGAATGGTAATCATTGCATTCATGTTCTTTATGTTCGGATTCACGTCATGGATCAACGCGATTTTAATTCCATACTTTAAGATATCTTTCGATTTAACTCATGTTCAATCGTA
>VGGW01000202.1 GCA_016868395.1 Bacteroidota bacterium | reverse complement strand
CGGACAAATGATTGAAACCATTTCACTAGGTGAGGCACTCGATCTATTTAAGCTACCTTTTCAGCTTGAGGATTATCAAAATAAAGAACTCAGTGTTGGCTTGGGCCGCTTTGGACCTTATCTTAAATGGGGTGACAGTTTCATATCCTTACCAAAAGGTGAAGATCCGCTTTCGGTAAACTTTGATCGTGCTATCGAGCTAATTCAACAAAAAAATAACGCAGAGGCTCCCATTGCCAATTACCAAAATATGCCTGTAACTAAGGGGAAAGGCCGTTTTGGGCCATTTATTAAATGGAACAATCTATATATTAATGTCCCGGCACACTATAATTTTGATCAGCTGGATCAAAAAGCAATTGATGAATTGATTAGCAGCAAAGTTGAAAAAGAGTCCAATCGTCATATTCAAACATGGCCAGCCGAAAAAATAGCCATTGAAAATGGAAGATGGGGGCCCTTCATTCGTTTTGGTAAACAAATGCTGAAACTAGGAAAAAACAAAACTACCAAAGACAAATACAGTCCGGAAGAACTAGCCTCCCTTTCTCTCGAAACCGTTAAAAAATTAATAGAAGAACAAGTGCCCGACGCATTTGTTACAAAGGCAAAAAAAGTAGTCAAAAAAACAACAGGAAAAAAACCAACAAAAAAACTTGTTAAAAAATAGACTATAAAGACCGATCAGGAAATAGTTTACCTAGAGATGAAAAAAGATTTGCCTGAAAACATCGTCAAGGACGTGGCGATAGCTGTCGTACTTGAATCTTCAAGTCCGGAACACAAAAACTGGAAGGTGTATTTACTAAACCTTAAGGAAGAAGCGATAGAAACGGTACTTATCAGCTCTAAGGGCTATGGAGCAAAAAATGGAATTCAAGTAAAAACATCCACTCTACGACATTCACTAGGCAGGGTATCAGCTAAAGAATATGCCGGAATAGAACTAATTGATGAACAAGTTTTGGGCTTAACCAATGAGTACTGGCTGAGCTTTTATATCGGGGAACAAATTTTTGATAAGAAGTTTATTTTTTTGCCTGAAAGTATAGTCGATTCAAATTTAAGCCGAATTCCACTGTTGAATATGCCCGGTGTGATGATTAGTTAAGCTTACCCCCCATTCTTATTCTTCCTGTCCGGCTTGCCTCTTATGAGTAAAGTCCATGAAATTTAGAGTCTTTAAAATTATGATTAGGTATAACTGAAGAGATCCATACAATTTTTTAACCAAATACTTTAAATTAACCTGAGATCGATATAAGCTCTAGCCGGAGGCTGATTTAAATTCTCAGCTTTTGGAAAGCATGGCCTGCTGCTCCCTGTCTCGTGTTCTGCCCTATTTTTTGCGTGAAATGGAATTGGTATCCTAAGATTCAGTAAGGCAAAAAAGATAGGGCTGCCACCCGAGTTTGTTTCACAGAGCCTTTAGTTCTATTACCGGAATGCCCCTCCCGATGAAAAACAGCATCTGGTAATCTAAACCTTGCCGAAGGAGGTATCTTCCGGCTACGAATCATCTAAAATCAAGTAGCATTTCTTGCCGGAAATACTCCGGAGGAAAAGACTGTATGAAGCGATAACACGCAGGTATTGCTTTCCAAAATCAAATCATACGCATCCGGAGCGTGATAAAATCCATATAAATGATATTTTTTAATCTTTCATGTATCGAACTCAGGTTAAATTAACTCCAATATTGTTGGAAAGTCTCTTTTTATAAGTGTGGAGATTTGAACAATCATTTTGGGGCTTGTCAATCAGATACCATTTGAGGTTTTAAAACTGAACTTTGTTTGCGAACTAAGCAGCTGAAAATAACCTCCCAAGGTAAATGAATACTTGAATAGATTGTAATTGGTTTAATCTACCTATATTCCTAATAAACTTTTATAGGATACTAATTATTTGTAAATTTCTAATCCCGATACAAACTACCCATGTTAGAAAATATTGATCTTCAACAAGTTTTAGTACTTGATATCGAAACTGTACCCCAATGTTCATCCTTTGATGAATTGCCTGAAGATATACAGCAATTATGGGATCAAAAAACGCGGTTTCAACGTCGCGAAGGAGAGACAGCTTCGGAATTTTACTCAAAAGGAGGGATTTTATCAGAATTTGGAAAAATAATTTGTATTTCTGTTGGCATCTTTACTAAAAAAATAGAAAGGCTTTCCCTCAGAATTAAATCATTCTACGGAAATGATGAAAAGGAAGTGATTCAATCATTTATTGATCTTTTAAAAAAGCAGCCTGAGTCACTTATTTTATGTGCTCATAATGGAAAAGAATTTGATTTTCCCTATTTATGCCGTAGAATGATAATCAATGGACAAGGAATACCTGCTCAATTGAATATTCAAGGGAAAAAGCCATGGGAAATCATGCATCTCGATACCATGGACCTCTGGAAATTCGGAGATTATAAAAATTATACTTCATTAAAGTTGTTGGCAAGGGTCTTAAATATTCCTAGTCCGAAAGATGATATTAACGGAAGTATGGTTGCTCAGGTATACTGGGAAGATAAGGATCTGGAGAGAATTAGGGTATATTGTGAAAAAGATGTAATTACAACCGCTCAAATCCTTTTGAGATTCAAATCATTACCTGCCCTTTCTAACGATCAAATTACCATTGTAGAGCCTAAATCCTGATTAGAATGATCATTTGAATGTTATCTAATAGTTAAGTGGTTTATTTTCAATGCTTAAGCCTTATCTTAGAAAAAATTAGTGAATAATGTCGAAAAAGAAGTCAAATAACTTTAACCTGGTACTGACCAAGCTCATAACCGATGTATTTGAAAAATCAGGGAATAAAGCCTTAAATTATAAACAAGTAGCATCAAGACTAAATCTCCATGATGAAGAAAGCCGAGCTTTAATTTTGGAGGTTTTGAGAGAAGAAACAAGGAAAGGTATTTTGAAAGAACCTGATAAGGGTAAATTCATCTTGAAGCAGCTAAAGACCTTCATTTCTGGAAGGGTTGATATGACCAGCGATGGTTCAGCTTACATTATCAGCGATGATGAATTTGAAGAAGACATATACGTAGCCCCAAGGAAACTGCGAAACGCCTTGCATGGTGATTTGGTTAAGGTATACGTTTATGCCAAAAATCGAGGGCGGAAAAAAGAAGGAGAGGTTGTTGAAATTTTACAAAGAGCCAAGATCGATTTTACTGGAATTGTCAAGCTCTCTGATCGATTTGCATTTTTCATTCCTGACGATCGGAAAATGCTTCATGATATTTTCATTCCTTTAGACGGACTAAATGGGGCCATGGATGGTTATAAAGCTATAGCCAAAATTATCGACTGGCCTGAAGATGCCAAAAATCCAATTGGAGAAATTACTCATGTTCTTGGCAAACAAGGTGAGAATAATGCTGAAATGAATGCCATTTTAGCGGATTACGGTTTCCCATTAGCCTTTCCTGATCTGGTTGAAAAAGAAGCTGAATCTATAAAGGATGAGATTACAAAAGAAGAAATCGCCAAGCGTAAGGATTACAGAAAGATTTTAACGTTTACCATTGACCCGGCAGATGCCAAGGATTTTGATGATGCAATTTCCTTTCAGAAATTAAAAAACGGAAATTTTGAAGTTGGTATTCATATTGCCGATGTTTCCCATTATGTACAATCAGGGTCGGCACTTGATAAGGAAGCTTTTGAAAGAGGAACATCTGTTTACCTGGTCGACCGGGTGATTCCAATGCTCCCGGAAAGATTATCTAATGGTTTATGTTCATTAAGGCCTCATGAAGATAAACTATGCTTCTCAGCCATATTTGAGCTTGACGATGATGCCAATGTTCATGAACAATGGTTTGGCCGAACGATTATTCACTCTGATACGCGTTTTAGTTATGAAGAAGCGCAAGAGGTACTTGAAAATAAAAATGGCAAGCACAGCGAAGAGCTCTTAAAATTAAATGAGCTTGCCTATAAACTCAGAGATCGAAAATTTAAACACGGAGCCATCAGTTTTGAAAGCGTGGAGATAAAATTCCGCCTTGATGAACAAGGTAAACCACTTGGAGTGTATGTCAAAGAGCGAAAAGATGCTCATAAATTGATTGAGGATTTTATGTTGTTGGCAAACAAAAAAGTGGCTGAATTTATTGCTAAAAAAGGGAAAGGAAAACAGAAATTAACCTTTGTTTACCGTTCACATGACTCCCCAAAAGAGGATGCTCTTTTAAGCTTCTCACAGTTTGCCTCAAAGTTCGGCTATAAGATTGATATGAGTTCGGGTAAGGAAACAGCTCGTTCTTTGAACTATTTAATGGCTGATGTAGAAGGCAAAAAAGAGCAAAATGTACTGACTCAACTCGCCATACGGTCGATGGCTAAAGCCATTTATACCACCAAGAAACACAGTCATTACGGTCTGGCTTTCGAATATTATACACACTTTACCTCCCCGATCAGAAGATATCCTGATGTAATGGTTCATCGTTTACTCGAATTGTATTTAGCAAATGGTAAGTCTGTCAATGAAGAAGAGTATGAAAAAATGTCAATCCACGCTTCTCAGATGGAAAAAAAGGCAGCGGATGCCGAACGTGCATCAGTCAAATACAAGCAGGCTGAATACCTTCAAAATAATATAGGAGAATCCTTTAATGGTATTATATCCGGATTAACCGAATGGGGTATGTATGTCGAAATAATTGCTAATAAATGTGAAGGTATGATCCGGCTTCGTGATCTGAATGATGATTTTTATGTGCTGGATGAAAAGAATTATTGCATCATCGGACAAAGACGAAAGAAAAAATATCAGTTGGGTGATGAAGTGAGGATTTTGGTAAAAAAAGTAGATTTAAATAAACGACAAATAGACTTTGCGTTAGTAAAA
>VGGW01000201.1 GCA_016868395.1 Bacteroidota bacterium | reverse complement strand
GGGATGATCTACAAATATCAAACACCTTAAAGAGCTTCTACGTTCCTATATAATTGATTTACACGCAATATCTTGCGGATTTCCCAAAGGGTCACAAGTAAATACAGGAAGCCTTGAAGATTTACTTAAAGAAATAATTTCCAATAAAGGTTGACATCCGGTTAATTATCTAATAGGCTCATAAACATAGTTGATCATTTGAGGGGATAGCTCAATACAAGATAATCTGCAAATAGAGGGTCTTAAAAAGACCCTCGTCCAAGATAAACCCAAGATAAACCAAGACAATCCGGTTTTTTAATTACCTTATTGCAAGGGTTATGAAATGTTAAAATGTGGCCCAATAGTATCAAAATCACACAATTTTCGCACAATTTTATATTTTAGTGTTTACTCGGTATTCTAAATACCCCCTATAATATTTTATCGATGACTGAAATCCCGATATATAGTCCGATTGAAGAAATTATAGATCCATTCTTCCAAACGAAGGAGGTACAGCTTTTCATTAAGAGGGATGACATGATTCACCCCTTTATATCGGGCAATAAATGGCGAAAGCTCAAATACCACCTCCTGGAAGCAGAAAAGCTTCAAAAGAAACACTTAGTAAGCTTTGGTGGTGCCTATTCCAACCATTTGCTGGCCACAGCCTGTGCAGCAGCAAAATTCGGTTTTCGAAGTACAGGAATAGTTCGTGGCGAAGAAGCTGAAAACGAAACCCTCTTTCTATGCAAGCTTTTCGGAATGCACCTGAGTTTTGTGGACCGGGTAAGTTATCGTAATCAATCCGGATTATTTAATCAGTATTACCATAATGACCCTGATTCATTTTTTATTGATGAAGGTGGACGGGGCAGCCTGGGTGCGAAAGGTTGTTCAGAATTGATAAATGAACTCGAAGAAGTCTATGACCACCTCTTTTGTGCTGCCGGAACCGGCACCACGGCTTTAGGTATTCTTCAAGGTCTTCAAAAAAAATCAGTCCCGACAAAAATTCACGTAGTTCCGGTTCTAAAGGGAGCGGACTTTTTACAGGTTGAAATCGAAAATCAATGTCAAGACCAAGATTTTGAGTTCCATCAGGATTATCATTGTGGAGGCTATGGCAAAATAAATGATGAATTGCTGAATTTTATTAAAACTTTTACCGGTTCTACCGGCATATTGATTGAGCCGATTTATACTGGAAAATTACTTTATGGTATTTATGATTTGATTGCGAAAGATTATTTTGCTAGAGGATCCAGGATACTTGCCATACACACCGGAGGCCTTACCGGTATTTTAGGTATGACCAAACAATTTAATTTCTGAGTGTCCTCAATCAGGCAGAATTGCATCTTTTAATTTGAATTATTTAAACCCAATTTCTTTGAGACGAGGATCATCCGCTGAAAAAAATACCTTTAAACGTTTTAAACCTGTTTTTCTCCATAAACTATAAAAACGTCGAAATTTGCTCATTCAAGCAGTTTTTGGTATTTTTGACTATAAACTTAATCACATGTACAAACTTTCAGTGTCACCCGATAAGGTTCAGGAGACTCTCGTAAAACATATCCTGGCAGATGGGTATGACCTGACATTTGATATGGAAAAAAGCAATGGTGTTTATATTTATGACTCCAAACACGATCGTACATTACTGGATTTTTTTACCTGCTTTGCATCAGTTCCGCTTGGATACAATCATCCCAAGATGGTCAACGACGAGGAGTTTAAAAAAAATCTGTTGCTCGCCGCATTGACTAATCCTTCCAATTCAGACATTTATACTACCCAATACGCCCAGTTTGTTAAAACATTTTCCCGCATAGGTATCCCAGATTATTTACCCCATGCCTTTTTTATAGCAGGTGGCGCTCTTGCGATAGAAAATGCCCTGAAGGTTGCCATGGATTGGAAAGTTCAAAAAAACTTTCAAAAGGGATATACCAGAGAGCATGGATTCAAGATTCTCCACTTTGAAAGAGCCTTTCATGGACGCACGGGTTATACCATGAGCTTGACCAATACCATACCCGATAAGACGAAATGGTATGCCAAATTTAATTGGCCAAGGGTTAGTATTCCTTATATCCAATTCCCGTTTTCAGATGAAACTTATGAAGATCTGAAGAAGCGAGAGGCGCTCTCACTCGCTCAGATCCGACAAGCATTCATAGACAACAAAGACGATATTTGTGCCATCATCATAGAACCCATCCAATCAGAAGGTGGTGATAATCATGTTCGTCAGGAGTTTCTTGAACAACTAAGATTGATTGCGGATGAACATGATTGTTTCTTAATTTACGATGAGGTACAAACCGGTGTTGGACTTTCAGGTAAATTTTGGGCACATGAGCATTTTGGACCTAAGGCACGCCCTGATATTTTAGCTTTCGGCAAGAAAATGCAGGTTTGCGGAATTCTTGTAGGCCGAAAAGTTGACGAAATTAAAACCAATGTATTTAAAGTTCCCTCTAGAATTAACTCCACCTGGGGTGGTAATCTTGTGGATATGGTAAGATCGACGCGAATTTTAGAGATTATTGAAGAAGATCAATTACTTAATAACGCAAGCATTACCGGAAACTACCTTCAGGAGCGACTTCGTAAAATTTCAGAACATCAGGAAAAAATATCCAATGTTAGAGGAAGAGGATTACTCACTGCCTTTGATTTTCCTGATAAAAGTATGCGCGACAGGTTCATTTCCATAGGAATGAAAAAAAATGTGATGTTTTTGGGTTGTGGGGAAAAGTCAATCCGATTCAGACCGGCTTTAATTATTGAGGAGCAACATATAGATGAGGGCTTGCAAATTTTAGAAAGTATTGTTCCTTCTTTATAGAACATTCCTTACAGAGCCCTTCAATTTTAAGAACTCAATTTTGGGTCGCTTTGTAATTACCTCAGATCAAACAAATTATCAATGCCTAATAATTTTCTGCTGGTAAACCCCTCGGCATATTCAGCACCAATTGCCTTTCCTAATTCTCTGGATCTGGCTTCTACCACTTTAAGAAAGGTTGGGGCGGAAATGTAAGTTTGCTCCTCCTCACTGTTGGGATCAAAAAATTGAGTCTTAAATGCTCGTATACATTCCATTTTTTTATCCCAAAATTCAGTGATGTCAACCAGAATATCAGGTTCAATATACCTATCCTGTAAATACTGAAACAATAAACGAGGTCTGAAAGCATTTTGCTGTTCTCCATCAATCTCAGTTTTGATTTTTGGAAGTCCGGCCAGAAATAAAGCATCATTCACTAAATCACCCGCCTTTCCATGATCAGGATGACGGTCATGTAAAGCATTGCTGAATACTATTTCAGGAGTGTACTTTCTGATCATCTGAATGATTTTAAGCTGATGTTCTTCATCGTTTCGAAAAAAACCATCTCTCATTTCTAAATTCTCTCTGACATGTAAACCAAGAATCCTGTTGGATTCCCTCGTTTCGGCATCACGGGTTTCAGCCGTACCACGGGTACCTAATTCACCACGGGTCAAGTCAATGATTCCAACTTTTTTGCCTGCTGCAATATGCTTTAACAGGGTACCTGAGCACCCAAGTTCAGCATCATCAGGATGTGCTGCAAAAACCAGTAAATCTAATTTCATAATTTCTCGGTAATCAGTAGCTTATTGATCTTCTTCTTAATTCGGGAAGAGTTTGGCTTGGTAAATGGATAAAAAAAGTCAATCACTTCACCTTTTGTATTGATGAGATATTTATGGAAATTCCATCTTGGAGATGCACCCACATGTGCGTTGAGCCCCTTGTTAGACAAAAATTTGTAAAGTGGATGTGCATACTCACCTCTAACCCTTATTTTCTCAAAAACGGGAAAGCTTACACCGTAATTCTTTTCGCAAAAATCTCCCAGAGCAAAGCCCTCAAGGGGCTCCTGCCCTCCAAAATCATTTGAAGGGAATGCCAGTATTTCAAAATCCTCCCCCTGATAGTCCTGGCGAAGACTTTCAAGCTCTTTTAATTGAGGTGTGAATCCACACTCAGAGGCAATATTAACAACTAACAAAACCTTCCCTTCATAAATCTTCAGGCTCACCTGCTCCCCATTCAGCTTTTGAACACTGAATTGGTATACCGATCTGTTATTCATAAGTAGCTGTATGAATAATAACCGGCAGATTGAATAATAGCCTCAATGTCACGGTCTTCCTGAGGGTCATAAGTATTTTTTAGATTATTGCCAAAGATTCGGGCAATAGACTGATAAAAAAATGCGGTTATTCCTCCTTTCATGTCCTTGAGTAAATCGAAACTGCTGTTTCCGGTTTCTCTGTCGATGAGTTTGATTAATATCCCGCCTTGAGTAATCGTCAGATTTTTCACTTCCCTGTTGAACATGTCCTTAATCTCACCCTCGAATGATTTAATCATAACCCTTTTCTCCTTTCTGTTCTTAACATTGGCCAAATTCATCTGAAGTTCCTGATATTTTCTTCTGGCATAAATGGCATAAGGCAAAACCTTCAATACATTATATCTCAAACGATTAAATTTGACTTTCTCTTCAGGAGTTCTAAAAAGGCGGGTATCAATGATTGAAACTTCAGGTATCACGATCCAAGGAATCAATTCATTATCGATATTGGTAACAGAAACCCGAATAGTATCTTTAGGCCCCTTTATGGTTGGGTCGTTCTTATACTGACCTGATGTCATTTTTGACATCAATACCACAGAAAAAATTATCGATAGCCTGAAAAAATTCATAAATTTATACTCTGCAAATTTACAGCTAAATTTTATATAAATTAACCCCAAAGTTACACAATGTAACCCGGTATTAACAGACTATGCGTTAAAATATAGCTGTTTGATGACAATATGAAAGAAATTGTAATTGATCTGGAAGCGGAAAAAAAAGAGATACTTAAACGATATCG
>VGGW01000200.1 GCA_016868395.1 Bacteroidota bacterium | reverse complement strand
CAGAAATAAAAGAAAAAATTGAAAGTTATCAGTTAAGTATCATGAGAGTTCCCAAGATGGAAGATATCATTAAAATACTGGCTATTGGATTTGGAATAACCGGAATTGCACATATTGGGGCAGATATAATTGCACCCTGGATGACTATGAATGCACCTCAGCTCAGTAAATTGAGTCTGACTTCCGGTTTTTTCTGGATAATTATCATTGCAACAACGCTTGGCATGGTGCTTTCATTTACGAAGGCCAGAAACCTTGAAGGAGTTGGGTCTTCCCGTTTAGCAAGTGTTTTTTTATACGTTCTGATCGCTTCAATCGGAATGCAAATGAATATTATGGCGATTTTTAAGAATCCGGGATTATTGATTGTCGGTTTTATATGGATGTCGGTTCATGCTCTGGTATTAATTCTGGTCGCTAAGGTGACAAAGACACCCTTTTTCTTTATGGCAGTTGGAAGTATGGCAAATGTCGGCGGACCGGCCTCGGCACCGGTGGTAGCCAGTGCTTTTCATCCCTCTTTAGCACCAATCGGTGTTTTATTAGCCGTTTTCGGTTATGTAATCGGAACTTATGGCGCTTATATTTCAGGATTGATGATGCAGGCGGTTTCACCTTAAATGCTGTTACCCGTTATCTGATGCGTGTTATGTGTTTAATTTGTAAACCAGATACCTATCGGGTGCCAACTTTCAATTCTCAACTCTCCACTATCAATTACCCTTCATCTTCCTCGGATCATTGAACTTATCATCCTGATCTGTAGGATCATTTTTTAGTTCCAAATCCTGTACAAATTTCCACCTGCCATTAACAAGCCGATAACCATCGTAAGAGAAATCAGGGCCATAGAGCTCGAATCTTCCCTTTAATTTGGGATCAGGTGGGGCGAGGTGGTCGAAAACTACGGTACTTAGGGATGAATCGTAGTTTAGAACCATTGTTGCTCTGCGGTCGTACTCAAAAATTACCCGCTTTTTAAACGGCTGCTCTTTGTCACCGTCGAAAACAGGCATCCCAAAATAGGCTTTTCCGTCCTTGAAATAAAGGATTTCGATTACTTTTTTCGTTGATCTGATGGTATTACCTTTCCAGCCGAGTAATACATAATAAGGAGTCTGAACATTATTCAAGACGGATATAATTCGATAATACTGAGCTCCAAACCATTTATCAAATGTAGTAACCGTATCTGCACTGTTTTTTATGGCAGGAGTATAATCGACCAGCGGGAACATTTGTAGTTTACCATCAGGATTATTCATTTGGATGGTGCCATAATAACGGTAGCTGCCATCATTATTCATCACATGCCAGCTAAAAATCCTGAATCTTTTATCTGGTGAAGACTGAATTGAGATAGTCTTCAGTGAATCGAACGGGAAATTAAAAGAATAGGGTGTTTTTAAGGAACTGACTAGAGTTTTAATGAATTTGTAATTAGCATTATAACGTTCAGGTTCTATGCTGTCATTGATCATCTTGTAACTTAGAACCAAGAGACTATCCTGAAGATTTAGTAAATTCTGCTGGTTTTTATTACCATCAGAATGCTGAGCTTCGGCATTTCCAGAAGTAAAAATTAACCATCCTAAAATTATAAAAAGAATTCTCATGGTGTTCTATTGCCTATTTTCGATAACAATCGCACTTGCTCCACCGCCTCCGTTACAGATTCCGGCCACACCAATCTTTCCGCCATTCTGCTGAAGCACATTCAACAAGGTGATTACGATCCGCGCACCCGAGGCGCCAAGTGGATGACCCATAGAAACAGCCCCGCCATTCACATTAACTTTAGACGAATCAAGTTCAAGTATTCGGTTATTTGCCAATGAAACCACCGAAAACGCTTCATTAATCTCATAAAAATCTACTTCGGAAGCTTTGATTGCTGCGCGATTCAATGCTTTGGGTATTGCTTTTGATGGTGTGGTCGAAAACCATTCCGGAGCCTGCTGGGCATCCGCAAAAGATAGAATTTTGGCTAATGGTTTCAAACCTAATGATTCGGCTTTAATTTTACTCATGAGAACCAAGGCTGCAGCACCATCATTTAAGGTGGAGGCGTTTGCAGCTGTGACAGTACCATCTTTTTTGAAAACGGGTTTCAGTAAAGGAATTTTATCAAATTTAACAGCATGGATTTCTTCATCATGCTCAATCAGACTTACATCACCCTTGCGGTCCTTAATTTCGATAGGTACAATCTCATTTTTAAACTTACCATTTGCCTGTGCTGATTGTGAGCGTTGATACGATTCTATTGCGAATGCATCCTGTTCTTCACGGCTGATATGACATTCATCGGCGCACAGTTCTGCCGCAGAACCCATATGAAAATCGTTATAAACATCCCATAAGCCATCCTTTATAAGTCCGTCAGTGATTTGTCCGTTTCCCAGGCGATAGCCATTCCTAGCTTTATCCAGATAGTAAGGCACATTACTCATGCTTTCCATTCCACCGGCAATAACAATATCATTTTCCCCCAAAGCAATGCTCTGGGCAGCAATCATAATTGCCTTTGTTCCTGAGGCACAAACTTTATTGATCGTTGTGGCCGGTATATCTCCTAGTCCGGCAAATTTTGCCGCTTGTGTAGCAGGTGCTTGTCCGAGGTTTGCCGATAATACATTACCCATAAATACTTCCTGCACCTGATCAGCGTTGATACCTGCACGTTCAACCGCAGCTTTGATTGCGGCAGCACCCAAGCTGCTTGCTGAAAGGCTTGAAAGCGATCCTCCGAAACTCCCAATAGGAGTTCTTGCCGCAGAGATAATATATACTTCATTCATTATTTGCTTTTTTTGCATAGCAGGCACAAGTTAAGAAATTACGGTCAACAGAACATAACCTATCCGTATTTGACTGTATAACTACTGTATTTTAGGTTTCTGATCAATCAACACATTCAAATAGGTCTATTAATTTTGTCAAGCTATTTTTTACTGCAAATTTAACGCAATGATCTCATAAATGTTTGGCTTAGTCATATTGAATCAAGATATTTAGCGAATGAAAACATTTTTTAAACCCGGAAAAATACTTGCAACGCTCTTGATTTTGATTCTGTCAGCTTGCTCATCAAAACCGTATTCATTTTTTCAAATGGCCGATACCCAGTTTGGATTTTTTAATGCCAATAAAGAGTTTAGCAGGGAAACCGTAAATATGGAAAAGGCCATTGCTGAATCAAACCGATTAAAACCCGCTTTTGTGGTGATATGTGGTGATTTGGTTAATAAACCCGGTGATCTCGCACAAATTGCAGAATATAAGCGGATTGCTGCCAAACTTGATCCATCAATTAAATTGTACAGTGTTTCAGGCAATCATGATGTGGAAAATGTTCCAACTCCTGCCAGTCTTGAATTATATAAAAAGCATTTTGGAGAAGACCATTATACCTTCAGTTCCGGTAATATGCTTGGGATAATAATTAATTCTTCGTTAATCAAAGACCCTTCGCTGGCACCTGCCGAAGCTGAAGCCCAGCAAGCCTGGTTGAGGACTCAGTTAGAAAAGGCTAAAAAATCAGGAGTAAAAAATATCATGGTGTTTATGCACCATTCCCTGTTCCTAAAAGATCCAAATGAACCGGATGAATATTTCAATATTCAGACAGCGCGTCGCAGGATGTATCTAGAATTATTTAAGCAATATGGTGTAAAACAGGTTTTTGCAGGCCATTATCATCGCAATTTGTATGGAAAAGCAGGTGACTTGGAAATGATTACTACAGGGCCTGTTGGCAGACCCTTAGGTATCGATAGTTCAGGATTCAGGATTGTGAATGTAAAAGGAAAAGTTGTTGAACATCACTATTATGCCCTCGATTCGCTTCCACAAAAACTCCGATTTCAAAAAAAGTAATTCAAGCATTGATAGCCATATAGGAGGATAATTTTGGCAATATTATCATTTGGGGACTCTGTATATTCTCCGGGTATTTCTTCGCTATATCTCAAAAACGAACATTTTTCCTGAACTATTTATCCCTCCAAGGGGATTAATTACCCTTATTTTATTTTATAGTATCCCCTCGCAGTTGACCTCAGATACGCTCAATGAAGGCGTGCTATCCTTTGTCATTCTAATTTCCGGACTCATCATGATGCTTGGAATCCTGTTCTCAAAGCAAAAATTTAAAGTGGAAAATAAGTTGGAGGCTTATTAAGTCTAAACGAATCGCTCTGCTTTTCTCAAGCTGATCCTTTCATTTTTTATTCTGAATGATACGTTTGTAAGCCATGATATGACCCAGATGGAGTCCTTCATGAACGGGTAAAAAGTTGATTGCCTCTTCGATAGAATTAATTTGTATACCCATACCGGTAGTCCATAAAGGATAATCATGAAAGGCATTTTTCTTGAGATCGCTCTCAAACTGATCCAGACTGCTGAAAAGGAGGGACTTTATGTTTTCAATTTCCTCTAGATGAATCACACGCTCTGGCCGGGAGCCGTTCTTGAATGAATTGAAAAATTCCTGTTCTATGTTTAGTTCTAGCTTTCCGCGAAGGTAAAATATTCCTTCCTGGACAGCGATCAGATGTCCCAGATTCCAGATAATATTGTTGTTAAAACCTTCCGGAATCCTATTTAACTCCTGTACGGTGAGTCCGCTAACCAGCTCTAAAGCATTAAACCTGATTCTCCTGATTAAATCCAATTTTGTTTTCATATTCACAATTTTTACATTAAAAATTTAGATTAACCTAAAGTTTTATTGCTAAATGTGTTCCATCTTTCTCTAAATTCTGTTTTTTTATTCCAATGTTCATGATCATCCCAATTGCTGAAATTATTTAATATGATTGCTTTCAACTATCCTGATTATCGGTATACTTGTATTGCATGCGGGTAATTTAATTAAAATGCCGAATCTTCAATTTGTAAACAAAATAATAAATTAAAACATGACTGTGCCCAAAAAAACAAG
>VGGW01000199.1 GCA_016868395.1 Bacteroidota bacterium | reverse complement strand
CTATATTTAACCGCAATTTTATCTTGATTTCTATATTCCCTGAAACTGAATACCTATCTCGCCATAACAAAATAAACGACAAGATTGATTTTCTATAAAGATTCTTTGATGAATCTAAAGAGGATAAAGTTCCCTAAGCTTGAGAACAACCTGATCAATTTCCTCTTTGGTATTATACTTACTAAAAGAAAATCGTACAGCCGGACGATTTGGATTGGCCTGAATTCCATTCAAAACGTGTGAACCGATATTAGTACCGGAACTGCAAGCGCTTCCACCTGATGCCGAAATACCTGAAATATCCAAACTAAAAAGTAACATCTCGGCCAATTCAGTTTCAGGAAAAGATACATTTAAAACGGTATAAAGACTTTTTTCTGCATCTATTTCTCCATTAAATTCAATACCCGGGATATTGCGGAGCAACTCTTGCATCATATAGCTCTTGAGCCCCTGAATGTATTCATGATGCTCTTCCATTTGTGAATATGCAATTTCAAGTGCTTTTGCCATTCCCGCAATACCATAGACATTTTCAGTCCCCCCCCTCATGTTTCGCTCCTGAGATCCCCCAAAAATCATCGGATTAATTTTAATTCGATGATTAATATATAAGAATCCTACCCCTTTTGGCCCATGTAACTTATGTGCAGCACAAACCAAAAAATGAACTTTCAACGTACTTAAATCATGTCGATAATGGCCTATAGTTTGGACAGTATCACAATGGAATATGGCTTGATACTGTTCGCATAACTCTCCTATTCGTTCAATATCTGCCAAAGTCCCCAATTCATTATTGGCATGCATCAAGGAAACAAAACTTCGCTCATTGGAGCTCAATAGTTCTTCAAGATGATGATAGTCAACAACTCCCTTCTTGTCAATGCTTACATAACTTAATTTGATTTGACCACTCTTTTCCAATGCCTGAAGGGTATGTAAAACCGCATGATGTTCGATTACGCTCGTGATAACATGTTTAATTCCATAGTCAATAATCCCACAACGAATAGCCATATTATCTGCCTCTGTTCCACCTGAAGTGAAGAAAAATTCGGAAGGTGAAGCACCCAAAAGTGAGGCAATAACCTTTCTTGCCTTTTCAATCAAAGCACGAACTTCACGTCCATGAGCGTGAATTGAGGATGGATTACCATAATGGCTTTCCATCACCTCATACATGGCCTTTAACACCTCCGCATCTAAGGGTGTAGTAGCCGCATTGTCTAAATATATTCGCATATATAGTATTCAATGAATCAAATCAGTAACATAAGCCATTGGTCAAAGCTGATGTAATACCAGAAGAAAATTTAACCAGTGAATAAACTGGTTCATCCAATTAATTTAGATTCAATATTTGTTTTATGTCTGTGATGATCTTCTGAGCGAGATAATCGGCCCCGGTTTCTGTATTACTCTCCGAATAGATTCTGATTATTGGTTCGGTATTGGATTTCCTAAGGTGTACCCATTGTTTATCAAACTCTATTTTCAAACCATCAATGGTGCTATGGGGTTGATTCTCATAGCGTTTTTCAATTTCAATTAATAAAGCATCAATATCCATTTCCGGAGTCAGAGTAATTTTATTTTTTGAAATGTAATAAGCAGGATAAGTAGCCCTAAGAACTGAAATGGCTTGTCTACTCAAGGCCAGATGGGTCAGGAATAAAGCGATTCCCACTAAAGCATCGCGACCATAATGCAATTCAGGGTATATAACGCCCCCATTCCCCTCACCGCCAATAATTGCCCCGGTCTCTTTCATCTTATTAACCACATTGACCTCACCTACTGCGGCGGTATGGTAGGATCTACCTGCCAATTCAGTTACATCTCTTAAGGCCCTGGTGGAAGATAAGTTAGAAACCGTGTTTCCGGGCGTATTTTTTAAAACATAATCCGCAACGGCAACCAAGGTATATTCTTCACCAAACATCGAACCGTCCTCACAAACGAAACATAATCGGTCTACATCCGGATCAACGGCAATTCCAAGATCCGCATTTTTTTCTCGTACCAAATTGGAGAGATCGATCAGATTTTCAGGCAATGGTTCCGGATTGTGAGGAAACTCCCCATCAGGTTGACAGTAGAGTTCATAAATAGCCTTTACACCCAAGGCATTTAGTAATACGGGTACAAAAATCCCACCCGAAGAATTAACGCAATCGATTGCAATTTTAAAATTGGCATTTCGTACAGCTTCAACATTCACCAATGGTAAAGCCAGTACCTTTTCAATATGTTTTTTTAGATAAGTATTGTCATAACTGACTTTACCCAAACCATTAATTTCTGTAAATGAGAAATCCATTTCCTCAGCCATGCTGAGAACTAACTGTCCCTCCTGTTCCGAAATAAACTCACCTTTTTCATTCAAAAGCTTTAAGGCATTCCATTCCTTTGGATTATGACTGGCTGTAAGGATGATCCCGCCTCCGGCATGTTCATTGGGTACCGCAACTTCAACTGTTGGTGTGGTTGACAAGCCAAGGTCAATCACATCAATACCGATGCTTTGCAAAGTGCCAACCACCAAATTTCGCACCATTTCACCGGAAATTCTAGCATCCCTTCCAATGACAACCTTATTCTTTCCAGTGCTTGAAATGACCCAACGGCCATATGCAGAAGTAAATTTTATTATGTCGGGAGGGGTCAAACCATTTCCTGCCTTTCCGCCTATAGTGCCCCTAATTCCGGAGATTGATTTTATTAATGTCACAATATTAAATTATTCTGCAAAAATAACAATTACATCCTTATCATCACTGTAAAACAGTAAATGTATATATTTGCCCTTAAATCCTTCGATTTACCTATGCCAAAAAAGTGGTTTCAAAACTGGTTTAACTCCCCTTATTATCATATTCTTTATCATCAACGCAATGATGAGGAGGCTGAATTTATTATCGATAATTTGTGTGCCTTTCTTAAACCTGCTTCTGATGCTAATATTTTGGATATTGCTTGTGGACGCGGAAGGCACTCTGTTTATCTCAATAAAAAGGGTTATGATGTGACCGGTATCGACTTATCCGTATCGAATATTAAATTTGCCCAGCAGTTTGAAAACGAAAAACTTCAGTTTTATGTGCATGATATGCGTTATCCGTTTTATATCAACTACTTTGATTTCGCATTTAATTTATTTACCAGTTTCGGTTATTTTGAAACTGAAAAAGATGACATAAACTCGTTAAAAACATTCAGAAAATCATTAAAGAAGGATGGCACCCTCATTATTGATTGTTTTAACAGCTGTAAAATCAGGCATCACTTGACAAATCAAGAGGTGAAGAATATTGAGGGAATAGATTTTTATATCAGCAAAAAAATAGCCGAAGGCAAAATCATAAAAAACATTTCATTTGAACATAAGAATAAAGACTATTCCTTCAAAGAAGAAGTAAAGGCCTTCACCCTTAATGACTTTCACCGGTTGTTTGAAAAAAGTGGATTCAAAGTCATTCATCAATTCGGTGATTATTCACTGAATCCGTACGATGAAAACAAATCAGATCGTCTTATATTTATTTGTAAAAAAGCCGATGTTTGACCAAATAATCCAGTTGGATCAAAATTTATTCTTTGCCATCAATCAGGGTTTGAGTAATTCTTTCCTCGATTGGCTTATGCCTGCCTTGAGAAATCGCTATTTCTGGACACCACTTTACTTGTTTATCATTATTTTCTTGGTAAAAAACTATGGTAAGAATGGCTGGCTTATACTACTATTTTCAGTGTTTACCTTCGGTCTTACCGATTATTTTTCCTCTTCTATTATTAAGCCAACTGTTCAGCGACTCAGACCTTGTAATGATCCTGAAATTAAAAACCAAGTTATAAATCGTGTCAGCTGTGGTAGTGGTTATAGTTTTCCATCAGCACATGCCGCTAACCATTTCGGTTTGGCCACATTTTTAATCCTCTTATTCTATCATAAATGCAGGTTAATTCTATCCATTGGATTATTCTGGGCATTATCCATTTGTTTTGCGCAAATATATGTTGGTGTCCATTATCCTTCAGACGTCATTATTGGCGCAATGTTAGGTTCCATGATGGGATATATCATGGCTTCGATATTGCTGGTAAATCAATTCTTTAAAAAATGGAGATCTGGGAATTAATTTTACTTTTTGGTAGTTCCATGTTAGGTGGACTCTGTATTTTCCTCCTAAAAAAGGATAATAACGATCGTTTGAAGTTGGTTCTTTCGTTCAGTGGTGCTTATCTATTTGCCATTACAATACTTCACTTGATGCCGGATGTGTATCATTCCGGAAACCCTAAGATAGGCTTATACATTCTAGGAGGCTTCCTGCTTCAGATATTGATGGAACAGTTTTCAGAAGGTATTGAACATGGTCACATACACCAGCACAAAAATCAACAATTTGTATTCCCGCTCGGAATCATGGCAAGTTTATGTCTGCATGCCTTTCTGGAAGGAATGCCCTTAGCACAGAAAAAACATAATGAATTAGTATTTGGAATAGCATTGCATCATATTCCTGCTGCATTTGCTTTAGGAAGTGTTCTATTAAAGAACAAAATAAAAATTAGCAGAATTTTCCTTTTCCTGATTCTATTTGCTACGATGAGTCCGATGGGTTACTGGTTAAGCTTCGAAATTGGTAGAGGATCCATTGGCCATATGGATGCCTATTTCGAAGGGATCATGGGAGTGGTAATTGGTATATTTCTTCAAATTTCCACTACCATTCTATTCGAATCCAGTGTGGATCATAAATTCAATCTAAAGAAGATGATTGCTGTTTTGCTCGGAACAAGTATCGCAATGGCAGGATTATATTTTAATTAATAGCCTTTTAGGGAATGATTTACATAGCTTAGTAATTGATAATCGGCTACTTGTCGATCAATAAATTGACAAATTTAATTTGGTATCAAATTCTAGGTAAACCTCAGTTCGATATAAACAATCTAATTTAGGTGATATTGTTAA
>VGGW01000198.1 GCA_016868395.1 Bacteroidota bacterium | reverse complement strand
GGCATCTTCCATCATATCCTTTCTCATTTTTAGCTCGTTTTCCTTTATTTCAGCATCAATTGCTAATACATTCAATCCCCACTTATCCTTTTTTGTTTTATCGAGTGAAACTTTATTCTCATGATAAGGGAGAGTCTCACCAAAGGCGGTGATACCCATGGTCCAGGCACCAGGTTCACATAAAGCCTCTTTAAAATCTGCTCCTATATTCATTTCTGCAATATTCCGCCCCCATCCCTCGCGACTTGCAGCTCCCTGGTAGCCGAATCCACGGAGATAATCCCGTTTATCATTTCCAATGTTTCGGAAACGAGGAATATAAATGCCGGTAGGTCTACGTCCAAAATAATATTTGTCTTCAAAACCTTCCATTCGACCGGAGGCACCTAAACGAAAATGGTGATCCATCAGGTTATGTCCTAATTCTCCGCTACTGCTTCCTAGTCCACCATCCCAAATATCTGTCGCAGAATTCATCAGAATCCAGGTTGAATTTAATGTTGAAGCATTCAAGAAAATAACCTTAGCAAAGTATTCGTATGTTTTGTTGGTTTCTGAATCCAGTACTTCAACACCCTTTGCTTTTTTTGTATCCTTATCGTAAAGAATTTTGGTAACAATTGAAAATGGGCGTAATGTTAAATTTCCTGTTGCCACTGCTGCAGGGAGGGTTGAAGACTGAGTACTGAAATAACCGCCAAAGGGGCATCCTAAAGAACACTTGCTTCGATATTGACAATTTGTTCGGCCCGGAAGAGCTTTTGTCAAGTTCGCTGCACGCCCTATTACCATATGTCTTTCTCCTTTATAATGAGCCTTAATACGGGCTGCAACTTCTTTCTCCACTACATTCATTTCCATACCTGGTTGAAATTCACCATCAGGAAGCTGTGGAAGACCATTTCTGGTTCCACTTATACCTGCAAAGCGCTCTACATGACTATACCATTTGTCAAGATCTTTATACCTGATTGGCCAATCAATGGCAATACCTTCCTTTGCATTGGCTTCAAAATCCATCTCACTCAGGCGATAACTTTGCCGGCCCCACATCAGGGATCTCCCTCCTACATGATACCCGCGATACCAATCAAAGCGTTTAATTTCGGTATATGGACTGTCCTGATCACTTGCCCAAAAGTTTAAATTTTTCTCGCTCAGTGGATAGTCTCTCTTTAATACAGGATAATCTTCAATCATCTTTTGTGTTCGGCCGCCTCGGTGCGGAAACTCCCAGGGACCTTTAGTAGCATTTTCATAGCCTTTAACATGTTCCACATTTCGGCCACGCTCCAGCATAATGGTTTTCAAACCCTTCTCAGTGAGTTCTTTTGCAGCCCAGCCACCACTGATTCCTGAACCAATCACAATTGCATCATAAGTATTCTCAGCCATACCTTACTATTTTGTTTTAGTTAAATTATTGATAAAAAACAGACAACAAAGAAATTATTTGCCATTATTCTATGAAAATTATCCTCTGGACCATTGTTAAACATTGCAAATCCTGAACGCCTCCCTTAAAGAATCTGCCCTATCAGGCCTTGATGGAATAAACTCTTGTGCTACATACCCATCAAAACCGGTATCAAGTATCGCCCTCATGATTGCAGGATAATTAAGTTCCTGCGAATGATCAATCTCATGACGGCCCGGTACTCCGGCGGTATGATAATGGGCAATATACTGATAGTTCTGCTTAATTGTCCGAATCACATCACCTTCATCAATTTGCATATGATAAATATCATATAAAAGTTTAAAATTTTCGGACCCAACCCTTTTTACAAGCTCCACCCCCCAATGGGTTCTATCGCATTGATAATCTAAGTGATCGATTTTGCTGTTCAGAAGTTCCATAACAATGGTCACCTTGTTTTTCTCTGCCTGAAGCATTATCTCTTTTAATCCTTCTACACAATTTTGCATACCTGTTTCATCATCTATACCATTTCTATTTCCACTAAAGCAAATTAAATTCTTATGGCCTGCTTGAGCAACAAGAGGAATCATCGATTTGTAATTATCTATCAATGTAGAATGATAAATCTTGTCATTCCATCCCTGCTCCAAACTAATCTCTGCCCCATTACACATGGTAGACTTCAGTCCATACTTTTGAAGAATTGGCCAGTCTGCAGGACCCAAAAGGTCGATTCCAACTAAGCCAATTTCCAGACTAAGTTTGCACAATTCTTCTAATGACAGCTCATCAAAACACCAGCGACAAACCGACTGATTGATAGTTTTTTTAAAAATTTGATGATTTTCCATTCAATAAAAATATAGGGTATCGGGCTAATTCTGATTATTTTTTGACAAAGAATCATCCAAATCCTCCTTTGAATTTTCTTTACTTTGTTTGAATGATAAAAAGAATAGTATAGTCACTGCTGCCGAAATACCCGATGCAAGGATCCAAATTTTTGCCCAATCATGCTGGTTATCCGAAATCTTGAAAGCATCACTTGCAAGCCCGGCAAGCCAAAAACCAATTAACATCCCAAATCCATAAGTAGCGAGTGTGATTAAACCCTGAGCAGCGCTTTTGTATTGTTCGCCTGCTTTTGAATTGGTATAAATTTGCCCCGAAACAAAAAAGAAGTCGTAACAAATCCCATGTAAAGCTATACCAATTATGAGCATGAATGTGAGGTCATTTGTATTTGCATAGGCAAAAAGCGCATATCGAATAATCCAGGCAATCATGCCAAACAAAATGGTCTTTTTAAATCCGAATTTACTGAAGAATAGCGGTAGTAAAAGCAGGAATAAAACCTCCGAAACTTGTCCGATAGTCATTTTTCCCGTGGGATTTTGCATACCGACTTCTGAAAGAAACAAGTTTGCATTTTGATAATAAAATGCCAAGGGAATACAAATCAGAATGGATGAAATAAAAAAGATAAGGAAATTAGTGTTCTTCAATAACTTAAGTGCTTCCAAGCCCAATAAATCAGAAAATTTGACTTTTTCTCCTTCAAATAAGCTTGGCGGAGTTTGCGGGAGACTAAAACTGAAAATACCTAAAAAGAGTGACGTGAACCCGGCCATTGCAAA
Organism: Bacteroidota bacterium; assembly: GCA_016868395.1. GTDB lineage: Bacteria > Bacteroidota > Bacteroidia > Sphingobacteriales > Sphingobacteriaceae > Daejeonella. Next base: position 1,944 of record VGGW01000198.1, on the reverse strand, counting down.
AGTATTCCTTAATAAACCTTTTGAAACACCCGCTACAGAATCCCAATGAAATAGAAAACTAATACATAATCCAGCAACAATCCAGCCGATAGTACCCCAAATTCGAATGGCTGAGAATTCCTTTTCCGCAGTTTTCATCTGGTTAAATGAAACCGAATTGACCAATGCAAGAGTTGGCATAAAAATTATCATGTACCCAAATACATAGGGATAAAAGCTAGTGAAATCATTGGCATAATACATTTGAGACATTAAAATCGCTCCGATGAGATGAAGAACTCCGAGTATTTTCTCTGCATTGAAGTACCTGTCGGCGATTAAACCAATGATAAATGGTGCAACAATAGCCCCAAAAGATTGGGTTGAGAATACCGCGGCACTTTCAGACCCACTTGCCTGAAGATTCTTTCCAAGAAAGGTACCCAGTGTAACAAACCAAGAGCCCCAAATAAAAAATTCCAGGAACATCATTAAGGATAATTTTATTCGAATAGCCAGATTCATTATTTGTTAGTTTTGAAAAATTCAGAGCGCATAAATTGCCTCATGCATTAGTTAATTTATTTATCGAAATTAGCAGAATGCTTTATCAATTCATCAGGCTATTCAAATGCCCTCAGATAAAAAGCATGATTAATATAACCCGATATAATAACCTTCATCGGGTTTAATTCTTAACTTAGTTCAAAATACAATGTATATTTTTATTTTTAATAATCATATTCATAAAATACCATTCAAATCATTTTGGCACTCCTTAGCATTAAAAAATAATTATGAAAAAATTTACCAAACTGTTCCCTTTATCCTTGTTAATACTTGCTCTTTTTGCCTTCAATAAATGGGAACAAGCAGTTAAACCCAGAGTCCTCGTGTTCAGTAAAACAGCTGGCTACCGACATGGGTCTATTGCAGCCGGTAAGTCTGCTATAATTAAGCTGGGTAAGGAAAACGGTTTCCTTGTCGATACCACAGAAAACGAGAATTACTTTAATGACGATTCCCTGAAAAATTATTCCGCAGTCATTTTCCTAAGCACCACCGGAAATGTTTTAAACAGTCCGCAGCAAATTAGTTTCGAAAGATTCATTCAGGCGGGTGGTGGTTATACCGGAATCCATGCTGCCTCAGATACTGAGTATGACTGGGAGTGGTATGGCCGATTAGCTGGTGGATATTTCAAAAGTCATCCCAAAATTCAGGATGCTACTTTGCTTGTGAATGATGGAACGCATCTTTCGACGAAACATTTTCAAGAAAAATGGACTCATAAAGATGAATGGTATAATTACAAAAATCTAAACCCGGATGTGAAGGTCTTAATGTCACTTGATGAAAAAAGTTATTCGGGAGGAGAAAATGGCGATTATCATCCCATAGCATGGCATCACGAATTTGATGGTGGCAGAGCTTTTTATACCGGAATGGGACATACCGATGAATCCTATTCAAACCCTGACTTTCTAAAACATCTCCTTGGAGGGATTAAATATGCAATTGGAAATAACGTTTCTTTAAATTATGCTAAAGCAAAAACCCCTCAGGTTCCAGAGGAAAACAGATTGGTAAAAACGGTATTGACTACCGGCACTTTGTTTGAGCCAACGGAGATGGCCATACTTCCAAACCTCGACATATTGTTGGTTCAGAGACGGGGAGAAATCATGCTATTCAAGGAGAAAAGCAAAACCATCTCTCAGGTTGGCTTTTTGGATGCATATTACAAGACAGCTTCCGGGGGTGCGAACGCAGAAGATGGTGTACTTGGAATTGCAGCAGATCCGGGATTTAAAGAGAACAATTATGTATATATTTTTTACAGTCCGATAGATACCTCAGTAAACCGCCTGTCAAGATTCAAATTCGTTAACGATAAACTGGATAATTCCTCTGAAAAAATAATTCTGGAATTTTATTCCCAAAGAGAAATTTGCTGTCATACCG
>VGGW01000197.1 GCA_016868395.1 Bacteroidota bacterium | reverse complement strand
TATGCCCGGATGGAAAGCTGTTCCACTCATGGATTGGGTAGCCCTCAATCGTTCGGATCGGGGCTACACCATCGAAATATTTAATGGGCCTGGGAGCTTTGAAAAAATGCTTGAGAGCCTGGATAATGAGTGAGTTGTAAGCAAATGCAAGGGCTGCCAGCACCGCGTATCGGAATTTAAAAAAAAGCAAAGCCAATACCACAATAACCGTCATTATCCCATCACCGAACAAAGTAATAAGTTTAAAAAAAATGTCGAAAAAGGGATTAAAATGTCTGTTTATTACAAGAAAAAGACCTTGCTTGGTATAAAATAACAACAGAACAAAGCCAAGTAATAACAAGCCAAAAAAAGGAAGCAAAAAGTATCTTTGAGGAAGCAGGATATCGTTGAGACTTTTCTTCATTATTTAGTTCCAATGCGTATTCAAAACTAAATAATTTTTATGTTTGATTAGTAAACCAATCAAATTGAGCGACTACATGTCAAGAAACCTTTTTAGAAAGAAATCCATTGAATTAATAATGAATGACCGGCAGGCTGGTTATTCGGATGCTGAGGTTGAAGACCAACAGTTAAGAAGAGTACTTTCTGTCAAAGATCTTACCCTAATGGGGATCGCAGCTGTAATAGGTGCAGGGATCTTTTCTACCATCGGAAACGCAGCCTTTGAAGGCGGACCAGGCGTAAGTATTCTTTTTGTTATTACCGCCATTACCTGTGGATTTTCGGCCTTATGCTATGCAGAGTTTGCCTCCAGAATCCCTGTTGCAGGAAGTGCCTACACCTATGCTTATGCATCTTTTGGCGAGCTAATCGCCTGGATTATCGGTTGGGATTTATTGATGGAATATGCTATTGGTAACATAGCAGTGGCCATATCCTGGAGTGAATATTTTACCAATTTATTGGAAGGCTTCAATATTCATATTCCGGCTTATCTGACCATGGACTATCTATCTGCTTCAAGAGCAAATCAAGAGGTATTGGAGGCCGGTACAGATTTGACCGGTATCAGTGTGAAAGTTCAATTTGCTGCACAGGCTTGGGAATCAGCTCCCGGATCAGGCAACTTGAAATTTATTGCAGATATTCCTGCTCTGGGTATTGTTTTCTTGATTACCTATTTGGTTTATATCGGGATCCGTGAGACAAAAAAAGCAACCAATACCATGGTTATTTTAAAAATTGCGGTTGTGATCGGGGTTATACTTTTGGGATTCTTTTACGTGAAACCGGAGAATTGGAGTCCATTTTTACCAAACGGATTCGCAGGTATGATGAAAGGGGTCTCAGGAGTATTTTTTGCATACATAGGTTTTGATGCCATTTCAACCACTGCCGAGGAATGCAAAAACCCACAAAGAGATTTACCCAAGGGAATGATTTACTCATTGCTTATCTGTACCGTTCTCTATATTCTGGTTGCCTTGGTTCTGACCGGAATGGTCAGTTATAAGGAATTACAGGTTGAAGATCCCCTGGCTTTTGTCTTTAAAAATGTCGGTTTAAATCACATCAGCTACGTCATTTCAATCAGTGCGGTTATTGCAACAGCAAGCGTGCTACTCATATTTCAAATGGGGCAGCCGCGCATATGGATGAGCATGAGCAGGGATGGATTACTTCCAAAAAAGTTTTCCAGTATTCATCCAAAATATAAGACACCTTGGTTTGCCACACTTATAACAGGGTTCGTCGTTTCCATACCTGCTTTATTTATGAACCTTACTGAAGTTACAGACTTAACCAGTATCGGAACCTTATTTGCCTTTGTTCTGGTATGTGTCGGAGTGCTTTTACTTCCAAAAGAAGAAATAGAGGATACTAAGTCTAAACGTTTCCGAATTCCATATATCAACTCCAAATATATTGTACCGGCCTTACTGATACTTGTTTTTATAAGTTTTAGGGCACCCATATTATCCTTGTTTGAATATCCTGGTGACTGGCATGAGTACAAAGATAAATTGCCCTATTTTTTATTTATCATGGCCGCGATACTGATGGCAGTATGGTCTTATCTCAAAAATTTATCACTTATACCTGTTCTGGGAATGTTGAGTTGCTTATATCTAATGACTGAACTTGGATATGCTAACTGGCTAAGATTTTTGATATGGCTTGCCTTGGGTTTGATTATTTATTTCTCGTACAGCTATCGGAAAAGCAATCTGAATAAATAACCTAAGGTAAATAGTACATCTTGCCTGAGCCTGACTATTTTTCTCAGCTTTTGGAAAGCAGGGCCTGTTGCTCATAGCTTACTTCAATCACGTGTTCTGGCCTATTTTTTTGCGGGAAATTGAATTGATATCATGAGATTTAGTAAAGCAAAAATGATAGGGCTGCCACCCGGGTTTGGTAAACAGGGCTTGGGGTTCTATTACCGGACTGCCCGTCAGGATGAAAAGCATCTCCGGGTAAACTAAACCTTGCCGGAGGAGGTAGCTTCCGGCTGTCGATAATTTGAAAGAGAACACGGTTTCAAGCCGGAACTACGCCGGAGGAAAGGGCTGCAAGAAGCGAAAACACAGAGGTATTGCTTTCAAAAATCAAATCATGCATTTCCCGAGTATTATGAGATCCATAAAAGAATATTTTTAATCTATCTTATCTCGATCTCAGGTTAAATAGGTTAATGGAAAAATCATCCAATTCTTGACAAACATCTTTTGATGGAGTTCAAGATCTAATTAACTTTCACCATGATCTAAATCCAGTCTGTTTAACTCGCTGGTATCCTGCGATGAAATGATAAGAGGTACGCGCTCGATAGTCACGAAACTGATATCAAGTCCAAATCCGCGTTCTTCAGAAAGTGAGAATTTTTTCAGAATAAAATAATATTCCATGATAAACTTCTCAACAAAGCTCAATACATTGGAACGTGACAATACCTTTTCAAGTACAACAAACCTAAAATCACCAATCATTTTGTACTTGTTCAGTGAAGTATATTTACTGGTGATATCAACCTCATTGTTTCTAACCAATTCTTCTACCACCTTTCTGAATAGAACATTGATTTGCTGTTCGACTCTGAAGCCGAGTTTAAAATCTATCCTAATCAATTTATTTGGAACTAAAAACTCAACTTTATAGTCTCTGGTAAAAGGCTCGTCTGTCACATCCACATGAACCAACCAATAAACATCAGCACGTTTAGGCTGTTTTTGCAGGATGGAGTACATAATCTTAGATTCGATTTCCGAATTAAAATTAGAACTTGTTAAGTACACCAATTGGGAGGCATATTTAGGCACCGACTCATCATCACTCAACTCTTTTAATATAGGGTAATACGTATCAACCTCGACGAATTTAACAAAGCGATTTTTAATTTTTCTGGCAGAATACCATGCCCACATGATGGATAATAAAAACATGGCAAGCAAGAGCGTAAACCAACCTCCGTGAAGGAATTTAGCCATATTCGCAACTAAAAATCCTAACTCAATAAGTCCGTAAATCAATACAAAAACAAAAATGATATAATTTGGAAATTTTTTTCGCTTAAGAAATGCGGTTACCAGAATTGTAGTCATGAGGAAAGTGAGGTTAATGGCTAAACCATAGGCACCTTCCATATTTTGTGATTCACGGAATATCAAAACAACCACAATACATCCCACCCATAATAAAATATTAATAGATGGGACATACAATTGACCCTTCTGATTACTGGGATAATTAATTTTAACCTTTGGCCATAGATTAAGCCTAACAGCCTCAGAAATTAAGGTAAATGACCCGGAAATCATCGCCTGACTGGCAATGATAGCCGCAGCAGTTGCGATACTTATTCCCGCAATCAAAAACCATTCCGGCATGATGCTGAAAAAAGGATTATCCGTAGGAGTCAGTGTTTTACCCATATGCTGCCATAACCATACCCCCTGCCCGAAGTAGTTTAATAACAAACAGGTTTTAACATATATCCAACTGATCCTAATATTGGAACGTCCACAATGACCAAGATCGGAATATAGCGCCTCAGCACCGGTAGTACAGAGGAAAACTGCACCCAAAATAAATAAGGCATTGGGATTGCTGGAGAGTAAGGAATAAGCATAATAAGGACTTAAAGCCTTCAGAATTTCCGGAAATTGAAAGAGGTAAATGCCGCCCAAAACTGCCATCATGGTGAACCATAGAAACATGATTGGTCCAAAAGCCTTGCCGACAATAAACGTTCCGAATTGCTGAATGAGAAACAATAAAGAGATGATAATTATGACTATGGGCACAGTAGGAATATCCGCATAAAAGATTCTGAGACCCTCAATTGCTGCTGAAACTGTAATTGGGGGAGTGATCATGCCATCCGCAAGTAATGAGGAACCTCCAATCATAGCAGGGATGACCAACCATTTCCCCTTCTTTTTTACCAGCGAAAATAGAGATAGGATCCCTCCCTCACCTTTATTGTCGGCTCTTAGCGTAATGATGACATACTTTATGGTGGTTTGTAGTGTCAGCGTCCAAAAAATACACGATAAACCACCTAAAATAAGATCGGATGTAATTAATCGATCTGCAATAATGGCCTTAAACACGTAGAGTGGAGAGGTTCCAATGTCGCCATAGATTATACCCAAACTGATTAATAAACCTGCTGCAGAAAGCTTGTGGAGATCTTTTAGATTTGACACGGTATTAAATTTAAACGACAAAAGTACATCATAAATTCATATTCCAAATTACAATAAATTAATCTTGCATTTTTAGCAATTCTTTTTAATTTTATTCAAAAATTTTAGGTCAAATTACGTATAAATGGGAATTTTAGTTAAAAATTGTTAAAAACGAAGACCTTGGTTATGGGTATACATTAATATGCCTTATATTTACTGCATAGACTATTTTGCGTATGATAAAAAATTACTTGAGAAATGTATTTATAATCCTTGTTTTAGGCACGATATTGTCCCTGAATACCTATGGTTATAACTTTTCCTCATCTCAGGTAAGCCGCTTGGACTCATCGAAATTTAAAGCAAAAGTTACTACTAAAATTACCG
>VGGW01000196.1 GCA_016868395.1 Bacteroidota bacterium | reverse complement strand
TACCGACTAAGGCTGATTGCTTCAAAGTTTTGGGCCTATGCCGGACTAGCCTGTTTCTGGATAAGCTACGAGTACCTTCATCAAAGCTGGGACCTTGCTTTCCCATGGATGAATCTTGGCAATGGTTTCGCTGTTAGTCATCAACTGGTTCAATGGTATGAGTTTACCGGTGTTTACGGTGGAACGCTATGGATTCTGCTTTCAAACATTTTAATTTTTGAGGTCTGGCTTTCCATAAAAGCCGGGACTCTTAAAATGAATAGGTTCAAATTAATTCTACCTACATTCATTTTGATAGCTCTCCCAATGATTATTTCTCTAATCATTTATTTCGGCTATGCAGAAAATTCAAACCCTGCAAATATTGTAGTGGTACAACCTAACATTGATCCCTATAAAAAGTTCGGAACGATGCCTCCTACCGAACAAATCAATCGCCTGATTCACCTTTCCGATTCACTCGGACAAACGAATACAGAATATTTCATTTGGCCGGAAACAGCAATTTCAGAGGGCGTGGAAGAAAAATCATTTAGAACCAATGAAAGCTTTACCATGATTCAGAATTTTTTGAATAAGTATAAAAATTCGAACCTGATATCCGGAATTGAAAGCTTTTCAATTTATGATTCAGCAGAAACCGCTACCGCAAGATTCAATAAAAATAGTGGGATCTATTTTGATGTTTTCAACGCTGCGGTATCCATAGAAAATTCTGGCACTTTACAGTTTTATCATAAATCAAAACTTGTTCCGGGAGTTGAGCAAACCCCATTTTCTAATGCGCTTTCATTTTTAAAGCCCGCCTTTGCAGCATTCGGAGGAGCAACCGGAACCTATGGAAAGCAAGAAGAGCCATCTGTATTTTATTCTCAGGGTGGAATTGGCTCTGCCCCTGTTATTTGTTATGAATCAATTTGGGGGGAATACGTAGCCGATTATATTAAGAAAGATGCACAATTCATCGCCATTATTACCAATGATGGCTGGTGGGGAAATACATCGGGTAAAGACCAGCATCTACTTTATGCCAAACTACGTGCAATTGAAAGCAGAAGATGGGTGGCAAGATCTGCAAACACCGGAATTTCCGCATTTATCAATCAGCGTGGTGATATTGTTCAGCGTAGTCAATGGTGGACAAGCAGTGCACTTAAACAGGATATTAATCTAAATTCAAAATTAAGCTTTTATGTCAAATCAGGTGATTATATCGCAAAAGCTGGTTCAATAGGAGGTGGATTATTTGCCTTGATTTTAATCATAGGGTTGATTAAAAAACCAAACCTATGATTTTTTCACAAATAAAAATCCGCCCTGAATAGGGCGGATTCCACTAAACTAAAACTAACTAAAAACCAGATTTTGTTAAGCCCCCATTTTCGAATTGGCGTCAATGAACCTTAACAAATTATCAATTCACTACACAAAAGAACACATTTTTAATCAGATCGATTCGCATTTTCAGGTTTGTTACAAGCATCTGACGATTCTATGATAAACAACTAATTACTGCCTTTTAACAACGATTTTAACAGACAGGCCTTAAAAATTATCCCTAATTATTTCAAACATTATTTTATTTATTGTAAATTCAAACGTCGCCACTTAATATTTAGGTTCATGTCAAACAATCGCCGTCAATTTATACAACAGGTCACCGGCCTTGCTGGAATTGCGCTAATGCCATCGGCATTCTATTCCTGCTCCCCAAAATTGGAAAATGGGAATAACCCGAATGCTGCAAATGTAAAAAACTCATTTTTCGAGATCTCGCTTGCTCAATGGTCTTTGCACAGAACTTTAAGAAGTAAAAAAATAGACAACCTTGATTTTCCGGTGGTCACAAAAAAAGAATTTGGTATCAGTGCCGTGGAATACGTGAATACGTTTTTCAAAGATAAAGCAAAAGATACCGCCTATCTGAACGAATTGCTAAAGCGTTGCTCTGATCATGGGGTTAAGAATCATCTGATTATGTGTGATGGAGAAGGTAATTTGGGAGAGCTTGACTCCACCAAACGGATGCAGGCAATAGATAATCATAAAAAATGGGTAGAAGCAGCTAAGCACCTTGGATGTAGCTCAATTAGAGTGAATGCTTACGGGCTTGGAAGTGCAGAGGATGTACAAAAAGCGGCTATTGATGGTCTTGGCCTTTTAGGAGAATATGCCGCAAAGGAGAAAATCAATGTAATAGTTGAGAACCACGGGGGTTATAGTTCTGATGGATTCTGGCTTTCAACAGTGATGAAAAATGTAGGGAAGAAAAATGTAGGTACATTACCTGATTTTAATAATTTCTGCCTTATCCGTGACAGTAAAAACAAATGCATTGAGGAATACGATAAATATAAGGGCACGTATGAAATGATGGCCTATGCTAAAGCGGTAAGTGCTAAATCTATGGACTTTGATGCTGAAGGCAATTGCATAGAAACCGATTACAAAAGAATGCTCAAAATTGTTAAAGATTCTGGCTTTAAGGGCTATATCGGCATTGAATACGAAGGAGACAGAATTGGTGAATATGAGGGTATATTGAAAACCAAAGCACTTCTTGAGCGTCTGAGACCTACTATTATTTAGGTAGTGATCGTAGAGATCATGAGCCATTCGGGCTTCACTAATTCAGGTACTTTCCAACTATCGGTAGTCTTCTGCCCATTCCAAATGCCTTTGGAGAAACCCTTAAAATCGGTGCTGCCTGATTCCTCTTGAACTCTGCCACATTAACCATTCGCAAAATCTTCTTCACAAGACTTTCATCAAATCCTTGTTTAATTATTTCAGATGAACTTTTCTTAAGCTCAATGTATTGAAATAAAATCTCGTCAAGAATTTCATAATCAGGAAGGGAATCTGAATCTCTTTGTCCGGGACGGAGCTCAGCAGAAGGTGGCTTAATAATGCTATTCAGAGGAATAATTTCCCTTTCACGATTGATATAATTTGACAATTTATACACCTGTGTTTTATATACATCTCCAAGAACACTTATAGCTCCGGCCATATCCCCATAAAGTGTACCATAACCGACTGCACATTCACTTTTATTAGAGGTGTTTAGTAAAATATAGCCAAATTTATTCGACATGGCCATCACAATTATCGCCCTACTTCTTGCTTGAATGTTTTCTTCGGCAACATTAAAAGGCAGGTTTTTAAAAACCGGTTTCATCGTATTCTCAAATGCGGATGCAGCTTGATTAATGGGTATAATTTCATGTTTACAACCCAAATTTCTGACTAAATCCAAAGCGTCCTGAACCGAGTGATCACTGGAAAATTCGGAAGGCATTAATACTGCCATTACATTTTCGGGGCCAAGGGCCTCTGAAGCCAATGCACAAACAAGTGCCGAGTCTATACCACCTGAGAGCCCAAGAATCGCCTTGCTGAATCCGGATTTCATGAAATAATCTTTGATACCAAGAATCAGTGCATCATGAATCTGATGAATATCGTTCTGTGGATCGTGCATGGTCGGTTCAAAGCCCTTTACCTTACCATTGTCAAATTCATAAACTGCCAGTTCTTCCGAGAAATAAGCCATTTCATTCAAGAGCATCCCCGAACCATCAAAAACGAGTGAACCGCCATCAAAAATAATTTCCGTCTGTGCTCCAACTTGGTTGACATAAAAAAGTGGGAGCTGGTACTTTCGACAGTTGTCTCCAAGTATCCGTACTCTTTCCTCATCGTGATTGTAAGCAAAAGGAGATGCCGCAATATTGATCATCAGATCAGGTTTCTCTTTAATGAGCTCATCCATTGGACAGTTAGTATACATGGGATTATCATTGATATTCCACAGATCTTCACAAATAGTTAAGGCAATTTTGTGCCCCATAAATTCTATACAACTAAAATCTACGGATGGTTCAAAATAGCGATATTCATCAAAAACATCATAATTTGGCAACAGGGCTTTATTTACAACGGCCTTCAGCTCTGTATTTTCTATAAACCATGCAGAATTATATAGATCCTTCCCTTCTATTTTTGGATTGGCGGTTGGCAAGCCCAGAATACAGGCAATACCGGTGCAGGCCGCTGCAATTTCCTTTGCTGATTTTTCAGAAAGTTCTATAAACTCAGAAAACTCAAGGAAGTCTCTGGGAGAATAACCACACACAGATAATTCTGCAAAAACTACCAGATTAGCCCCCTTGTGCCTTGCCTCTTGAATAGTTTGTATAATTTTCTGAGTATTATGTTCAAAGTCGCCGATTATGTAATTTAGCTGAGCAAGCGCAATCTTCATTTCGTATTTTTATAATTTAGCTGTTCATCTGTATTCATGAGACATATTCAAATTTACCTGTTTTTTTTTACATGCCTTGCAGCTCTTTCCTGCAATAACAAAAAGTCGCCGGATATTAGCAAGATTAACCTCAATATTCAGATTGAACGCTTTGATCAAGAGCTCAATCACTTAAACCCTGATTCTTTACCGGCTAAAGCTCCGGAACTCCGTAAAAAATTTACTTGGTTTTATGACGATTATATGGAAAATATGATTGGAGCAGGATCTCCATTAGATACCAACTATTATAGCAACCTACGCAGCATTTTAAAAAATAGGGACTACACGGAATTGAGTACTACAGTAGCACAAACTTTTCCGGATTTAAATAAACCACAGAATGAATTGGAAGAGGCTTTCAGGTATATCCGTTATTATTATCCGAAACAAAAATTTCCAAGAATAATTAGCTTTATCTCTGGATTTGCCGTACAAACCCCAATTGGTAATGATTATATTGGAATTGGTCTTGATATGTTTCTGGGTAATAATGGAGAGAAGTTCTATCCGGCGATTAGGCAAAGTATTCCTCAATACATTTCCAGAAGATTCAGTCCCGAAAATATTAGTCCGAGGGTTATTGAAGCCTTTCTCCGAGAAGAAATGTTTACAGAAAATGATGCCGATCGAAATCTTCTATCCAAAATGATCTATAATGGAAAGATCTTATACTTTATGGATATAGTTTTACCCAAGACTCCCGACATTCTAAAAATAGGCTATACTTCCGAGCAGCTGCAATGGTGCAAAGATTATGAAGCAGGAATTTGGGCTTATTTTCTGGAAAATGAACTTTTATTCGAAAGTGATT
>VGGW01000195.1 GCA_016868395.1 Bacteroidota bacterium | reverse complement strand
ACCAAAATAGTCCCCAATGGCTTAAAGATCTTTGTCTTGCCTTTGCAGATGGCATCAATTTCTACCTGACCAAGCATCCGGAAGTAAAACCACGGTTATTGACACGTTTCGAGCCTTGGATGCCTATGTATTTCAGTGAAGGATCTATCGGGGGAGATATTGAAAAGGTTTCGACCAGGAAACTGGCAGAGTTTTATGATAAACCGGATGCCGGTATGATCCCCAAAATCATGACAGGCTCCGTACTTCAGAAAGACAATGAGCCACGTGGTTCAAATGGATTCGCTGTTTCAGGTAAATTAACCAAATCCGGCAATGCCATGCTACTAATCAATCCTCACACCTCCTTTTTCTTTCGCGGAGAAGTTCATGTTCAAAGCGAACAGGGTCTGAACGCGTATGGCGCGGTAACCTGGGGTCAGTTTTTTATTTATCAGGGGTTCAATGAAAAAACAGGCTGGATGCATACAACTTCTGATGTAGATATTATTGATGAATTTGAAGAAACAATCTATAGAAACAAAAATGGTATTAGCTATAAATATGGCAATGAATTACGAGCGGCAGATTCATTGGTAGTCAATCTAAACTATAAGGATGGGGACACTAAGCGATCAAAGAAATTTATAGTTTACCGAACACATCACGGTCCGGTGACACATGCCTTAGGAAATAAATGGGTCAGCACTGCCATGATGTGGGATCCGGTCAAAGCGCTTCAGCAATCGTTTCTGCGTACCAAAAACTCCAATCATCAGGAGTTCAATCAAATGATGGAGATCCGAACTAATTCATCAAACAATACTATCTATGCTGATGCTGATGGAAATATTGCCTATTACCACGGGAATTTCATTCCTAAAAGAGATCCGGGTTTTGATTTTAAAAAACCGGTAGACGGAAGCAATCCAAATACCGACTGGAAAGGCCTTCATGATCTGAAAGACAATATATTTCTCCTGAATCCGGCAAGTGGTTGGATTCAAAATTGCAACTCTACCCCATTTACCAGTGCCGGAACATCCAGTCCGAAACCTGAAAATTACCCGGGTTACATGTCATATTCCCCGGAAAACTACCGTGGCGTACATGCCATTTCACTATTGTCTAAAGCGGAAAATCTGACAATCGATAAACTGATTGACATGGCTTATGATCCTTACCTTCCAAGTGCCGAAGAATTGATCAGCGGACTGATTGAGGCATATGATAGCAATCCGGTGAATGATAAGGAAATTAAAACGGCTATAAACCTGCTCAGAAACTGGAATTATCAGGTTTCCAAAGAATCTAAAGCCATGACCATCAGTCAGTTTTACCTGAATAGTTATATCCAATCGGGAAAAATTCCGGCAGGCACACACTTCATGGAGAAAGTACGCTATATGAGCTCAAAATCTCCGTTCAAAGAACGTCTGGAAATATTCGCGGCGGGTCTGGACAAGTTGAAACTGGATTTCGGTACGGTGGAGACGCCATGGGGAGAATTTAACCGCTATCAGCGAATTAATGGAGCCATCAACCAAAATTTTAATGATACATTGCCCAGCATTCCAATCGGGATGGCCTCTGCCGAATGGGGTGCACTGGCCTCATTCGGAACAAGAAAAGGTTCGGATACTAAACGTCAATATGGTGTCGCAGGAAATAGTTTTGTGGCAGTGGTTGAATTTGGGGAAAAGGTAAAAGCCAAAAGCCTGCTTGCAGGTGGCCAGAGTGGCGACCCGCAATCCGTTCATTTCGATGATCAAATGCAGCGGTATGCCGACCGAAAATTCAAAAATGTTGCTTTTTATCGTGAGGATGTATTTAAAAGGGCTGAATCCAGGTATCATCCCGGAGACAAAAAATAAATTATATACCAATGAAAATAATTTTCAAGATCTTACTTTATTCCACTATTTTAATTTGTATCCAGAGTATGAATGCACAAGAAATCATACCCCTTTACAATGCTGAAATCCCAAATAGTAAAACTACTCCTAATCGGGAGAAAGCTGAACTTGGAGCTGATGGAATTTTCAGGATCAGTAATGTCACGGTCCCTACAATAAGTGTTTACAAACCGGATAAATCTATTAATACAGGAACGGCCATAATCATTTGTCCGGGTGGTGGATACCGAATATTGGCGGCCTCCCTTGAAGGCTCGGATGTTGCCAAAGAATTGATAAAATGGGGCATTACCGCTATAGTTTTAAAATACCGACTTCCTCACGACAGTATCATGCACGATAAGTCAATCGGGCCGTTACAAGACGCACAGCGGGCAATACAGTTGGTTCGGGAACGTGCAGCAGAATGGAATATTAATCCTGAAAAAATTGGAATGATGGGATTCTCCGCAGGAGGTCATCTTGCAGCTACCGCTTCCACCAGATTTAGTGAAACACTGATTGCTAATCCAAAAAACACTTCTTTGAGGCCAGATTTTTCGGTACTTATATACCCCGTAATCAGCTTTCGCGATGAATTTACCAATAAAGGTAGTAAGGAAAGTTTGATTGGGAAAAACCCGGATCAACAACTGGTAGAAAAAAACTCGAATGAACTGGCAGCCGGACCTGCAAGTCCTCCTGCATTTCTGGTACATTCAAGCGATGACAATCCGGTTCCGGTAAAAAACAGCATTTTATACTATGAAGCCCTCCAAAAGCATAAGATTTATAGTTATCTGATGATTTATCCCAAAGGCGGGCATGGGTTTGGAATGCATAATAAATCCATTCCAATAAAGTGGATGGATAACTTAAAAATCTGGCTATCCGCAAACAACATGCTTTAAATCCTCAAGCCTCAGATCTGAATATTTTTTATAATTTCAGGGCTCATGAAATTATACCCCTTTGCGCTATTAATTTGCTTTAATTTTCTCTTATTATCCTGCGGCCACATCAGCAAGATTACTGAAGAAGCACCCCCAACATTCACTGCTATAAAAGGGATTAAGTATACTGAGGTAAAACGAAAATTTAATAACGGACTCTCCTTTACTGATCAGGGATTTCAACTGGAACCCGAATGGAATATTTATTTTAATGCGGAAGATTCAGTTAAAATTTACAGTCCGGAGAAAAAGCAATACATGACCTATCGAATTTTCCATAGTCATAAAGCACTTTTCCAGTTTGCCCGCGAATGGTTCAGGGTAAAACATGTGAGTAAAGACAGTCTGGTTTTTCAGGTAATGGAATTAGAATCGCGGGCAGTTATGGAAGATCTGTCTACTATCTCCATGACACTTTACTCAGATAATTACATAAAAAATGTTTTAAAAACTACCGCCGAGGCCTTGAAGGCACCGTCAAAGGAGGATAGTCTGTTTATCAAATATCGATCAATTCAGGCGAATTCAGATTTAGATAGCGCATTTGCTGCTCGCAATCCCGTAATTTTAAAAAGTAAAAGTAGTATAACCCGAGTTGACAAGATAATGCCCGGCCTCGATCCTTACCTCGGACATGTAAACCGTTCAGAAGAATATCTATATCCCGAATACAAAATCAACATCAATAAAGCTTATCAAGATTTTCAATATTCATTTTCAGTAATTGTGGATCATAATGGAAAAATGCACTTTAAACAATTTCTGGTGGCTGTTGAACCCGAATTTATCGAGACTAAAACCAAGGTTGCAAAAGGAATAATTGATGTTTATCTCCGAAATACCTTGGAAATAACTCCCGGAAATACGCTCGAATTTCCTCATTCAAGTTTGATTAACCTGCATGTAATTGGGAGGAAATAAAGTGATCCTAATAAATATTCTCTTAGAAGATGAACTAGAAATACGGGGTTTAATGTATAATCTTAAACATGAGTTCCTTCATTAATTCCCCTTGCTCTGTGTTGGCACTTACATCAACTCCCTTTACCTTCAAATCGCACTCCCTGAGGTAGCTAATGATCCGGAAAACCTTCTCTTTATTATAAGCTCTTGCCGACTGCTCATATTCTCTAACCAGAAATGGAGCAATTCCGAGTGCACTTGCTAATCCTTGAGGCGATTTGTCAACAGCATAATGGTATCTTAAAACCTTAGTAAAGTAGGCGCCCAAAGCACCCAAAAGAAGCTGTATAGGGTTATTTTTAGGATTATCAGCAAAATAATTAATTATCTGATTAACTTTAAAAGCATCTTTTTTGGCAATGGCACGCTGCAGCTCAAAAACATTATATTTTTTACTTATCCCAATATTGTCTTGAATGTCGGTGGTACTAATCTCCTTCCCTACTTTTAGGTTAAGCATCAGTTTTTCGATTTCATTAGCCAATTTAGACAAATCATTTCCAAGGTATTCAGCCATCAATGCAGAAGCTTGCACCTGAATGGCATATCCCTTTTCCCTCACAAATTCTTCAATCCACCCTGGTACTTTACTTTCATGAATGGAAGCCGATTCAAAAACAAGGCCTTTTTTTTCAATGGCTTTGTACGTTTTTTTACGCTTGTCAAATTTGCCATTACGATAGCAAAATACCAGAATCGTACTTGGCATGGGATTTTCAATATAATTTAACAGAGGATCAGCGGTTTTTTTATCCTCATCTCCATCTTTACCCCATTTCAAATCCTGGGCTTCTTTAACCAAAACTACCTGATAATCGCTCATCATTGGGTACCTTTTCGCAGCATTTAAAATACTCAGGGGATCGGAATCCTTACCGTAGAAAACAGTTTGATTAAAACTCTTTTCTGCAGTGGAAAGTACATTCTCTTCTATGTAATCACTGATTTGATCGATATAAAATGACTCTTCCCCATGCAGGAGGTAAACCGGCTTAAACTTCCGATTTTTAAGATCTTTGATAAGTTCGTTACTATTCATTTTGCTTTTCGAAATTACGAAATAATGCAATCAGTACGTTGCGCTTAGAATAAATTTGAGATAAAGTAAATAGGAAGAACCGATCGAGCAGCTTGTTTAATTTCAAAAAATAAGTCATTTCTTCAGCCTGCTATCCGTTTCTATTCGGCTTCTACCGACTCAAAACAGGCATAGTTCTACACCGAAAGAATTCCTTGGTTTGGCTTGTGCGTATGATTTTTCATCAAGTTTTTTCGAGCAGCTTGATACCCTGGCTGGCGAGATAAAAAGTCAAGAAAACAAAGTAATCGGG
>VGGW01000194.1 GCA_016868395.1 Bacteroidota bacterium | reverse complement strand
AGTTGCTCATCCTTTCTAAGTGTACTTTTATGATCATGCTATCGTTTTAAATCATAAAACCGGAACGGTTTTCCTGATGAATTCAGCACAAGGCTTTTTATATTTAGGTCATTTAATTTTATTTTGATGGAACGTAGAAAATTTTTGCAAGGTGCAGGCCTTTCCGTGGCGATGTTAGCCATAGCTAACAATAGGATAATGGCTAATCTTTTATCTCAGCCGATTTATAAATTCATCCCCTTTAGAAATGATGTTGGGATATTTACAGAGCAGGGCGGTACCATCGCATGGTTAGCGAATGATTCAGGGATGGTAGTGGTTGATAGCCAATTCGTTGATCCTGCAGCTCATCTGATTGCAGAACTTAGAAAAGTTTCATCATTGCCAATTAATTACTTGATTAATACGCATCATCATGGTGATCATACCGGTGGTAATCTCGCTTTTAAAGGAATTGCAGAAAAGGTAGTTGCTCATGCTAACTGTCTGGCAAACCATCAAAAGACGGCAGCCTCTCAGAAATCTGAGGAAAAGCAGTTATTTGCTGATACGGTATTCCGGGATCAATGGAAAACTAAAGTAGGATCAGAGCGAATACAGGCTCATTATTTTGGATCCGGGCATACCAATGGAGATATCATTGTACATTTTGAGCATTCCAATATTGCCCATATGGGGGATCTTATGTTCAATAAAAGATATCCATTCATCGATAGACCCGGCGGGGCCAATATTCAAAGCTGGGTGAAGGTGTTAGAAAAAGCAATAACTAAATTCGACAAGGATACTTTATTTGTATTTGGTCATGCTGCCGAACCCGATAAAGTTACAGGAGGAAAGGAAGAACTGAGGTCTATGCAGAACTACCTCGAAAAGCTCTTAATTTTTGTAAGAAATGAGATAAAAGCAGGAAAATCAAAAGAGGATATATTAAAAGCTCAAAACATACCCGGAGCAGAAGATTACAAAGGTCCCGGGATTCAAAGGAGTTTGACCGCAGCTTTCGAAGAGTTAAATTCTTAGTCTTTTCGCAAGATTTATTCTAAACTGATAATATTTGATATCAAGCAAGCATTTTTAAGAAAGAACCTAATTTGGTTTTCATTTGCCTTCGGTCTACTATGAAATCAAGAAATCCATGTTCTAAAACAAATTCGGAGGTTTGAAAACCTTTAGGAAGATCTTTTTTAATAGTTTCCTTAATTACTCTTGGACCTGCAAAGCCTATTAGAGCGCCAGGTTCTGAAATATTAATGTCACCGAGCATGGCATAAGAAGCGGTAACTCCACCAGTTGTAGGATCTGTTAATAAGGAAATATAAGGAATTTTAGCCTGGCTCAGTAGGGCTAATTTTGCTGAAGTTTTAGCCATTTGCATCAGGGAAAAAGCTGCTTCCATCATCCGGGCTCCCCCTGATTTTGAGATCATCATGAACGGAATCCGGTGTTTGATACTGAAGTCAATAGACCGGGAAATCTTCTCACCAACAACTGAACCCATTGATCCTCCAATAAAATTAAAGTCCATACAGGCGATGACCAAATTTTGTCCGGCTAATTTACCGGAAGCCGCTCGAATCGCGTCGTTTAAGCCAGTTTTTTCATAGCTCTCTTCCAGCCTATCGGTATACTTTTTAGTGTCGGAGAAATTTAGTGGATCGGCTGATCGAATATTTGGGAATAATTCGGTGAACTCGTTATCATCGAAAAGAATTTCAAAGTATTCCTTTGATCCTATGCGTAAATGGTAGGCACAGTACTGGCAAACATATTTATTTTCTACCTGTTCTGCGTAATGTAAGGGTTTCTTACATGAAGGACATTTATTCCACAACCCATCAGGTGTTTCTTTTTTTTCCTCAGTGGAAGTTATAATCCCCTTTTTTTCTCTCTTAAACCAGGCCATTTTGGATTTGTCTATAGTTTACAAAGAAACAAAAATTTTAAGAAAGCAATGCCCCAAGAAAATGATGGATTGAAACTTATCTGTATGCTGATAGAATAATTTAGCTTATTGCTTAATTTTGAGCCTATTTTTCATATTTTCGATCTACTCATAAAACAATAAAATAATGAATTTAAAAGAATTTAAAGGGGTATTACATGGTGATGCGGTTCAGGAATTATTTGAATTGGCTAAAAAACATCAGTTTGCCTTGCCTGCAGTTAATGTGATTGCTACAAATTCGATCAATGCAGTAATGGAGACAGCCAAGGCCGTTAATTCTCCGGTAATTATTCAGCTTTCCAATGGCGGCGCTCAATTTTTTGCAGGCAAGTCTTTGAATAATGATAACCTCAAAGCGTGTATTCTTGGCGGAATATCAGCAGCACAACACATCCATCTTTTAGCGGAACATTATGGAGTGGCTGTAATTTTACATACAGACCACGCCGCTAAAAAATTATTGCCTTGGATTGATGGTTTGATGGATTATGGGGAACATTTTTTTGCTCAGTATGGAAAACCTCTCTATTCCTCTCATATGCTTGATCTTTCTGAGGAAGCAATTGAAGAGAATATAGAAATTAGTGGAAAATATTTAAAACGAATGAAAAGTCTCGGTATGACTCTGGAGATCGAACTCGGGGTAACCGGCGGAGAAGAGGATGGGGTAGACAATAGTGATGTTGATAGTGCCAAATTATACACCCAACCTTCAGAGGTAGCCTACGCTTTTAAGGAGCTCAGTGCAATAAGTGAGAAATTTACGGTGGCTGCCGCCTTTGGCAATGTTCATGGGGTATACAAGCCGGGTAATGTAAAATTGCAGCCGATAATTCTAAAAAATTCTCAGGATTTTGTTCGTTCAGAATTTAATATTAGCGCAGAGAAACCAATAAATTTCGTGTTTCATGGTGGTTCCGGTTCTTCTCAGGAAGAAATTCGGGAGGCGATTTCGTATGGGGCCATAAAAATGAACATCGATACAGATATGCAATGGGCTTTCTGGGAAGGAGTAAAGGATTATTATAAGTCTAAGAAAGCCTATTTACAAAGTCAAATTGGAAATCCTGAAGGGGATGATTCTCCCAATAAAAAATATTATGATCCGCGTGTCTGGTTAAGAAAAGGAGAAGAAGCGTTTGTTCATCGACTTAAACATGCTTTTGAGGATCTGAATTGTATCAATGTCAACGAAAGAATTTAGTGAATGTATAGGGCCTATGAATAGGTCCTTTTTCATGATATTATAAATTATGGGCAAATGATTGAAGTTAAAAAGGTATCCATTGAGTCGGAATTAGAAGATGTTTTCGCAATCAGGAAAACGGTATTTGTAGTTGAGCAAAATTGTCCACCAGAATTGGAATGGGAGCATGAAGAGGAATCTGTTCATTTTATAGGCCTGGTTGACGGAGTCCCAGCCGGTGCATCAAGATGGCGGAAGACAGAAAAAGGGTTTAAACTGGAGCGATTTGCAGTACTAAAGGAATATAGGGGAAAAGGTTTAGGACAGGCTTTAGTGGAAGCAGTATTAAATGATCTTCCAAAAGATTCTCATTATATTTATTTACATGCTCAATTAGATGCCATGTCTTTATATTCTAAATTTGGTTTTGAAAAGGAGGGAGAGCAGTTTGAAGAGGCTGGAATACAACATTTTAAAATGATCCTAAAAGCTTCAAGTTTCAGGCAGAAAGTTTAAAGCTATGAGTAGAAATTTGAGTTCATTTCAAAATTCTATTTTAAGCTATTATTTTAATTATCAATTCTCAATTCTACACTCTCCATTAGTTAAAAACCTTCGAGGAATGCCTAATTGTCTCACTCCATTTTTTCAAATCAATTACTTGCTCTTCTCCTTCTGTTGCTAAAAACGATGGAATGTTTTTTTGTCGCCATATTTCATGAAAAATAATTGGTAGATTCGACGGTATAAAAAAACAGGGAAATATGGTTTTTCTGATTTCATCAAATTTTCATAAATGGAAACACCATGCCAGCGACTTCTGAACCTGCTGTTTAAACTTGAAAATTAATGTCTATTAAGTGTGGTAATTAGTCCGCTGTGGCATTAAAATTTAACCTGAGATCGATAGAAGATCTTGCCTGATCCTGATTATTTTTCTAGGCCTTTGGAAAACAGGTTCTATTGTTCCCGGCCAATTCCAGTCCCGTGTTCTGCCCTATTTTTTTCGGGAAAGGGAATCTTTAATCTAAAATTCAGTAAGGCAAAAAAGATAGCGCTGCCACCCGGGTTTGCTTAGCAGGGCCTGTGGTTCTATTTCCCGACTGCCCGTACCGATGAAACACAACTTTTGGTAAACTAAACCTTGCCGACGAAGGTATCTTCCGACTACGAATCATCTGAAATCAGGTACCGTTTCTTGCCGGAAATACTACGGAGGAAAGGACTAAACGAAGCGATAATACACAGCTATTGCTTTCAAAAATCAATTCTTCTGCATTCTGAGCAGTATGAGATCCATAAAAAGGATATTTTTTAGTATCCCTTATATCGAACTCACGTTGATTTAAACCCATCTGTGATTTAAGCTGAGTATGTCATAAATCAGTTAAACATTAAGATCTAACCCAATAGGGTAGCTTTTAAAATGCGATATAGAAAGAATAGCTCCTAGATTGAAGCAAAGCTTCAAAACTATCATTGTCTGATAGATAGCTGAGGTATTATAAAATGCTGTGCACTCAAGCTACCGGTAGGCAGCCGTGTGTTTTTTTGAAAATTATGGCGAATTCACGTTATTTAACCTTTTGCCTGGTTTAATCCCTCTAAATTCACGCCCAAAAAGCAAGCCTCTAGTAAAATCCAGTCGATTATATCACAGAATTTTCTAGAGCATAATCTATTTTCAGGTAGTAGTGTAACATTTAAAGTTCATCTCCTCTGATTCGGAAAATCATTCCATCAAGGCTCTCGCTGATTCTGATTTGGCAGGCAAGTCTGCTATCAAATCCAGCGTCCGGTAAGGTATCTAACATATCCATTTCTTCATTTCCTGCTGCTGGAAGCTTATCCAGACCACTAAGTACCTGAACGTGGCACGTAGCACATAAAGCCATTCCTCCACACGTTGCCAGGACATTATAATCAGAAGCTTTTAACACCTCCATTAAACTCAGACTAATTTCTTCAGGAATTTCAAGAGGCTTTTGCTCTCCATTTCTATCTTCAATCGTTATATTAATCATATCAAAAGGCATTGACG
>VGGW01000193.1 GCA_016868395.1 Bacteroidota bacterium | reverse complement strand
TTAATGGCTTCTAAATTAGAAGAAGCAGAAGCTTAAAAGCGGTATGCTGAAGGCCGGATATAATAAAAAGTCCTTTCCACGGAGAGGACTTTTTTATTTAATTAAGCTGAACTCGATAGAAGCTCTTGCCGGTGGCTGATTATTTTTCTAAAATTTTGGAAAGTAGGGTCTGTTGCTCTTGCTCCTGTGTTCTATACTATTTTTTGCGGGAAATTGAATCCTTATCCTAAGATTCAGTAGGGCAAAAAAGTTGCCACCCAGGTTTGTTTAACAGGGCCTTGGGTGCTATTAGCGGACTGCCCGTCCCGATGAAAAACAGTACCGGGTAAACTAAACCTTACCGAAGGAGGTATCTTCCGGCTACGAATTATCTGAAATCCGGTAGCATTTCTTGCCGGAAATACTCCGGAGGAAAGGACTAAACGAAGCGATAACACGCAGGTATTGCTTTCCAAAATCAAATCTTGCGCGTCCGGAGCATATAAAATCGATTTTAAGGATATTTTTAATATTTCATGTTTCGAACTCAGGTTAATTAAATTTGATGACAAAATTTTTAACTTTAGGTTATGGAAGAGCAAAACATAGAAAATCAGTTAAATATTGAACTTTCTGAAGAAGTGGCAGAAGGTATTTATTCCAATTTAGCGGTTATTACACATTCTAACTCAGAATTTGTGCTTGATTTTATTCGGGTTATGCCCGGAGTACCCAAAGCCAGGGTAAAATCCAGAATTGTTTTAACCCCGGAACATGCGAAGCGTTTTATGGTAGCCCTTGAAGAAAATATTGAAAAATTTGAGTCTCAGAATGGCAGAATCAAAATCAACGCTGAGCAAACAGGGTTCCCGCTTAACTTTGGTGGTCCAACGGCACAAGCTTAAGTGAAAGATAAGTTAAATAAACTCGTTTACGGTAATCGGAATTTGGGCAATTCGGAATCTCCTAAACATGACCATCATTTTAATAAAATTAAGAATGTATGGCATAGTACTCATTATCCTGATTTTGGAATTGAGCGCTTTTTGAGGTTGTTTCTGATAGGTTCTAAATTGTTTTTCCCCGGAGTTTATATCGAATTACTGACCAAAAACTCATCGTTTTATAAAAGAAAATTAATAGCCGAGTTGTATGTAATTTTCAAAACTTTTGTCCCATTCTTTATGCTGTATTTCAGTTTATGGAATCATTTGGGACTTTTTGTATTTAATATTTACCTCTTGGTGGAAACTTTTCTTCATATTTTCAATAAAATTTTTATTCCCGAACATGATCATGGTAAACTGGCTAATCGTTCGATCATCTTACTTTTCTTCAACTTTATTGAAGTGATAGCCTCATTTGGTGTTCTTTATGCGGCAGGGGATTATTTAAACCAATCCATACAAAACTGGATTGATGCCCTCTATTTTAGTTTTATTACCGGGGTTACCATTGGCTATGGCGATTTTTATCCTGTAAATGATGAAGGAAAGATTTTAGTTATTTTTCAAATTTTGACCACCATGGCCTTTCTGTTTCTTTTCTTCAACTTTTTCGGTCCGCGAGCTCACGACCGAACAGTAAATCATCAAGATAATTAAAAATTGCAGTAGATTCCATCGGATCAAACCATTTCATATCTTCTGATTTTTTAAACCAAGTCAGCTGCCTTTTAGCAAATCTTCTGGTATTTTGTTTGATTTTCTCTATGGCCCGGTCTAGTTCGTGTTTCCCGTCCAGGTAATCAAATAGCTCCTGATATCCAACGGTATTTAGTGCATTTAAATGACGATGTTCATAGAGTGCTCGAACCTCCTCCATCAAACCATTCTCAATCATCTGATCGACACGTTGATTAATTAGTGAATACAATTTCTCGCGGTTCGGACTAACACCTATCTTGATGATATTGAAATTTCTCTTTTTTGAATTTTTAGTCCGAAAATAAGAAAATGGTTTTCCAGAACTTTCAACTACTTCAAGTGCACGAATCAATCGTTGCGGATTGTTTAGATCTACTTCAGAATAATAGACCGGGTCTACCTCTTTTAATTTTTGCTGAAGATGTAAAATACCTTTATCCTGAAAGGTTTGGTTTAATTGGTTTCTGATTTTTTCACTTGCACGGGGTAATTCATCAAAACCATCGGATACGGCATTAATGAATAGTCCGGAGCCTCCAAGCATCACAACTTGTTCATGAACTTTGAACAGATCTTCAAGAAGTTCAATTACTTCCTTCTCGAAATGGCCGACGCTGTATGCTTGATTGATTGAAAGGTTGTCAATAAAATGATGTTTTACTTCTCCAAGTTCTTCCTTTGATGGCTTGGCAGTGCCTATGCGCATTTCACGATAAAATTGTCTGGAATCGGCCGAAATAATCTCCGTGTCGTACTTTTTGGCAATCTGGATACCAAGTGCGGTCTTACCCGCTGCAGTCGGACCGGCAATGATGATCAATGTTTTACTCATAAATCAGTCCGGTTTATGCGAAGATTAACAATTAATATTCATCCTTCTGTAGATCATCTTGATCATACCCCTCATTGTCCGAAAATTCATCCATAAACTCGTCTTTTTCCTCCTCTTCTTCCTCGGAACTCTCTTCTCCGGTATTGATACCCATTTCTGTCATTTCTTCCAGATCCTCTGTATCCTCGGGCTGAAAATCAAGTTCGTTTAGGAAATCAAATTCATTGATGGATTGTACCGCTGCCGCCGGTGGAATAATACCGCTTACAGAAATTTTGGGAACCTCTCCAAGGCTTCGTGAAACATAAGGATAAGTTTTACCCAACTCATCGTTTAGCATAATTTTGATCAACTCCACATGAAAGTCGAAAGGCCTGTCAAAATTATAGGTATAATAAAATTTTTGATGCGGATCATCAATAAAACTGCTGAGTTTAGAATTGCTCATTAGAGCCACTCCATTATTAACTTTTCGCTGGTTTGGTAAAAAAGCAATTTCTTCATTCTTAATCCATTGATCATTGCTTACGTAAAATGAGGATGCGACCTCAACCTGATATCCTGTAGATAGGTGAATTGCACGATGAAGGTCTTCAAATGTCTGATTTGATTTAATGTCAATATCACGCTCGATATCATCATAATCCTCAAAAGAAACCCTGAATCTATATATTGCCATTTTTAGTTTTTTTTACAAAAATACGATTTGATTACTCGCATAAAGATTTTTATTCAGCGATTAAACATTTTTATGATTTGGGCTCGGCTGGTATCAATCCCATTTCCTTGCCCTTTACAAGCATATATTTAAAGGCTTCTTCTTTAGAATTTTTTATTTCTCCTTCGAGAATAGCCTCTCTGATTTGAGTTTTAATAATTCCGACAGCTCTTCCTGCACTAATATTAAAAGCCCGCATGATATCTTCTCCGCTAACCGGAGGTTGCCAATTTCTAAGCTGATCGTTTTGTTCTACATCTTTCAGTTTTTGTTTGACCAAATCAAAATTACTTCGGTATTTCTTTATTTTGTACTCATTCTTAGTGGTTATATCGGCATTACAAAGTAACATCAAGGCGTCAATTTCTTCTCCTGCCTCAAATAATAGTCGCCTCACCGCTGAATCCGTAACTACATCCTGAGCTAAAACTATGGGTCTCAAATGCAATTGTACCAATTTTTGCACCAGTTTCATTTTTTCATTCAGAGGTAATTTGAGTTGAGCGAAAATTTTTGGAACCATTCTTGCACCTTTATCCTCGTGTCCATGGAATGTCCAACCGTGTTTAGACTCAAATCGTTTGGTCGCAGGTTTGGCGATATCATGTAGAATTGCAGCCCATCTTAACCAAAGGTCTTGAGTCTTTTCCGAAAGGTTATCCAAAACCTGAAGGGTATGGTAGAAATTATCTTTATGCCCTTTTCCTTCTATGATTTCAATGCCATGAAGTTCTGCCATTTGCGGGAAAATATGCTTAAGCAGTCCTGTATCAAATAAATAATTAAATCCGATGGAAGGCTTGTCGGCAAGAATAATACGGTTTAGCTCATCGGTTATCCGTTCTGCTGATACGATCTTAATCCTTTCGGAAATTGTTGTAATGGCTTTGATTGCGTCTTCATGAATCGAAAAATTAAGCTGAGTTGCAAACCTTATAGCTCTCATCATTCGCAAAGGGTCATCCGAGAAAGTCTCTACAGGATTTAAAGGTGTGCGAATAATTTTTTTTTCCAGGTCTTTAATACCATCGAAAGGATCAAGCAGAGTGCCGAAATTTTTTGAATTCAGACCCAAGGCCATGGCATTGATGCTGAAGTCGCGGCGTCTTTGGTCATCCTCAAGTGTCCCATTCTCAATGATTGGTTTTCTCGATTCCAGGCGGTAGGACTCTTTTCTGGCACCCACGAATTCTACTTCAAGATCCCCATACCGCAGCATTGCTGTTCCAAAATTTTTAAATATCGAAACTTTGCTTTCTAGTAATTTCCCCGCGGTTTCAGCAAATTTTATTCCATTGCCGATTACTAGTATGTCTATATCTTTTGAGGGACGTTCCAAAAAAATATCTCTGACATAGCCTCCAATGACATAAATTTCTGTACCTGACGCGTCTGCCAGTTCACTGAGTTTTTTAAATATGGGATGTTTCAGGTATTTTTTCATAGTGATTCAGACCGGTTACTTTAAATTAAAACAGGCCTGATCTGAGTAGATAACAATCTATCTGCAAAGGACTATATATTATTGCAATTTTCAAAAATGAAAAAGATTTGAGAAAACTGTATTTTTCCAATCGAACTATTTTCGAATGAATGAAAAGAGTCCATTTGGTTCAAGTTTCATCAGGGTGGATGATTTTTTTACTTTTTTGTCATCGCGTTCCCAATCAACGACATAATCTACCCCATTTTTTATTGATTGATCAATTTCATCAAAATTCAATGGAGCAGGATTACCACTCAGGTTAGCAGAAGTGGAAATTATAGGCTTTCTGAAGCGTTGTAATAATTGTTGACAAAATTCATGTCGTACAATGCGAATACCGATGCTTCCATCTTGTGCAATTGCATTCTTTGCCAGATTTTTAGCTCCTGAGTAGATGATAGTCAGCGGATTTTCTGAAAAGGCTATCAAATCATAAGCCACCTCAGGGACCTCATCGACATAGCTTTGGAGTTTGTTTTCATGATCGAGCAATATAATCATACTTTTTTCTTTTGAACGACCTTTAAGTTTGAATA
>VGGW01000192.1 GCA_016868395.1 Bacteroidota bacterium | reverse complement strand
CATCCAGTTCAAGGAATCGAAAATTCGGAAAACATCAACCCCGTTTTCCCAACTTTTTTGAACAAATGATTCAACCAGATTATCAGGATAAGCCGAATAACCAACCCCATTACAACCTCTGATTAGCATTTGTATCAAGATGTTAGGCATTGCAGCCCTCAACTTTTGAAGTCTGATCCATGGATCTTCATGTAAAAACCTCAAACAAACATCAAAAGTTGCACCACCCCAAGCTTCCATACTAAAGGTTTGAGGATGAGCTTTCGCATAAGCCTCCGCAACCTTCAACATATCATAAGTACGCATGCGTGTAGCCAATAAGGATTGATGACCATCGCGGAAAGTGGTATCGGTATAATAGATTTTCCTCTCATTCTTTAGCCAGCTACAGAAACCTTCAGCTCCCATTTCACTAAGCAAATCTTTGGTGCCTTTAGGATAAGGAGCCAGGTGATCAAACTCCGGAACCACCGGTTTTTCAAGCCGCACCTTTGGATCGAAGTTTTTTACATCCGGATTGCCGTTTAAGGATATATCACCAAGGAAAGACAAAACACGTGTACCTCGATCAAGACCAGTTGTAATGGAAAATAATTCCGGGTACTCCTGGATAAAATTTACGGTAGCCTTGCCCTCAACAAAAACTGGATGATTAATTAGATTCTCCAGAAACTGAATATTATTTTTCACCCCCCTAATCCTAAACTCTCGCAAGGCACGGTTCATCTTGCGTGCTGCATCCAATAATGTTGCTCCCTGCGTACTTAACTTGACCAACATGGAATCAAAAAACGGACTGATTTTCATGCCCGGATAGGTGCTGCCTTCGTCTAGGCGTACCCCAAAGCCTGTAGCATTGCGATAAGTAATCAGTGTCCCATAATCAGGCTTGAACCCATTGGAAGGATCTTCTGTGGTAATCCGACACTGCATGGCAAAACCATTTTTCATCACATATTCCTGTTCTGGAAGTCCAATCTCCGGATCTGAAAGTTTGTAGCCATCGGCAACATAAATCTGCGTCTTGATTAAATCAATACCAGTAATCATTTCTGTCACCGTATGCTCTACCTGTATTCTGGGGTTTACCTCAATAAAATAAATCTGCTCATCCGAATCTACTAGAAACTCAACGGTACCAACATTATTATAATCAACAGCCTTTGCAATACTCACGGCGTAATGATATAATTTCTTTCGGTTTTCCTCCTTCAAGTTCAAGGAAGGAGCCACCTCTACCACCTTTTGGAAACGCCTTTGAACCGAACAATCACGCTCATATAAATGCATAACATGTTGATGATTGTCAGCAACAATTTGAACCTCTATATGACGTGGCCGCTCGATAAATTTCTCAAGAAAAACAGTATCATCACCAAAAGCATTTTTTGCCTCACTTTTAGCTTCCGGAAATGCCTTTTTTAATTCATCTAAGGTCCTGACAACCCGCATCCCGCGGCCACCACCACCCGAAGCTGCTTTTAATATCATCGGGAAGCCAATTCGTTCAGCTTCTGATAAGGCAATATCCAAGGTAATTAAATCCGGTTCATTGCTTTCTATAATTGGAATCCCGGCATTTTTAGCAACTGTTTTTGCAGTAATCTTATCCCCCAATGCAATCATTACATCGGGTCTGGGTCCAATAAAAATAATTCCATTTTCTGCACATTGCCGGGCGAACTCAGGATTTTCGGATAAAAAGCCATACCCAGGGTGGATGGCATCGGCTTTACAATACTTCGCCATTTCAATAATAGCTGGAATATCAAGATAAGGCTTTAAAGGATCATGATCTTCCCCAATCTGATAAGCTTCATCAGCTTTGTATCGGTGTAAAGAGTAACGATCTTCATAAGTATAGACAGCAGCAGTCTGTATATTCAATTCATTACAAGCGCGACTGATCCTGATCGCAATTTCACCCCTGTTTGCAATCAGTATTTTATGGATATTCATAATTAAGCGATTTTGTTCCTAAGTTAAAAAATAAAACCTGAAACCAAATAAGATTATGGTTCAAATCTCTCTTAAAATTAACCTAAAAGGCAATAATGACCCGGATCCATGAAGCAGTATCGAAAAAATAACCACTGAAATTAAACCCATACCCTTGAGCTTGATTTCATGGTCACTCAAGCATTAACTGAATTCCTTATTTCAAAGGAATTAGCCTTAAAAACTTAACATGCCAAATTGAAAAACTTGAACCGGATTGTGATAGAAATTTTAACTAATGGAATCGAAACCTGTATAGGGTATCAGAGCATCTGGAATTTTTATGCCCTTTTCATTCTGATTATTTTCTAAAAGCGAGGCTACAATACGTGGCAAGGCCAGGGCGCTTCCATTTAAGGTGTGCGCAAGCTGAGGCTTACCATCTCCTGATTTAAAACGTAATTTTAGTCGATTACTTTGGTAGGTTTCAAAATTAGAAACTGAAGAAACTTCAAGCCAGCGCGCCTGAGCTGCACACCATACTTCCATATCATAGGTTTTTGCTGAGGTGAAACCCATGTCTCCTCCGCATAGACTAAGCACACGGTATGGTAATTCAAGTTTTCGCAATAATGCCTGAACATAACTACTCATTTCTTCTAAAACCTGATAAGAATTATCCGGATGAACAATCTGTACAATTTCAACTTTATCAAACTGATGAAGACGATTTAATCCGCGTACATGAGCTCCATAGGAGCCTGCTTCACGACGAAAACATGGAGTATACGCGCAGTTTTTAACAGGCAATTCTTTCTCTTTCAAAATAACATCGCGGTATAAATTTGTAACCGGAACTTCAGCAGTTGGAATCAAATAAAGGTTATCACCTACAATATGATACATCTGCCCTTCCTTATCAGGAAGCTGTCCGGTACCAAATCCAGAAGCCTCATTTACGACAATTGGCGGCTGCATTTCACGATATCCGGCTTCCTCTGCCTGATCAAGAAAGAAATTAATTAATGCCCGCTGTAATTTCGCTCCTTTCCCCTTGTAAACCGGAAAACCGGCACCGGCAATTTTATTACCCAGTTCAAAATCTATGATATCATACTTCATTGCAAGCTCCCAATGTGGCAGTGCACCAGACCTTAATTCAGGAATTCCTCCATGTGCAAATGCCACCTGATTATCATCGGCACTAATGCCCTTGGGTACAGATTGGTGTGGCAAATTGGGTAAAAGCACCAACTCAGCTTGTAATAAAATCTCAATAGCATTCAGTTTATCTCCAAGGCTTCGAGTTTGTTCTTTGAATGCAGTAGTTTGTGCTTTAATAGCGTCTGCTTCCGCTCGCAATCCCTGACGCATTAGTTCGCCTACTTTTTTTGCAGCAATATTGGCTTCCGCAGCTATGGAGTCTAAAAGAGTCTGCGTCTGACGACGATCCTCATCCAGCTTTATAATCTGATCAACCAGCTCAGGATTTTTAAAATTCCTTAGGGATAAACGATTTAAAACATCCTCCCTATTTTCGCGGATATAACTAACTTGCAGCATCTTTAAGTATTTTAGACAAAGATATAAACAGTTTGGAGTTTGGGCTTTGATTTTAAAGTTTTTCATGAATTAAAGCCTGAATAATAATAGAAATAATGAATGGTAAACTTTATCTTGTACCTACCCCAATTGGTAATCTGGAAGATATGAGCTTCAGGGCAGTTCGTATTTTGAAGGAAGTGGACCTAATCCTTGCTGAAGATACTCGTACCAGTGCCCCATTGTTGAAGCATTTTGGAATTGACAAGAAATTGTTTTCTCATCATCAGCATAATGAACATAAATCCGTAACAGAGGTTATTCGATTCCTTAATGAAGGCAAAAAAATTGCATTGATTTCTGATGCGGGAACCCCGGCAATTTCAGATCCGGGCTTTCTACTCGTCCGAAAGGCCATCCGTAATCATCTATCTATAGAATGTCTTCCCGGAGCTACCGCTTTTGTTCCTGCTCTTGTTAATTCCGGCCTGGCTACTGATCGCTTTACATTTGAGGGCTTTTTACCGGTCAAAAAAGGCAGACAAACACGAATGAAGGAGCTAGCAAATGAAAGTCGTACCATGATTTTTTATGAATCACCTCACCGACTTTTAAAAACGCTGGAAGAATTTGCCCAATTTTTCGGACCTGAGCGCCAAGTATCGGTCTCCAGAGAACTTACAAAGCTATTTGAAGAAACCGTCAGAGGTACTGTCGAACAAGTTAAAATACATTTTGAATCTCACACCTTAAAAGGTGAGATTGTAATTTGCGTAGCAGGCAAGTAAAATTTTGAAAAACTAATATCCATTCTATGCCAATTGAACACTATCTAACCGATGATCAGGACCCTAAAACAGCAGAAAAGATTTTAGGGAAATTACGAGATATGCTAACTTCAGGTGAGGCCGTCACCTACTTAGCAATACAAAAAAAACCTGCATTAACGCTGATTCCTGACTGTATTGCGGTGACTAATAAGCGCATTGTATTTTGTATGCCTGAAAACTTGGGACTGACAACTTCTTATAAAACCTTTACTTGGGCTGAAATCAAGGAGGTTTCTTTTAAAGAAGAGTTTTTTGGATCTAAGTTTATGGCTATTCCTCAACGAGGTGAAAATATTGCCATCGACTTCATCCCAAAAGTTCAAGCCCGTAAACTTTATCAATTTTGCAATGAACAATTGGAAAAATTAAAAACCTTTCCCAGATCTGAAGAAAAGATAAGTGCATTTGAAAATGAGAATCTTGGGGATGATTATGCATCTTACATTGAAGTTGTTGAGCAGAAAATTACAGCATCGAACGAGCCTCAAACGGTAGAAACGGAGGATGAGTTAACCCAAAAACTACATAAACTAAAATCTTTATACGAAAAACAACTCATCAGTCAGGATGAATATGAAAATAAAAAAGCCGAAATCTTAAACAGACTTTGATGAAAAGGAATTATCAGCTCGCACTTTTGAGTGCCTTCTTACTTTGGTTTGCCTGGCCACCTATTCCTTACAGTACCCCTATACTGCTCCTGGCATTCCTGCCTATTTTAATGGCAACTGAAAACATAATCCAATCAGAGGCAAAAAATAAAGGAAAATTAATCTTCAAAACGGCATTTCTTTGTTTCTTTTTTTGGAATACAGCATCTATTTACTGGGTGTTTAATTCCATGAACGCTGTAATGCCTTCCTGGCTAGCTGCTATAATCTCACTGATTCCTTTCGGTTTAGGAGCTGTTTTAATG
>VGGW01000191.1 GCA_016868395.1 Bacteroidota bacterium | reverse complement strand
AAGACGGGTTTAATTATTGATTCTTATTTTTCTGCAAGTAAAGTAAGGTGGATTCTTGAGCATGTTCATGGGGCAAGGGAGAGAGCATTGCGAGGAGAACTCTTGTTTGGAACGGTAGATAGCTGGTTGATTTGGAAATTGTCAGGTGGAAAATGTCATGTCACAGATGTGAGTAATGCCTCTCGAACGATGCTTTTTGATATTAATACACTTCAATGGGACAAAGAATTATTAACATTATTCGGTATTCCTGAGGTTATGTTACCCGAGGTTAGGTTGTCAAGTGAGGTTTATTGCGAAACTGCCGGAGATTTTCTTTTTTCAAAGATACCCATTGCCGGTATTGCGGGGGATCAACAGGCTGCGCTTTTTGGTCAAATGTGCACAAAAGTTGGGATGGTCAAAAATACCTATGGAACCGGTTGTTTCATGCTCATGAACATAGGTAAAAGTCCAAAAATATCTTCAAATAATTTATTGACTACCATTGCCTGGAAGATTAACGGCGAGGTAACTTACGCACTGGAAGGGGGCATTTTTATCGGTGGAGCGGTTGTTCAATGGCTCAGAGATGAATTGGGTTTAATTAAAAACTCAGCCGAAGTGGAGGAACTTGCAGCGAAGGTAGCAAATACCGAAGGGGTTTATATGGTGCCGGCTTTTGCCGGATTAGGAGCGCCGCATTGGGATCAACATGCGAGAGGGACAATTACCGGAATTACACGAGGTACAAATTCAGGCCATTTTGCCCGAGCAGCACTTGAGAGCATTGCTTTTCAAACCATGGATGTGTTGAAGGCCATGGAAGCTGATGCAGCTGCTTCAATTAGTGAATTGCGGGTTGATGGAGGCGCAACTGCTAATAATTTATTAATGCAATTTCAGGCAGATATCATGAAATGTAGGGTGATTAGACCCAGAGTGACGGAAGTAACTGCCCTGGGGGCTGCATATCTTGCCGGGCTGGCAACAGGTTTTTGGGCTAGCGTTGAAGAGATTGCTAAGCAATGGCAGATTGATCATATTTTTGAACCGAAGGATCTGGATGATTATGACAGTCTTGTTGATGGATGGTGCCGAGCTGTAAAGGCCGCTAAAGCGAATGTTAATCTATAAAATTTAATTATAAGTTATGACCCCTTTTACAGCTGAGTTCTTAGGAACGGCAATATTGATCTTGTTGGGTAATGGAGTTGTTGCCAACGTAGTTTTAACCGGAACCAAAGGAAACGGTAGTGGTTGGATCGTGATTACCACGGCCTGGGCACTGGCAGTTTTTGCCGGAGTAGTAGTTTCAGCCCCTTACAGCGGTGCACATCTTAATCCCGCAGTTACCTTCGCACTTGCAATTAGTGGAAAATTTCAATGGATTCAGGTTCCAACCTATATTCTTGCTCAGATGCTCGGTGCGATGCTTGGTTCTTCGATAGTTTGGCTGAAATATAAGGATCACTTCGCTATAACTGAGGACAAAGGATTGAAGCTGGCAGCTTTTTGTACCGGGCCGGCCATCCGAAATAAGCTTTCTAATCTAATCAGTGAAATTATTGGATCATTTGTGCTATTGTTTGTCATGTTCTATTTTACAAATGCCGAAATAGTCAATACCAAGACACCGGTAGGATTGGGATCTTTGGGCGCTATCCCGGTTATGTTTCTTATTTGGGCTATTGGACTTTCTCGTGGAGGCACCACGGGATATGCGATTAACCCGGTTCGTGACCTAGGACCAAGAATTAAGTACGCTATTCTTCCGGTGGCCGGTAAAGGTAACGGCGACTGGTCCTATGCATGGATACCGGTTTTAGGTCCCATGATAGGTGCCGCATTTGCAGCATGGTTCTATCTTGCCTTAAATTAATTCGTGAAAAAAGGATTAGAATCAAGTTTGGGCTAACATTATCAATTTTAACAACCTGCTTTTTGCCTGGAATTTAAAATCTTTAAGGGCTGTAATTGTAGAATTTGGGAAAGGCACTAATGCATTTTACATCAGCGGAAGTTCATTTTTTTATTCAAAAGACTATTTTTGTATCATGACTGAAAAGGCCGCCTTGTTATCTGCCATTATTGATAATGCAATTGATGGAATCATCACATTGATGAACGCGGACATATTGAGTCAATTAATCCCTCTGCTTGCGCTTTGTTTGGTTATTCAGTTGAAGATGTGATAGGAAGGAATAATTTCACCTCTTTATCCGTAATTCTGACATATTTTTATAATTTAACGGGATAAAAATAATCCTGTTTGTTTGGTTTAATAACATTTTGATGAAGAATGTCCTGTTTAGAGTTGTAGCAGTTTCGGGCTTGTTCCTTCTGCTTTTAAGTTTTCGCATGCATTTGCTTAAGCCGATGCAAACTGACTGGCCTGAATATTTAGGAGGTGCAGACCGAAATCATTATTCTTCACTTTCGAATATCAATACGGCGAATGTCAAATCTTTGAAACCGGTTTGGGAATTTCATACCGGAGATTCAGGACAGGTACAATGCAATCCCATTATCGTCGAGAACCGTTTGTATGCAGTCACTGCTTCCAACCATCTGTTTGCTCTAAATGCGGCCACAGGGCAGGAATTGTGGCGATTTTCACCCGGCAAGAAAGGGGAATTAAATGTGAATAGGGGTGTTGCTTACTGGTCGAAAGGTAATGACAAGCGGATTATGTTCGCCTACCAAACCTGGCTTTATGCCGTAAATGCAATTACGGGTAAGCCTATTCTTTCCTTCGGCGATGGAGGCCGAGTCAGTTTAAGAAGCGGACTTGGAGAACAGTCGGCCACTAAATTTGTTTCATCCACAACTCCCGGAACGATTTTTGGTGATTTGATCATTATGCCCATGAGACTGGGTGAAGGGACCGGTTCTGCCCCAGGTTACATTCAGGCATTCAATGTGAGGAGTGGGAAATTGGCCTGGGTTTTCAAAACTATTCCCCATCCCGGTGAAAGAGGATATGAAACCTGGCCGGCAGATGCCTACAACAACCCGGCCATAGGAGCTGCAAACAATTGGTCAGGGATGTCTGTTGACCGGAAACGAGGAATTCTGTACGTTCCAACAGGTTCAGCTTCTTTTGATTTTTACGGTGGTAATCGTGAAGGTAAAAATCTTTATGCCAATTCATTGATTGCTCTGAATGCAAAAACAGGGGAGTATATTTGGCATTTCCAGACTGTTCACCATGATATATGGGATAGAGATCTGCCTGCACCTCCAAATTTAATCAGTATAAAAAGGGATGGTAAAATCGTGGATGCGGTTGCTCAGGTAACTAAATCAGGGCATATTTTTGTGTTTGATCGTGTAAACGGGGAGCCCCTGTTTCCAATCGATGAAGTTTCGGTTCCGCAGTCGACACTTGCGGGAGAAAAAACATGGCCAACACAGCCAATTCCTCGCATGCCCAAGCCATTTGCCAGGCAAAGCATCAGCGAAAATGATATTACTTATTTTTCTGGCAAAAGAGATTCACTTTTAACGATTTTCAGGCAGGCCAAACTTGGAGCATTTGAACCACTTGATTTCAGGCAGACCTTGATTTTTCCTGGTCCTGACGGTGCAGCCGAATGGGGAGGAGCAGCGGTTGATCAGGAAGGTATTATCTATGTTAATTCCAATGAAATGGCTTGGTTATTTAGCCTGAGTCCGAAAAATGAATTGAAGGCCAAGACGCTAAGTGCCGGAAAATCCTTGTATCTGAATCATTGTCAGTCCTGCCATCGTGCTGATTTCTCGGGTAATCCCCAAAGTGGTTATCCTGCCTTGATTGGAATCAGAGAACGTCTCGGTCGCCAGGCAACTACTAAGTTGATTACTAATGGCAAAGGAATGATGCCGGGATTTAGCCAGATTAGTGATGCCGAGAAGCAGTCTATCATTTCCTATATTTTTGGTGAAGAGCAGCAAGAATTTGACGCTGCAGTTAAAGATGAGTATCCGGATGTACCCTATCGTTTTAACGGATACAATAAGTTCCTGGATGAAAAGGGTTATCCGGCCATCACCCCACCATGGGGCACTCTCAGCGCTATTGATCTGAACACGGGCCAACAGCTCTGGCAAATCCCTTTGGGTGAAATCAAAGAACTGACGAAAAAAGGTATCCCAATAACGGGAACTGAGAATTATGGCGGTCCACTCGTTACAGCCGGAGGATTGTTGTTTATTGCAGCCACTAAGGATAATACATTTAGGGCTTTTGATAAAAAGACGGGAAAATTACTTTGGGACTATCCATTGCCGGCTTCAGGTTTTGCAACACCCTCAACATATATGATCGATGGGAAGCAATTTGTGGTGATCGCTTGCGGTGGAACAAAACTCGGAACCAGCAAAGGAGATAGTTATGTAGCCTTTGCTTTGGATTAATTCTAACAACCGGTTACACTGATGAATCAATTCTTTTGATTTGTCACCTATACTGTGGTTAACTACTCTAATAACCACTCAACTAAGATTATTTAAATTAATTCATGGAGTTCACCGCCACTAAATTTTCTGATTTAAGTATAGACCATCTCACGGGCTTGGTCATCAGTATCGGGATCGGTTTTTTGATTGGTATGGAGCGACAGTTTTCAAAGGAAGTTAGTGAGCATGAAGATCAATTTGCCGGCATCAGAACCTTCACCATGGTTTCTATGTTTGGTTTTATTGCCGCCATTTTTTCTTCCATAATGGGTATTTGGATATTTGGTGCAACGCTGGTTTGTGTTTTGCCTTTGTAATCATTTCCTATTTACAAGCGTCCAAACTGCCGAGCAATAAGGGTGCCACGTCAGAGTTTGCACTCTTGATAACTTTTATGCTTGGAGGTCTGGTATTTCTTAAAATGGTTTTGTTTGCATTGATTATCATGGTCGTTATGTTCCTCCTATTGACTTTCAAACCTGCCTTGCATTTGTTTGTTGAGAAATTGAAACGCCGTGAATTACTGGCCATCATTCTTTTTGTGGTGATGTCTGCCTTGGTAATTCCCTTCCTTCCGGATGATAAATTCGGACCTTATCAATTGTGGAATCTCAAGGAAATATGGCAAATGGTAGTACTGGTAGCCGGTACGAGCCTAGTTGGCTACATGATTGCAAAATTTATGGGAGAACGGGGAACCATGATTGCCGGACTTGTTGGCGGTTTAGTATCGAGCACATCAGTGGCTTTGACCTATTCAAGAAAAAGTAAGGAGGCAGTAACATCCAGCGCCTCTTTCTATTATGCAATGGGCATTATCTCTGCTTGCACCATCATGTTTCCAAGAGTTCTTTTCGAGGTTTATGTT
>VGGW01000190.1 GCA_016868395.1 Bacteroidota bacterium | reverse complement strand
AACCGTTACATTCAAATCTTGTTTGGCAAATTGACGTATATAAGCAATCAATTGCCAACGCTTTTCTTCATTGAATGCAATACCATAAGCAGGCATATTGCCTTTTCCATTGCTTAGTTTCCAAAACAAAGTACCATCTTTTTGATCGCTTACTTGCTTACTATGAAAATTCGCAGGTTGTATTTTAAACCTACCCGGTTGTCCATCACCAAGGCCACCAAGGCCATGACATGATACACATAAAGTATTGTACAATTGTTCACCCTCTCTAATAAATTGAGGAGTAAACGGATAGGGACTTTTAATTGTATCTGCTGATTCCGGAACTTTCCAAGGTTCCTGAAAAGGATAATTGGAAGTGAAAGAGATAAAAACTAATGTACTAAGACCGGCTAATAAAAAAACGAGTGCCTTTTTTGTCATTATTAGAAATTTATTTTTTTAATTCTTAACGCTTATTACAGGTGCATTATTCAACCCAAAAATAAACTGAGATCCGGATTTATTAGGTGAAGGAAACATCTGCAAGCTTCTGACATTACCCCTAATGTTTAAGCCACTTTTCCATTGGGGGACATATGAAAATTCGCCCTTAGCATTTCCGGAAAGCAAAGTTCCATTGCTGGAGGTAAAGTGTCCAAATTTTATTCTTGTCCAGGAATTATTACCTGCCAATAAAAGATCCTTTTTACCATCCTTGTTCACATCTGATGTGGCTATGGCATACACCGGAGCATATTGCGCTTCCACAGGAAGCTTCTTTAGTATAAATTCTTTACCGGTATTCTCCAAATAGACTGTCTCAAGCAATTCAGCTTTTAGCATTTTAGCATCCTTTAATTGATCTGCAGTAAAAAGATCATTTATTGTTGCATTGGCATATTTATAATATTCTAAAAATTTGTTCTTCAGACTTGGAAGCTGATCCATTAAATCGTCTCTTGAGGCTGCAGGATAGGAAACACCGCCAATGTAATAACAGAATATTGGATCTACAGAACCATTTTCATCGAAATCCTTATAATAAATACTTATAGGCTCCTTCTCACTCGCTTTAAACTGCGCATTTAATCCCAAATTACCAATTATCAAATCCTGATCGCCATCAGCATCCATATCATCTGCATGAATGGTATTCCACCAACCTGAAGAAGGAAACTTGATAAATTGATTTGAACTATCAACTAATTTACCCTTCTGATTCAGGAAGATACGGATAGGCATCCATTCGCCAACCACAATCAAGTCATTGATTTTATCCTGATTAACATCCATGCTAATTGCATCGGTAACCATACCTACATATTTGATATCAGGAGCGATTGAAGTAGTTTTATCTATGAAATTCCCTTTTCCATCATTGATCAGAATTTTACTTTCAGGTGTACTCGGATACATTGTGGGAGAAACACGGCTACCTATAAAAAGATCTAAATCACCATCAGAATCGATATCAAAAGATCTCACTGTTCCTGTACTGCTTAACATTTTTGGAAGTCCGCTGAGCTTCTTGGTAAAATTACCCTTCCCATCATTGATATAAATACGATCTTGAAGCAAAGGATTATCCTGTCCAAATTCATAACCGCCGCTTCCAACATATAAATCCAGATCAGCATCCCCGTCTAAATCCAAGAATTCTACAGCTGTATCTTCATGTTGTGCGTCGGCATCCAGTGCGGCAGAACCTTTTTTTATGAATTTGGCATCAGCGGTTTGCATAAACAAAGCACCTGCCTGACCAGCAGCCCCACCAATGAATAAATCATCTTTACCATCTCCGTTAAAATCACCCTTAGCCATAACCGGTCCGGGTCTGGAAAGATAATTTGGGAGTAAGGTCTGAACGGTAAAATCATTGAACTGATTTTCGGTATGATTAAAATTCAGGGAGGGTGAATTAACAAAATAGGTATCACCTTGAGGAGCAGGATTAAATTTTAAATCCAGATTGGCATTTTTAATATCCAGAATAAGCGTTTGATTTCCTTTAACATTGTTGATTTTCTGGCTCCTGTCATTGGACCAAATGACCAATATTGAATCCAGGATCTGATTTTCTCCAATACCAAAATTTAAGATCGGGTCAACCGAAGACTGAAATCCTCTAACGGGAATTTGTTCCTGAAAATATTTTTCACCTTTGGCGTATAGGATAACTTTCGTACCAATACCTTGGGGATTCTGCTTATCTCCTTTCAGTTGAACTCTTAAATAAGCGTTTTTATTCAATCTTTCAGAATTGTTTTTATAAACACTCGCAAAATCATTGGTATTACTAACCACCAGATCCAAGTCACCATCATTATCCAGATCGGCATAGGCAGCTCCTGCCGAGATTCCCTTTTGGTCCAATCCCCATTCTGTATTTTTCTTTTCAAAACGATCATTACCTACATTTTGAAATGCATAATTGGACTGAACAATGGTTGGCATTTTTTCAATAAAATCCTTTGCCACTACTGTATTCCCTTGCTGCCTTGAACGAATCGTCTCATCCATGGTAAACTTAAGAAAATCCATATCGGTGTAATCCTTAACATAGCCATTAGTAACAAAAAGATCTTTCTTACCATCCCTATCCAAGTCAGAGAATAAAGCCGCCCAACTCCAGTCTGTATTTGATATTCCCGCCAGTTGCCCAATTTCAGAAAAGGTTCCATCGCCATTATTCTTTTGAAGCATATTACGACTAAACTGGAAATAAAAACCTTTATCAAACAAAAATTGCATTTTATCAAAGTTCTCAGCCCCTGAATGCATCTTTTGTGTCTCATTGCTTTCAGGAAGCATATCCAGTGTAACAAGGTCAGTTAAACCATCATTATTAAAATCAGCCAAATCAGATCCCATGGAGTACATGGAAATCTGCGACATGCTTTCTGTCAATTTATCGGTAAATGTTCCATTTCCATTGTTAATGAACATATAATCAGGTTCATTAAAATCATTCGAAACATAAACATCAGGCCAACTATCATTGTTTACATCCGAAATAGCCAGACCAAGGCCAAAAGTTAACACATTGGAGGTTATTCCTGCCTCAGAACTAATATCTTTGAATTTACCATTGTCATTTCTGTACAATTTATTGGCAAAATCAGGATTTTGTTCTTTTCTCAATTGAACATTCTCCTGAATACCAGTGGTATATTTCTGTAAAGAGTGATTAATTAAGAACATATCAAGATCGCCGTCCTTATCGTAATCAAAAAACGAGGCCTGAGTTGAATAGCCATGGTCGGCAAGTCCATATTCATCTGCTTTCTCAATAAAGGTCAGATCACCATTATTGATAAACAATAAATTCTTTCTACGCTCAGGATTAATATCAGCAGAACGGCATATGTAAATATCCAGATGACCATCTCCATTGATATCAACCATCGTCGCACCCGTACACCAACCCTGCATAGACGCAATACCACTTTTCTCGGTGATGTCTTCAAATTCAAAATTTCCTTTGTTAATATAAAGGCGATTTTTAACCATATTTCCGGTAAATAACAAGTCTTGCAAGCCATCATTATTTACATCCCCCACTGCAACACCGGCACCATTATAGAAATATGAATAGTTCATTACATTCAATTCATCACCCTCACGAAGCATATTTCTGAAGTCTATACCGGTATCATCCTCATCCAGCAGAGTAAAAAGTTTGTCATTATTGTTTGTACAAGCACTCAACAAAAGACCTAAAAGTGTAGCAGCAAAAATTTGTTTTAACATGTTAATATATTTTATCAAGCACGGATTTTAGAAAATAATCCTGTTAATACCTAAGCCCCAAATTTAAAATTTCCGACATTTTGATGATTAGAAAAACAAATTCAGCATTAAAAAAACCTTCATATAATGAAAATTTGTTGATTAACAGTGATTGCTTAAAGATAAAAAAATAAATTTAGTTGGATAAATAATATACTGAAGGAGCCTATTTTGTTCAATTAATTCTCAGAGCTGTCAATCCTCTAAAGGCAATGAGCCTGCGAGGATTCCTACATATATGTTTTTTGAAATTTAAAATCATAAACAAAAAAGGCCACCCCGGACGAATACCGGGATGGCCTTTTTTAAAATTAAGGGTGTAATTATTTATTCCACCACAAACGAGTAGCCTCATTATCAGGACCACCCAATTTTGCAACTCCTGTAGCTAGACCCGGAGCATTTACCTGTGACTCACCGATAGTGAACGGCGTACGACGAATAACTCCGTCCGCAGGAACAAATAAACTCTCAGATACTATTCTTGGATACAATTTAGGGAAACCGGTACGACGATATTCAGCCCAAGCTTCTACCCCATTTGGCCATAATGCAACCCACTTTTGAGTAATAATCTGCTCAAGTTGTTTTGCAGGATCAGAGGACCAAACTACAGTAATATCACTCAATGCCGGAGTAGCCACAACACCAGTAACCGCTTTTGGAGTTTTTGTACTTGCAGTATAGGCCGCTATGGCAGCTGCATCAGTGATACCCCACTGTCTCATGGATAATTCAATACCTTTCTCATAGAATGAGCGAGCAGTACCGGTACCCATGTTCCATCCTTTTAAAACACCCTCAGCTCTTAAGAACCATGCTTCGGCAGCCATCATCACATCAAATGGATTTGTGTTCATATTAGCCGGCAGGAATCTGTCATTTACGTTTGATACTGCAGATACAGCATTTGCAGGCTGACCTAGGTCTACCGGCAAATAACCGTTACGTAATCCTTTATACGTTGCTGTTGTTCCGGGAACAGGTGCCCAGTACTTAGTGGCACGTGGATCTTCGAAACCCACCATCACAGACTCCATTGCCGCACTCATACGAAACTCATTCCATGCAGTTGCCTGGTTAAATCTATTGATGTTATTGGCAGTTGTTCTGATGTAAGCATCATGTGCATTGGTTTCCATCACACCACCAGCTACGGCAGCTTCAGCATTTGTTTTTGCCAATGCAGGCTCAACAGCTGAAATACGCATCGCAATACGAAGACGTAAGGTATTAGCAAATCGAATCCACTTATCTACATCTCCATTGTAAATCAGGTCATTATTACCCAATACATTTCTTCCTTTAAACGCCTGAAGGTCATTAGTTGCTTTAGTCAGGGTGGTCAAGAAATCTTTGTAAATCACATCCTGAGCATCGTAATTTACTGAACGCTTTCCATTTCCTACTTCAGAGTACGGGAT
Organism: Bacteroidota bacterium; assembly: GCA_016868395.1. GTDB lineage: Bacteria > Bacteroidota > Bacteroidia > Sphingobacteriales > Sphingobacteriaceae > Daejeonella. Next base: position 92 of record VGGW01000190.1, on the reverse strand, counting down.
TGGTCCCCAGTTATCAGTAATTGGCTGAAAAGCTTTTACCTTCCAAATACTTGCAATAGCAAAAATAGCCGGATTAGCAGCTTTACCACCGG
>VGGW01000189.1 GCA_016868395.1 Bacteroidota bacterium | reverse complement strand
GGGATGTTGGATTTGGGAGTGACAAGTACTAAACCGCATAAAAAATCTGCTCGTATCGTAGGAGATGTCTTAGGTAAATACCACCCCCATAATGATTCTTCAGTTTATTTTGCTATGGTTAGGATGGCGCAAGATTGGAGTCTAAGGTATCCTATGGTCGACGGTCAAGGTAATTTTGGTTCTATTGACGGAGATTCACCAGCAGCAATGCGCTACACAGAGGCAAGATTGAAAAAACTTGCAGAAGAAATGCTTGCTGACATTAACAAAGATACGGTCGACTTTCAGCTTAATTTTGATGATACTTTGGAAGAACCTACTGTTCTTCCATCGAGAATTCCCAACTTACTGGTTAATGGCGCCTCCGGTATTGCGGTAGGTATGGCAACCAATATGCCTCCTCATAATTTAACTGAGGTGGTTAATGCTACGATTGCCTATATTCAAAATAAAGATCTCACGGTTGCAGATTTAATGCAACACGTAAAAGCTCCGGATTTCCCCACCGGAGGTATCATATATGGGTATTCAGGAGTCCAGGAAGCATTTGAGACAGGCCGGGGTAGAATCGTTATGAGGGCAAAAGCCGAAATTGAAGTCTACAAAGGTGATCGAGAACGAATTATTGTGAACGAAATACCTTATCTCGTTAACAAGGCCAATATGATTGAACAAACTGCCGGTTTGGTCAATGATAAAAAAATTGAAGGAATTTCTGAAATCAGGGATGAGTCTGATAGAGATGGAATGCGTATTGTCTATGAAATTAAGCGAGATGCAAATGCCTCGGTTGTTCTGAATAATCTTTTTAAATTCACTGCACTTCAAACTTCATTTAGTGTCAACAATATTGCCTTAGTAAATGGTCGGCCGATGATGTTGAATCTCAAAGACCTCATCAGGCATTTTGTTGATCATCGCCATGAAGTAGTAATTCGCAGAACCAGGTTTGATTTAGCCGAGGCTGAAAAAAGAGCCCACATCCTGGAAGGATTATTAATTGCTTTGGATCATTTGGATGAGGTTATTAAATTGATTCGTGCCTCCAATAGTCCGGATGACGCCCGGATTAGTTTAATGGAAAGTTTTAGTCTTTCTGACATCCAGGCTAGAGCAATACTCGACATGACCTTAAGACGTTTAACAGGGCTTGAACGAGATAAAATAAAGGAAGAATATGCCGAATTAATGAATACCATTGAGTACTTGAAATCAGTATTGGCGGATGAAGGTTTACGGATGCAGATTATTACGGATGAACTCACAGAAATACGCGATAAATTTGGGGATGAAAGGCGGACCTCAATTACTCATTCTGCAGAGGACATGAGAATGGAGGATTTTATTGTTGATGAAGAGGTTGTCATTACTATTTCACATGAAGGTTACATCAAAAGAACGCCTTTAACCGAATACCGTAAGCAAGGCAGAGGTGGAAAAGGATCAATGGGTTCTCAGTCCAGAGATAAAGATTTCATTGAGCACATATTAATCGCAACCAATCATAATTACATGTTGTTTTTTACCGAAACAGGTAAATGTTTCTGGTTGAGGGTATTTGAGATTCCTGAAGGAACGAGAACAAGTAAGGGTAGAGCCATTCAGAATGTAATTAATATTCCGAAGGAAGAAAATATTAAGGCTTACATCAAAGTTGTTAATCTAAAAGATCAGGATTATTTAGAGAATAACTTCATTATTATGTGTACCAAAAAAGGTACTATCAAAAAGACCTCTCTTGAGGCTTATTCGCGACCAAGGGCCAATGGCATTAATGCAATCAATATTAATGAAGGCGATCAGTTACTTGAGGCTTGTCTCACTACAGGAACAAGTGAAATTGTAATGGCTTTAAGATCAGGCAGAGCAATCAGATTCAACGAATCTACGGTTCGGCCAATGGGTCGTACCGCTACTGGCGTTCGGGGTATTACGCTGGCCCATGCAAATGATGAGGTTGTTGGCATGATCAGCGTAAACAATCCTGAAGTTACGGTTTTGGTTGTTTCTGAAAACGGATATGGTAAACGAACTGATATCGATGATTATCGGGTAACTAATAGGGGAGGAAAAGGTGTTAAAACCATTAATATAACTGAGAAAACAGGAGAACTGGTTGCCATAAAGGATGTAACGGATCAGGATGATTTAATGATTATCAACAAATCCGGTATTGTTATTAGAATTGGCGTTAGTGATCTGCGGGTTATGGGTCGAGCCACTCAAGGTGTTCGTTTAATTACCTTCAAAGGAGAGGATTCCATAGCTTCCATCGCAAAGGTTGAGCATGAGGATGAGGTGGTAGAAGAAATAGATGCCAAAGAAGAAGAAAACGGAAATCAATTAAATTCAGGAGAAGAGGATCCAATAACTGAATAGTCAATCAATGAACAACAGACTTATTATATTAATATGTTTTGTTTTTTTGAATAGGAGCATTGTTGAAGCCCAGACTCAGAATCAGGCTCTTGTCATCAAGGAAGCTATGAATAGTTTCGCTCAATTTACTTCCACAAAAGATCTAAAAAACCTGGAAAACGCTCGTAAGATAATTGATAATGCATATAAAACGAAAGTAGATTCAGTAGCTTTCAGGAACAATCTTGTTAGAAGTCTTGTTTATTCAACATTCGCCAGATTGGATTCCGGTCTGAAATTTAATTACAAAAAAGATCCGCTGGATGAGACCCTTTTTTCTATGAACAAGGTTTATGGTTCTAAGTTTCAGGATGAAGTTCAGGAACAGATTCTGTATATTGAGAATCAATTAAAATTAACCTATTTATATCGCGCAAACACAACATTTAAGAATCGCAAATATACCGAGGCACTAAAATACTTTACAATTCTTGATTCAATAGATAGGGATAATCTTTCCATTTTACATAATCTGGCAATTCTTTGTCAAGAAACCGGAAATTATATCAGATCTGTAGGATATTATGAAAAGTTGATTTCAAAAAATCCTAAAGCTGAATATTATATGGTTTTAGCAAATCTGTATGAGTCACTTAATGATGAAAAAAACATGATAAGAGTCTTGACCAAAGGAAGTCAAGCATATACCACAAATCGTGATCTCGTATTTAAACTTTTAAATATTTTATTCAATAAAAATGATTATTCAGAAATAATTAAATTTACTGATCAGGCACTGAAACTAGATGAAAATAACATCAATTTGAATTATTTAGCGGGTTTTTCATATGAAATGACTGGTAATATCTCAAAGGCCGAGGAGTATTATAAAGTAATTTTAACCATTAACCCTAATAATTATGAAGCAAATTTTGCGTTAGGATTATTATATCTTAATTTATATCTAAAAGACAAAGAACAAAGTGGAATGATGTATGTTTCAAAATATTATTTAAACAAAGCAAATGAAATCGATCCCAATGAATTGAAAACTTTAACATCATTATCTATATTGTATAATAATACCGGAGAAGTATCAGAATTACAAAAAATAAAGAACAAAATAAACCAACTCAAACTAAATTAAAAACATGAAAATTAAATCTTTCATTTTGGCAGCTATTTTCACTGCTTCATCCTTATTAGTTTTAGCTCAAAAAGGCGAAGTAAGTAGTGCCAAATCTAACTATGAAAAATTTTTAGGATTAAGAGATGCTAATTCAATGCTCTTAGCAATTCCAAACATTAAAACTGCTAAGACATCCATAGACAAAGCAGTCGTACATCCTAAAACGCTTGAGGATCCTGCTGCATGGACTTACAAAGCACTTATTTACGGAGAACTAGCCTTGTTAGATACTGTGGTTGAGACCTCAAAACCATTGATTACGGAGGCAAAAGCAGCTCATACCAAAGCAATGGAATTGGATAAGGCAGGTGAAAATAAGGCAAATCTTGATAATCTTAAAGCCACTGTTTTCAGCCAGTATGAACTAAATCTAGGAGTTAAGGCCTATCAAACGAATAATTTTGCAGATGCATATACAGCATTTAACAATGCCTTAGACTTTCGACCGGGAGATACTACCATTACGTATTATACCGGACTTTCAGCAATTAACGCTAAAAATTATAAAGCTGGGATTCAAAGTTATGAAGCCTTGATAAAAACTAAATTTTCAGCAAATAACCAAATATACCTTGACTTGTCACGTCTTTACACAATGGAAGGCGACACAGCAAGAGCGATTGCAGTAGCATCTGAAGGGGCTACTAAATTTAATGATACCCAATTAGCAACTCAGGAAATTGAACTAAGTCTGATGTCTGGTAAGCAAAAAGAAGTAATTACCAAAATATCTGAACAAGCTCAGAAAAACCCTGATAATAAATTATATCCTTATTATCTTGGAATCGCTTATAGTACCATGGGCGAGTCAGATAAAGCAATTGAGGCCTATACAGTAGCATTAAAGATTGATCCTAATTTTGCGGATGCAAGCACCAATATTGGAGGCATTATTTTAAATAAGGGTATCAATTTATATAATAAGGCCAACCAGCTTCCACCAAATCAACAAAAAGAATATGAAGCAATGATCAAACTAGGTGAGATCGAATTAGATAAAGCTTTTCCTTATTTAAATAAATCAAGTGAACTTGATCCTAAATCCCGTATTGCGCTCGAAAATTTAAAAACTTATTATCTTATTAAAAGAAACCAGGAGAAAGTGACTGAGATTTCTGCCAAATTGGAAAATTTATAATTCCACGAAATTATTTTTTTTAGAAAGCCTGATCATAAATTTGTTCAGGCTATTTTATTTATAGGGTAGATAGCTATTTTACTATTTAACATAATATTAATTATAAGACTTATTATAAATCAATATCATTATTTAAATAACCTTAGTGCGATATTAGAAATTATCTTTTTGATGGATCTCCTATTGCTCCGGAAGCCTATGATTGGTTTTTGCAAAGCAATACCTGCGTGTTATCGCTTCCTGCAGTCCTTTCCTCCGGAGTATTTCCGGCAAGAAATGCTACTTGATTTCAGATGATTCCTTGCCGGAAGATAATCCTTCGGCAAGGTTTAGTTTACCTGCTGCTGTTATTCATCGGGACGGCCGCTGCGGTAATAAAAGCACAAACCCGGGTAGTCGCCTTATCTTTTTGACCTTATTGAATTTTAGGAAAAGGATTCCATTTCCAAAAAAAAATAAGGCAGAATATTGGGCTGGGAGAAACAGACAGAGAAAAATAATCAGGACCTACCCGGCAAGATTTTATATCAATTTCACATAAATTAGATTGTTTATATCGAACTCAGGTTATATAGGCTCCATAAACGATTTCTGTCCACAAAATAATTTATAGGGTTTCAATGTATTTCATTACCTTTGCATTTATAATAATAAATAAAACA
>VGGW01000188.1 GCA_016868395.1 Bacteroidota bacterium | reverse complement strand
GATGACCAAAACACAAATCCCAAAATACTCATCAGAATTCCTAAAACAACTGCATCATTCGTAATTAATGAAGTTTTCTCAACCATTGTAAGGGATTTATAAATTTGAACAAGTAATATAAGTAAACAATTTTAGTAAATTTTAATTATAATTGAACGTTTTACTCCTTTTATAACCAATATGGAGTATAATTTAATCTGATAATAAATTCAAAACAATCACTGTTATTTAGAATCGCATGGAAATACAACAAAAACAGCTATTTGGACACCCCAGAGGGTTATATGTCTTATTTCTTACTGAGATGTGGGAGAGATTCAGCTTTTATGGTATGCGGGCATTACTCGTCCTTTTTCTTGTTTCAAGTGTCAATGGTGATAATCCTGGATTTGGATGGACCAGTAGTGAAGCCTTGAAGTTGTACGGAATTTACACTTTTCTTGTCTATTTATCGTCTATTCCGGGTGGGATTCTTGCAGATAAATTCACCGGACAAAAGAAGGCGGTGATTCTCGGTGGATTACTGCTGGTTGCAGGACATAGTATTCTTGCCTTCCAATCTTTAGTTACTTTTTACATTGGATTAGGACTAATTATTGCCGGCGTGGGTTGTTTAAAACCAAATATTTCAACAATGGTTGGTGGACTATACCCAAAAGGTGACGACCGCCGTGATAAAGGCTTTACTATTTTTTATATCGGCATAAATACAGGAGCCTTTTTAGCAGGTATCATCATCGGCTATGTCGGAGAAACAATGGGCTGGCATTATGGATTTGGATTGGCAGGAATAGGAATGGCGCTCGGATTGATCGTATTCATGGCAGGAAGCAGCTATCTTAAAGGTGTTGGAGAGGCTACTAAAACATTATCCCTTGCCGATCAGCATTTAATTTCTAAACCATTAACTGATATTGAAAAAGACCGCGTTAAGGTAATGTTACTTTCTTTCTTGATGATCATTGTTTTCTGGGGTGCATTTGAACAAGCAGGAGGTTTAATGAACCTGTATGCCTCAGAAAAAACGAATCGTATGATTGAATTCCTGAACTGGACAGTCCCCGCAACCTGGTTTCAATCGGTAAATTCTTTCTTCATCATTACCCTCGGAATTCCGGTAGCTGCATTTTGGTTTAACCGGAAGCGAAATGGTAAAGAAGCTTCCTCTATCTTTAAAATTGCAACTGGGGTAATAATCATGGGCTGGGGATTTTTATTTATGTCTGCCGCATCCATACAATACCAAAATGATGGAGCTTCTGCGATGTATTGGCTTGTACTTGCCTATCTGTTCCATACCATTGGAGAACTTAGCGCCGCTCCCGTTGCATTATCCTTTATCACTAAACTTGCCCCAATGAAATACGCATCAATCATGATGGGTGTATTTTTCGCCGCCACCGGACTTGGCAATTACGTAGCAGGATGGGTAGGTGTATGGTCGCAAACCGCCGGTGAACTTGAAATTTTTACGGGAATAGCTGTTTTCTGCACTCTGATTGGGGGTATAGTAATCGCAATTCTGAAGCCATTAAAAAGGCTTGCTCATGGAGCGGAGGACTTTTCAAAAGAAACTATGGCTTCAGCAAAACCTGACTAAAAAAACATTTAAACTATTAATTGAAAAGAGTAGCTGATAGTCATGCGCTCTATTTTTAAAGCAGTATTTTAGCAATATCAAATCTGTATTCGTGTTATCAGACAGCATCGTTATCATTCCAACCTATAATGAAAAGGAAAATATAGAAAATATCATACGCAAGGTATTTTCTCTCCCCGACTTGTTTCATATTTTGGTTGTGGATGATGGTTCGCCTGATGGTACTGCTGAAATTGTTAAGAATCTGCAAGAAGAATACAAGGGCATGATTCACATCGAAGAACGAACCGGTAAGCTTGGACTCGGAACAGCCTATATCCACGGCTTCAAATGGGCCCTTGAACGCAATTACGAATATGTTTTTGAAATGGATGCTGATTTTTCTCATAACCCGGATGATTTGATTCGTTTGAAAACCGCTTGCCTGGAAGGTGCAGACCTTGCCATCGGCTCAAGATACATTAAGGGAGTAAATGTGGTCAACTGGCCAATGAGCAGGGTATTGATGTCTTACTTTGCTTCCGTTTATGTACGTTGGATTACCCGAATCGATATCCGGGATACAACCGCAGGTTTTAAATGCTACCGTCGGGTGGTGCTTGAAACTATTCCGCTCGATAAAATCAGGTTCATTGGCTATGCTTTTCAAATCGAAATGAAGTTCACTGCCATCAAATATGGTTTCAATGTGGTTGAAGTGCCAATCATTTTTACCGACCGTACTGAAGGCACCTCTAAGATGAGTACCAAGATTTTCAGAGAAGCTTTTCTGGGAGTAATTCAAATTAAATTGAACAGCTTTTTCAGAAAGTATAATTAAATTGATCACCCATTATATTTAAGAATTAAGCATTTAAGATTTATCTTTAATCTGATGAATAATTCGAATAATACTGAGAAAAACTATCACAATCTATGAATGAACATCTTGATCCGGGAGAAGAGAAGCTTTCACCAGTAGAACGGGAAATCGAGAAAGTTCTACGACCTCAGGCCTTTGAAGATTTCACAGGACAGCATAAAATTTTAGCTAATCTTCGGATTTTCGTGCAGGCAGCAAAACAACGAGGCGAAGCATTGGATCATGTCTTGCTTCATGGCCCTCCCGGACTCGGAAAAACTACTCTCTCGCATATCATAGCCAATGAAATGGGGGTAAATATGCGTGTCACTTCCGGACCCGTATTAGATAAACCCGGTGATCTGGCGGGATTATTAACTAATCTTGAAGCGGGTGACATTCTGTTCATAGATGAAATTCACCGTTTGAGCCCTCTGGTAGAAGAATACCTCTACTCCGCCATGGAAGATTTCAAAATTGATATCATGCTTGAAACCGGACCAAACGCACGCTCCGTTCAAATTTCGTTGAATCCCTTTACTTTGGTTGGTGCTACCACCCGCTCAGGCCTGCTTACTGCGCCACTGCGTGCCCGTTTTGGCATCAATAGCCGTCTGGAGTATTATGATGCTAAGCTTTTGACTACTATTATTCAACGCTCTGCACATATTTTGAAAACAGAAATTTCTGAAGAAGGCTCTTATGAAATTGCGCGTAGAAGCAGAGGAACTCCTCGTATAGCTAATGCCTTACTTCGCCGAACCCGGGATTTTGCACAAATAAAAGGTTCAGGAAGTATTGATACCGATATTGCAAAATACGCTTTAAATGCCCTAAATGTTGATGAACATGGACTGGATGAGATGGATAATAAGATTCTGTTGACGATCATCGATAAATTTAAAGGTGGACCAGTCGGACTTAAAACCATAGCAACCGCTGTTGGTGAAGAAGAAGGAACCATAGAGGAGGTTTATGAGCCTTTTCTAATTCAAGAAGGTTATATCATGCGTACCTCCAGAGGCCGGGAATGCACTGAGGCAGCCTATAAACACTTGGGCAGGATAAAATCAGGAGGCAGTAATACCTTGTTTTGATATAAAATTGATTGTTACTTTAGGCTAAACAAAAGTTTGTATGGATCAGAAAATCATTAATCTTTACGACGAATATACTCACAAACCCTTGAGTAGGAAGTCGTTTATGAATCGCCTGATCAAACTTACGGGAAGTGCTGCCATGGCTCTATCCGCACTTTCTGTTCTGGAGGTAGGTTACGCTAAGGCAGAAACCGTATCGGAGCAAGACGATGACCTCATTATTGAGGATATTTCCTACCCCGGCGATGATTGTACCATGAAAGGTTATCTCGCCCGACCAAAAGGAAGTGGGAAATTTGGTAGTGTGGTGGTAATTCATGAAAATCGTGGTCTAAACCCTCACATTAAAGATATAGCCAGACGAATTGCTAAGGCCGGTTTTATTGCTCTTGCCCCGGATGCCCTCTCGCCATTTGGAGGAACACCAAACAATACGGATGATGCCCGTGAAATGTTTAGCAAAATAGATGCTTCTAAAAACCTAAATAATTTCTTAAATGCTTTCGTATACCTCAAATTGAGGAAAGAAAGTAACGGTAAAACCGGTTGTGTAGGATTCTGTTGGGGCGGTCGAATGACTAATCTCCTTGCCGTAAATCTGGCATCTCTAAATGCAGCTGTTGCCTATTATGGTGGACAGCCTGATCCGGCTGATGTTCCAAAAATAAAGGCAAAATTAATGCTCCATTATGCAGGAATGGATGAACGTGTCAACGCTGGAATTCCTGCTTATGAAACCGCTTTAAAGTCTGTAGGTACAGATTACCAGTTATTTATTTATGATGGGGTTCAGCATGCCTTCAACAATGATACCGGAGGAGAACGTTACAATGCCGATGCTGCAAAACTTGCCTGGGTAAGAACATTGGAACTTTTCAGTAAAACACTAAAATAGAAAGAGCTATTTCGTATGATTTGAGGCTATTCAGATTTATAGTAAGGCTAAAATCATGCTTATCAACACTCCCTACAACTTTGTACATACCTTGTTTTATTCCTTAAAGGTGAGAATATTTCACAGCATGCTAATTTTCCTTAAATTTTTATATCCTCATAAAGTCTTTAACTTCATGGCATACCTGTGGGCTTTAGATGAGCATAGGGAATATTGAAACCACTTGGAGATAATCAAATGACCATCACTTCAAGCGATTGTGAGTAATATTCATTCTAAATCCTGATTATGAACTCATTAAGCATATCTTCTAATTCCTATCTTTGGCTTAAATAATGGTCAATAGTTCACAATATTCCAGCTTTATAAAAAATGAAGCCTACAAACTTGGCTTTCAGTTTTGTGGCATCTCTAAAGCTGAATTTTTGGAAGAGGAGGCACCAAAATTAGAAAATTGGCTAAAAAATGGATACCATGGAGAAATGAGCTACATGGAAAACCATTTTGACAAGCGATTGGATCCACGAAAACTTGTCGAAGGTGCACGTTCGGTCATTTCACTTTCATTAAATTATTTCACTAATCAGCAACAACAGGATCAGACTGCACCTAAGATCAGTAAATACGCTTATGGTGAAGATTATCACCAGGTCATAAAGGATAAATTAAAGCAACTGATGGTTCTTATCCGATCAGAGATTGGAGAGGTAAGTGGACGTGCCTTCGTGGATTCCGCACCTGTACTTGACAAAGTTTGGGCAAAAAAAGCAGGAATCGGCTGGATTGGAAAGCATAGCAATTTGATAAACAAGAATACAGGCTCTTTCTTCTTTCTTGCGGAATTGATTCTTGATCTGGATCTTGAATATGATTTAATTCCATCTAAAGATTATTGTGGGACCTGCACCCGCTGTATTGATGCCTGCC
>VGGW01000187.1 GCA_016868395.1 Bacteroidota bacterium | reverse complement strand
TATCTGGTTTACGGCCGTGGAATTCTCCATTTATCGGTTTTGATTGAAACCATGCGTCGTGAAGGTTATGAGCTCCAGGTTGGACAACCACAGGTAATTATCAAAGAAATTGATGGCGTCAAATGTAAACCGATCGAAACACTTATCGTAGATGTTCCCGCAGAAGTTTCAGGTAAGGTCATCGAATTGGTCACACAGCGAAAGGGTGAGTTGCTGATCATGGAGCCCAAAGGCGACCTTCAGCATCTGGAGTTTGAAATTCCTTCTCGGGGTATTATCGGACTTCGGAACAATGTATTGACTGCTACTGCAGGTGAGGCCATTATGGCTCATCGTTTTAAAGCTTATGAGGCTTGGAAAGGTCATATTCCCGGACGCTTGAATGGTGTTCTTGTATCCATGGAAAAGGGATCGACTACGGCATACTCCATTGATAAATTGCAAGATCGCGGCCGATTCTTTGTTGAGCCTGGTGTTGAAGTTTATGAAGGTCAGATTATGGGAGAGCACATCCGGGATAATGATTTGGTTGTCAATGTGGTGAGAGGAAAGGCTTTGACTAATATGCGCGCATCGGGTTCTGATGATAATACCCGAATTGCTACTGCGGTTAAGTTTTCATTAGAAGAAGCAATGGAATACATTCAGGCTGATGAGTATATAGAGATCACACCAAAGAGTATGCGTTTACGGAAAATATACCTCACAGAGAATGAGCGTAAGATTAATGCAAAGAAGTTTGTAAATCAGTAATTATACGAACATATTGTAAAATAACATGCGAAAGGCCCCGGATTTAATCCGGGGCTTTTCTTATATATTTGTGTTAATGAAGTTTTCAGTCTTACCCGGGTTTGATCAGCAAGCTTTTAGGAAATACCTGAAAAATACCGGCTGGTTGTTCCTGGCCAGGGTAGGAAGTTTGGGCATTAAAATTCTTGCGGGTATTGCCGTTGCCAATTATCTCGGTAAGACGGCAAATGTGATGCTTAATTACCCCCTTGTATTCGTCACTTTTTTTCTGGCTGCAGCAGCGCTTGGGCTTGATGGTTTCATAACCCGTGAACTTCTCTCAGAACCTGAGAAAAAAAACAAGCTGCTTGGTACGGCTTTCCGTATGCGGCTTGTGGCCGGAATTGCTATTATTCCGCTTTCCTGGCTAACTTACTTGCTTTTTAAAGGAGACAGCGGTGATGTACCGGTCAGTTATATTCTGATTGCTTCCTGCATCGGTATCACTCAGTCATTATCTATAATCGATAGTTATTTCCAATCCAGGGTTCAGGGAAAATATGTCATGATGGTACAGGTGACAGGGAATCTGCTGTCGGCTGGCATTAAACTTATTTTAATTCTTATTTCTGCAACATTATCATGGTTTATCTGGACTTTGCTCATTGATGCAGCAATTTTAGGAATAGGTTATCTGATAGTATATAAAGCGAGAGGGAATCATACCTCTGAGTGGGAATATGAAGGAACCCTTGCCCAATATCTTTTAAAACATTCCTGGCCACTTGCGTTTTCAGCCATTCTGGTTACTGTTTACATGAAAATAGGACAGCTTATGGTAGAAAGTTTTTTGGGTGTAGGAGCCCTTGGAATCTATTCTACCGTGGTTAATTGGAGTGAAAGCTGGTATTTTATTCCTGTTGCAATCGTCACTTCAGTATTTCCGGCAATCATGAATGCCCGCAGGGATGATCCATCACGGTATCAGAAAAGATTGAGCGATATGTATGATCTAATGGTTTTAATCAGTCTGAGTATTGCATTAGTGATGAGTTTTGCATCGGTCTACATTTACCGATACTTTTATGCTGCAGAGTTTGCAGGGGGCGCAAAAATTTTGTCTATTCATATCTGGGCTGGTGTTTTTGTTTTTCTGGGTAGTGCAAGTGGACAGTACCTGGTAGCTGAGGGTTATACCAGATATTCCCTCTATCGCACTGCTGCCGGTGCCGTGGTCAATGTTGTATTGGGATTTTTCTGGATACCTTTATACGGACTTCAGGGTGCTGCCTTTGCTACACTTATCGCTTATTTTTCTGCTACTTTTTTTATCCTAGTCTTTCCTGAAACAAGAAAACAGGGAATAAATATGCTTAAATCCTTATTTTTAATCTCAATCATTCAAAAAATCGTAAAACGTTGAAAAAAACGGAATCCTATACCAGTTTAATTAATCCGGCAAGAATAAAAACCCTATTGTCTTTCGGATTAAAGGGCTATTTATCAGAAATAGGCTGGTTCAAATCATTTGAAACTAAAACACCCCTTGGACGAAATTCAGAGCCTATTCCATGGGTCACGTATTCTTTCATTGATTTTATAGCCGATCGTATTCAAAAGGATCATACCATTTTCGAATTTGGTTCGGGAAATTCAACTTTTTATTATGCTGAACGGGCACAAAAGGTTGTTTCTGTAGAACATGATCAAGCATGGTATGAAAAAATATTGGCAACCAAACCGTCAAACTCTGAAATGATATTCTGCGAACTTCAGAATGACGGCGATTACAGTAAGATACCCGAAAGTTTGGGTCTGAAGTTTGATATCATTGTTGTGGATGGCCGCGATAGGGTGAACTGCTGCTACCGCTCTCCGGCTGCACTCAGTGAGAGAGGAGTAATAGTTTTGGATGATTCAGAGCGCGAATCTTATGTTTCTGCACTTAGCTTTTTGAAAAATCAGGGGTTTAGGGAATTATCATTCAGTGGGATCTCTCCGGGTCTTTTTTATCGTAAGTCTACTTCAGTGTTTTATAAAAACAATAATTGCCTGGGTATTTAAGATGAGGAAGGAGATTTTAAGTGCTGAAGTTAAAAGCGCCTATGATGATTTCTACCTTGGTAGAGATGAACAATGGAGAATGCTGGGTGCAAAGTATAAAGCAAAAAACATCCTTGATGTTTGCAAGGGCTTGGAATTTAAGAAGGTTCTGGAAGTAGGGGCTGGTGATGGAAGTATTTTACAGCACTTAGACAGAATGAATTCATTTCCGGAAATGCACGCCATAGAGATTTCTGAAAGCGGTATTGAACAAATCAAAGCCAGAAAGCTAAATAACTTAAAATCGGTCAATATTTTCGATGGCTATCATATTCCCTTTGAGGATAATGAATTTGATCTCGTTATTCTGGCGCATGTATTAGAACATGTGGAGTTTGAACGCATGTTATTGCGGGAAATAAAAAGGGTATCCAAGCATCTGATTCTTGAGGTTCCTTGTGATTATCGTTACGATGTGGACAAACGAATGAAGCATTTTTTGAATTATGGCCACATTAATATGTATACTCCTACTTCAATTCGTTTTCTGGTACAGTCTGAAGGTTTTGAAGTACTCTCGGACAAGGTCTCGATGATTGATCCGGAGGTGACCAAGTTTAATATCTTTGTCAATCAGAAGAAGACGAAAAGTGTCTGGAATTCACTAAAGATTGACGCTGAATATTTTATTAAGAAATGGATGGTTTCTCTAAGTGGCCGTAAAAGAAGAGAATCTTTTGCGAATGCCTATACCTTATTTTTAAGTAAGAATGGTGATCTGAATATTATTGGTCATTGATTTTGCAGATTAATTTTTATGAAGACGATCTTATTTTCAATTCCTTTTTTGCTGATTATTTTTCTGCAGCTATTTAGCAATAGCACTCAGTGGAAATCATCAGAGAGGAATTACCATGCTGATTCTTTATCACTTAGAAAATACTATTCTGAATCGCCTGTTCTTTCTGCTCTGGAATCTGTCCGTAATATGCAAATTGAGAAGGGATTTGGTGTTCATATCGTCGCTACTGAACCTCTCTTAAACACTCCGGTTGCCATAAGTTTTGACGACAAGGGCAGAATTTGGGTAGTAGAAATGGAGAATTATATGCCCGATTCATTGGGTACAGGTGAGGATCTGCCTGTAGGGAAAATTGTTATTCTGACCGATCGGAACAGAGATGGTGTAATGGATGAGAGAAAGGTTTTTCTTGACTCTTTGGTTCTACCGCGTGCTATATGTTTTGTTGAAAATGGAATTCTGGTGGCGGAAGCTCCAAACCTCTGGTTTTTTGAAATAAAAAATGATAAGCCAATAAATAAAACACTTGTGGATGCCGCCTATGCTGAAGGTGGAAATGTAGAACATCAACCAAATGGCTTGTTAAGAGCCTTGGATAATTGGATTTATAATGCTAAGTCTACTAAAAGATATAGAAAACAAGGTAATAAATGGTTGATTGAGCGAACCCATTTCAGGGGGCAGTGGGGAATTTCACAGGATGACCAGGGCCGTTTGTTTTATAACAATAACTCCGAGAATCTTCAGGGCGATTATTTCAGTCCGGGCTTTGGAGCCACTAATTCCAATCAGGCAAAACATGCCGGTTTTTCAGAAAGTATCATAAAAAACAACAAGGTTTATCCGATCAGGCCAAATACCGGAGTGAACAGGGCGTATATGAAAGGGATTATTGACGAGAATTTAAAGCTGGTTAATTTTACTGCTGCCTGCGGACCGGTAATTTTTAATAGCACTTTGTTTGGTCCTGATTATTATGGCAATGCATTTGTTGCAGAGCCCTCTGCAAATCTGATTAAGCGAAATATTTTAAGTAAGGACGGCTACCGGGTTTCAGGTAAACAAGCTTATATCGGGCGGGAATTTTTAGCCAGTACCGATGAACGATTCCGCCCTGTAAATTTACATACCGGTCCGGATGGTGCTTTGTATATCGTGGATATGTACCGTGGAATCATACAACACAAGACCTATTTGACACCCTATCTGAAAGGCGAGATTAAAGCCAGAAATTTGACCCAACCACTCAATTATGGGCGTATTTACAAGGTAGTGCCCAAAGGCAGGAAAGCCGGGGTAGTCAAAATTCCGCAGGATCATTCAAAATTAATTGACTTATTATCCCACCCCAATGGATGGGTTAGAAACAGGGCTCAACAAATTTTGGTGGATAGCAAGGACAAGAGTATGGTTTTTGCCTTAAGGCAGGCATTGAAATTGGGTTCAAACACTTTGGCCAGGGTTCATGCCCTTTGGACCATGGAGGGACTCGGAGTTCTGGAAAAGGATGATGTAATACCTATTTTGAAAAGTCCTGATTGGACACTGCGAATGCAGGCTTTAACGGCATTACCCTCCGTCTTGTCGAGCAAGAATTACAAAGAATTACTTTCGGTTTTAACCGCCGTACTTGATGAAAATGATATGCTTGCTGCACCTTATCTGGCTTTTTTAAGTCCGCATATTAGTGTATTTGACTCCTTAGAAGCTAATAAACTTTTATTTAGCCTCTCAAAAAAGTATGCCAATGATATTTTTATTTCTGATGCGGTAATCAGTAATTTGCAAAGCAGAGAGGCTGACTTTTACAAGGAGTTTGCCGGAATGTATCCGGATACCAGTTTGGTACTCAGTAAACGCCTGAGTAAAGTTATCGATGATCTGGCGAAAAAGAAAGTAAATACCCTTGA
>VGGW01000186.1 GCA_016868395.1 Bacteroidota bacterium | reverse complement strand
TTTGGAAATTGATAAACTAAAGATTCATTAATCTAACTTCGCTTCCTCTGTAATAATCACAAAAACATCTTCATTCTCTTTTTTCATCAGATATTTTTCGCGGGCGAATTTTTCGAGTTTTGCCTTGTCTGTGGTCAGTTCATTCAGATCTTTGATTGCTTTCGCCGATTCTTTGAGATAGAATTCTTTTTCTGCCTGAAGCTTTTTTAGCTGACTTCGGTATTCATATTGAGACAATAGATCATTACGGTCAAAAAACAGCATCCAACTTAAAAATGCAAGTGCTGTAATGAAATATTTATTTCGAATTAGATTTATGAACCTGTACATCAGTGTAAATATATCCCGGGATTGTATATCCCGGGATCGCTTATTTTCAACTTATTAACAATCAAGCGCCGGATCTTGATCTGTTTTATTTTACATACTTGAAATTCTTGCCCAGAAAACGCGCACTACTGCCCAATTCCTCTTCAATACGCAAAAGCTGATTATATTTCGCAATTCTATCTGAACGTGAGGCAGAGCCCGTTTTAATCTGACCACAATTTAAAGCTACCGCGAGGTCAGCAATGGTATAGTCTTCGGTTTCTCCAGAACGATGACTCATTACTGAAGTATACCCACTATTTTGTGCTAAAGAAACTGCATTAATCGTTTCAGTTAAAGTACCAATTTGATTTACTTTGACTAATATGGAATTCCCCGATTGAGTATCAATACCTTGCTGCAGACGTCTTACATTGGTTACAAATAAATCGTCACCAACCAACTGGACTTTGGAACCAATTTTTTCTGATAATAATTTCCATCCAGCCCAATCATCCTCATCCATGCCATCCTCTATGGAAATAATTGGATATTTCTCAGTTAAAGATGCAAGATATTCAACTTGCTCTGCACTTGTTCGGATTGCACCATTCGGACCCTCAAATTTTGTATAGTCGTACTTGCCATCTTTGTAAAATTCGGAAGCTGCACAGTCAAAAGCTAGGAAAATATCTTTGCCGGGAGTATATCCCGCTTTTTCAATAGCCTCAAGAATGGTTTCTACACCATCCTCCGTACCTTCAAATTTAGGAGCAAAGCCACCTTCGTCACCTACAGCTGTGGATAAACCTCTATCGTGTAGAATTTTTTTCAAAGTATGAAATATCTCCGTGCCCCATCTTAAAGCTTCTGAAAATGAAGAAGCACCAGCCGGCATAATCATAAATTCTTGAAAGGCAATAGGAGCATCAGAATGAGACCCACCGTTTACAATATTCATCATTGGAATAGGTAGGGTATTGGCATTAACTCCCCCAATATAACGGTAAAGTGGCTGCCGACTTTCCTGAGCGGCAGCTTTTGCAACCGCAAGAGAAACACCCAAAATGGCATTTGCTCCAAGATTCCCTTTGTTTTCAGTTCCATCAATCGCAAGCAGTAACTTGTCGATACTGTTTTGCTCGAAAACATCAATCCCTTTTAGCTCAGGAGCAATTTTATCATTCACATTGGCAACAGCCTTTAAGACACCTTTACCCAGGTAAATATTTTTGTCTCCGTCGCGAAGCTCCACGGCTTCATGAACACCGGTTGATGCTCCTGAAGGTACCGCTGCACGCCCCAGAATTCCATTTTCGGTAATTATATCAACTTCGATGGTCGGATTGCCACGTGAATCCAATATTTGTCTTGCATGTACGTCGAGAATTAAACTCATACTTTTTTATTTTATTTGAACAGTATTCTAAAAAATTAATGGTGTACTTAATACACTTATCGAGGTATTTATAAAAATACAGTTTTTTAAATCAATCAGAACCTCAAGCGTTTGTTTGAAGCTTCTATGGCAAAATCAATCAGTCATTAAGGATACAAAATCATCAAAGAGATACCTTGAATCATGTGGCCCCGGAGATGATTCCGGATGATATTGAACTGAAAATGCTTTTTTACCCTTCACCCTTATTCCTTCAATAGATTGATCATTCAGATTGATATGCGTGACCTCTACTTTTTCTGACCGCTTGACATCCTCCGGAATGACTCCGAATCCATGATTTTGTGAGGTGACTTCACAATGATTAATGATCAGATTTTTTACCGGATGGTTCAATCCTCTGTGTCCATTGAACATTTTCATGGTGCGAATATCATTTGCCAAAGCTAATAATTGATGACCCAGACAAATACCGAACAAGGGCTTTTCTGATTTTAAAACTTCTTTTACAGTTTCTATGGCATAAGGCATCGCTGAAGGGTCACCAGGGCCATTGCTGATAAAATAACCATCGGGATCCCATTTTTCCATTTCACTGAAAGTGGTTTTTGCCGGAAAAACTTTTGAGAATACACCTCTGCTTTCAAAATTTCTCAAAATATTCTTTTTGACGCCCAGGTCGAGTACGGCAACACGTTTTGGGGCATTTTTATCACCGTATTCATAGGCCTCTTTCGTTGACACTTGCGACGAAAGTTCAAGCCCGTCCATTGATGGAACTTCAGCTAATTTTGATTTGAGTGCTTCAATGTCCAATATTTCTGAGGAAATGATGGCATTCATCGCCCCTTTATCACGAATATGCCTGACTAACGACCGGGTATCTACATCAGAAATCCCAACTATTTTCTCTTCCTGAAAATAATCTTGAATGGATGAATCGGCCATCTTTCTACTGTAGCTTATATTGAAATTTTTACAGACTAAGCCCGAAATTTTGATACTATCAGATTCTATTTCCTCATTATGGATTCCATAATTACCAATGTGTGCATTGGTTGTAACCATAATCTGTCCGAAATAAGAAGGATCTGTAAAAATTTCCTGATATCCGGTCATCCCTGTATTGAAACAGATTTCGCCTGTTGTAGTACCGATTTTACCGGCCGCTTTTCCATGGTAAACTGTTCCATCTGCAAGTACAAGAATAGCAGGTAGTTTGATGTAATTATTCATTGATTAAATATTGAAAATGGTAAAAATGCAAAGATTTCGGAAGATTTTCCTTTGCGTTGAGGATTGAAAGACTGAAGTTAGTTACTTCATTTATCACGAGGGACAATATTAGTGAATTATTACTTAAAATAAAAGTGAATTCAGAGGAAAAATATTATTGTTTTTCAGGCCTTATTAAGAATTTTACCGCTGTTTATTGTTTCTTTTAATCATAACTTTGAAGCAATTTAAATTCCTGTCTTATGTCAGTAAATAAAGAAGTAAAAAGGATAACAACCAATACGATTCAGGAGATGAAGCTCAAGGGCGAAAAAATCGCTATGCTCACTTCTTACGATTATTCAATGGCCACTATTGTTGATGAAGGAGGCATTGATGTGATACTGGTTGGTGATTCAGCTTCCAACGTCATGGCAGGACATGAAACGACGCTGCCAATTACATTGGATCAGATGATCTATCATGCCCAATCAGTTGTACGGGCTGCGAAACGTGCTCTGGTTGTTGTCGACCTTCCTTTTGGATCTTATCAAGGAAATTCAAAAGAAGCACTCAATTCTGCCATTCGGATCATGAAGGAATCTGGTGCTCATGCCGTCAAATTAGAGGGTGGACTTGAAATCCGTGAGTCCATTGAGCGGATTATCAC
The DNA here is from genome assembly GCA_016868395.1 of Bacteroidota bacterium. Classification (GTDB taxonomy): domain Bacteria; phylum Bacteroidota; class Bacteroidia; order Sphingobacteriales; family Sphingobacteriaceae; genus Daejeonella. The sequence continues at coordinate 1,997 of VGGW01000186.1, read as the reverse complement.
GGCAGGAATTCCGGTTATGGGGCATCTGGGACTAACACCACAATCGATTTATAAATTTGGAACTTATACTGTGCGAGCCAAGGAAGAAGCAGAGGCTGAAAAGTTAAAGCAGGATATCATGGTTCTGCAGAATTCAGGTTGTTTTTCGGTAGTACTCGAAAAAATACCTGCAAAATTAGCTCAGGAAGTAACGGCCTCCGTTAAAATACCTACCATTGGGATTGGTGCAGGGCCATATTGTGACGGACAGGTTCTGGTGATAAATGATATGATTGGCCTAACCAAAGGATTTAAACCGCGATTTTTAAGGCAATACCTTAACCTATTCGATCAAATCAATCAGGCAGTTCAATCTTATGTTAATGATGTGAAAAAGGGAAACTTTCCTGATGAAAAGGAACAATACTAATTATTCCCTTCATGGATGCATCAGATAAAAACAAGTTAAAATTTCCTGTTCTTGCTCCAAATCTGGTTGATCGCGATATTTTATTTGAGGATAATCATCTCATCGCGGTAAATAAACGGGCAGGTGATATTGTTCAGGTTGATGATACCGGCGACGAATCTTTAGATGAAAAGGTAAAGCGCTACCTCACTCAAAAGTATCATAAACCCAATGGGGCATTTCTAGGCGTGGTACATCGTCTCGACCGTCCGGTTAGCGGGGTCATTCTGTTTGCCAAAACGACTAAAGCCCTTGATCGAATCAATAGGATGTTCAAAAGCAGGGAGATGCACAAGACCTATTGGGCGGTGGTCAGAAATCGTCCACTTGTTGAACAAGGCACTCTGGTACATTGGTTAGTTAAAAATCCCCAAAAGAATGTGACTAAAGCTTATGAAAAGGAGGTTACGGGAAGTCAAAGGGCAGAACTTCATTATAAATTGATTGGGGAACTTGGTGGTTATTATCTCATTGAAGTTGATCCAATAACCGGTCGTCCACACCAAATTCGGGTTCAACTTTCTACTATGAATTGTCCTATTGTTGGCGATAATAAATATGGCTATCCTCGCGGAAGTCTCAAAAAGAGTATTTGCCTTCATTCCAGAAAGCTACAGTTTATACATCCGGTTAGGCAGGAACCGGTCAATATCTTCGCGCCCTTACCAAAGGATGGATTTTGGGAGAGATTTGAGGATTTTTAGCTCAATCTTCAAACGAGGTATTCAGACTGACAGTCTCCCATTTTGAGAACTCCTCTTCCATCGTTCTGAACTTCTCACGAACGGCATCTAGCGCCACTTTACCCAATATCAAGCGGAGCGGAGGATTCTCTGAATTCACGGCGAGCAGTATTGCTTTGGCTGCTTTTGCCGGATCACCGGGTTGTTTACCGCTTGTACTTTGCAGTAATCGAAGTCTTGCACCCGAACTTTGATCATAATCTTTGATTTTATTTTTGGCACTGACCGAAGATGAACCTGCCCAATCAGTACGAAATGGACCCGGTTCAACCAGAATCACATGGATATTCAATGGTGTGGTTTCTAATGACAAGGCTTCACTTAAGCCTTCAAGTGCGAATTTACTGGCATTATACAAGCCCGTTCCTGAATTAGCACGTAATCCCGACATTGAGGATATTTGAATGATAAAGCCCGATTTTTGTCGCCTCATAATGGGTAAAACCGCCTGAGTCATGGCTAAGACTGCAAAGAAATTTGTCTCCATCTGCATTCTCGCTTCCTCCAGAGTCAACTCTTCGATTGCTCCAAATAAACCGTAACCTGCATTATTTACCAGAACATCGATACCCCCTGATTGGCTCATAATCTGGTTAATTACTGACATGATTTCCCCATGATTATTGACATCCAGTTGAATACCAAAGGTTTTTCCCGGTACCAACTCATTGAATGCAGTGATCTGATCAGATTTTCTGAGTGTACCATAAACCTTGGCTCCCTGGAGAGCCGCTTCTTTTGCCAAAGCCCTTCCGAGTCCGCCGGAAACACCTGTGATTAACCAAATTCGGTTTGAAGTATTCATC
>VGGW01000185.1 GCA_016868395.1 Bacteroidota bacterium | reverse complement strand
GATCATGTTGTTACACCCGTCATTTCGAGGAGCGAACAAAATATGGTGATGCCGGGGAATAGTATCGCGAGGAGAAATCTGTTGATGCAGGGTATTAACTTTGGTCGAGAGATTTTTCGGTCATGCTTGCTTCGAAATGACGGATCATCTTGTTACACCCGTCATTTCGAGGAGCGAACGGAATATGGTGATGCCGGGGAATAGTATCGCGAGGAGAAATCTGTTGATGCAGGGTATTAACTTTGGTCAAGAGATTTCTCGGTCATGCTTGCTTCGAAATGGGGGGTATAAGAATTGCAATTTAATCTCAATAATTAAACATAATAATGGATAAATGTATTACAGATTCACACATATAACTGTCCTTATTCTAATCATGCTCTTTTTCGCATCCTGCAAAGGCCTGCAGAAAGAGACGGTCATCTACAGCAATAATTTTGAGGATAGCAGTCTGGTAAAAATCATTGATGGGAAAATTGGGGAGTACAATGGTTCAAAAGTGATCGGCAGGTATTCTCAAAATGGGTTTTTGCTTAAACTGGACAGTTTGCCGAAGCATGATATTGTTCAAATTAGTTTTGATCTGTATATTCACGATACCTGGGATGGGAATGCGGCAAAACCTGAGGGGCCGGATATCTGGATCATGAATATTGATGGCTGGAGTGCCATTTATGCGACGATTGCCAGTGGATTATGCGCAGATTGTACGCAGTCTTATCCAATCTTGCAGCCAAGTATTGAGAATAATCGCTTTAATTTCTACAATTATAAACCGAATAGTAATGCCATTCAAACCGACCTGCTGGGCGCGTGTAAGCTCAAGGGAGAGAAGGGCGGAACGGTGAAATATCGAATTTTAAGAACCTTTGAGCATAAGGAAAGTACGCTGAGTGTGGGCTGTTTTGCGCAATTAGAGGATCCTGATCTTGCCAACAAGCACTGCAATGAAAGCTGGTCGGTAGATAATATGAAAATAAAAGCCATTGAATTCAGGTAAGACGATGATTAAAAAACTTTTAAAGGTAATTACTTTCTGTTGCTTGATGGCTTCAATCCGGCTGTATGCTCAAACCTTACCGGTTGGCCTACCCGTTTTAGAGGATTCCTACCGCCGTGAACAACTCCGTGGAACTAGCGACTCCTTGATATCTTTTACAATTCGGCCACTTTTTACAGGAAATCTAAAGTATTATTCAAACCCTGTAGGCGATACGATTTCGAATGATCGAAGCTTGGTCAAATTTAAAAATAGCTTTCAATGGGATAAGGCCTCGATTCAATTATTGCCCATCAGTTCTGTTTTTCAATATAATTCTGAGTTTGCCTACGGATGGAATGATGGATCCATGATGCCGGCCGTCGGCTTGCAATCCCTGCACAGCTTTGGAGTCTCGGCAGCTTATGGCCCCTTGCGTATTCAGCTCAGACCGGAATACCTGCAAGCCGAAAACCCTGAATACGAAGGATTCCCTTCTGAACAGTTTGAGGTGGTATGGGCAAAATATTATGATAGTTATTTCAATGTGTCTGATATCACGGAATGGTATCCTCAAACTCCCTATAATCAGCTGCTTTGGGGTCAGAGTAGTTTTAGGCTCAACTTTGACCCGGTTTCAGTTGGTTTATCTAATGAAAACTTATGGTGGGGACCGGGTAAGCGAAATTCATTATTAATGAGCAATCATGCACGCGGATTCAAACACATTACTCTGAATACTACTCGTCCTATGGAAACATCCATTGGGACATTTGAGGCCCAGGTGATTGCCGGCAGACTTGAAAATTCCGGTGTTTTACCGCCTCAATCCAACAGAGTGTACAATGGCAGATCCTTGTATAGGCCTAAACGAGACGATTGGCGCTATTTATCGGGAATGGTTTTCACCTATCAGCCTAAATGGGTGCCCGGCTTTTTCATTGGTTCCGCCAGGGTATCACAAATGTATCATCAGGATGCCGGAAGTAGTCCGGCAGATTTCTTTCCCTTACTTCAGGCACTTGAAAGCAAAACCGCCGAACTTAAAAGAGATCGTTACTCAACCCTCTTTTTTCGGTGGCTATGGAAAGAGAGTGGCGCTGAGATTTATGGGGAGTATGGTCATCAGGGAAGAAAGAAGTTCGGCGACGTATTCAATCGTCCGGAAGCCAATGCTGCCTTCCTCTTTGGTTTGAGTAAGCAAACCCCCTTCAGAAACAGGCAATCCTACTTGCAAACCTCGGTGGAATTTACTCAACTTCAGCAAACATCCGTACCCCTGGAAGGAGGGTGGTACACCAATTCGCTTATCAGACAGGGCTATACTCATCGGGGTCAGGTATTAGGTTCGGGTATCGGACCAGGAAGTAATCTTCAGTCGCTGGATATCAGCTGGTATAAAGGCTTAAAGCACATCGGACTACAATTTGAGCGCTACATGCATAATAACGATTTCTATTATCAGATGTTCAATAACCCGGTCGATTACAGGAAAAAATATGTGGATGTGAGTGCTTCGCTTTCGGCAGACTGGGATTACAAGAATCTAATCTTAAGCCTGCAGGGTACCATGATACGGGCACTAAATTATCAGTATGTTCTTTATGGCCGTACCCCCGAATATTTCCATCCCGGTTGGGATCGTCTGAATTATCAGGTTAAGGTGGGGCTGATGTATAGGTTTTAGGGAATTGGGAATTGATTTGTAAGGTAAATCCTCCTATAGCCTTGCATGAACAGATTTCTCCACAGCGCAAATTCCCGGCTAGAGAAGGAAACATTACCGCTGTGTTCGAAATGACGGATGGGGTTGGAACACCCGTCATTTCGAAGAGCGAATGGTGTAGTATAATCACCAAGGACTAGTATCGCGAGGAGAAATCTGTTGATGCAGGGTATTACCTTTGGTTAAGAGATTTCACAAATATAATTCCTTCGAAATGAGGAACGGGATGAATTATTTGTATGCGAGTCTGAAAACTCTACATCATTTGACAATCCATAGAGCCGCTGCGCTTAACTCTAAGTACAGTGGACCATCCCATAGCCTTGCATGAACAGATTTCTCCACAGCGCAAATTCCCGGCTAGAGAAGGAAACATTACCGCTGTGTTCGAAATGACGGATGGGGTTGTAACACCCCCGATAGCCATCAAGTCTCCATCCTCTTCCAATACGCGAATGCCGAAACCAAAATCATTATCTCACATACAATGGTTGCCAAGGCTGCTCCCTTTGCTCCATACACCGGGATAAGAAATATATTAAGCACCACGTTCAATACAATCATAATCAGGTTAAGATAAACGAGGAATTTAATCTTATTTCTAGCGACCAGGCTGTTGCTGATCGGACCGTAAATGAAAACAATCGCCAGATACCAGACCAGCACTCGAAAAATGGGGATGGATTCATCGTACTTATCGATAAAAAATAAGTGAAAAATCCGGTCAGCTCTCAGATAAAGGGTGGTGCTGAGTAGGATTCCGATGCCGCCAAGATAATAAAGTGCAAGCTTTTGGATGGCTTGAAATGTATCTTTTTCCCGGGTATGCTTCGCCAGTTTTGGAAATACGGCTGTCATAAATGCACCTGAAATGAACATGAAGGGATAGATAAACTTCGTGGCTCCCGAATAAAAACCAACCTCGGTACTCCCAATCATTTTCTCAAGCATGATGATATCTATTTTATTGTAGATCACATTGGCCGCCATCAAAACAGTAAATAGAACTCCATGCTTTATGAAATTCAAACTTTTCAGCGGACTAAACTTAAGGTTTAGGATTTTCCTGAATGCTTCCCGGCGTCTGATGTAAAGAAAAAGGATGATCAGCACGATGCAGTTGATGAAGCCAAGGTAGATGAAGTAAGAAAGTGGAGCTTTGAGAAGCACACCCATTATGATGAATACCAGTTTTGAAATACTCATCAGGACGTCTTTGTAGAAAATCAGATCTTTTCTTCCCTGAGCAATTAAAATGGCCAAAACCGGCGCGAAGTAAGCGCTGATTACCACACTTAGTCCGAAAACAGAAAGGTAATAAAAGTCCTGAATGGAGTTTGTAGGATAGCTGATTCCCAAAATCAATATCAGCATGAATCCACTGATCAGTACCTGCGCAGATTGCGCGTCTGAATATATTTTTTCAACCGAATCAGGATTTTGGCTGCTTTCTTTAATGATGTGCTGGGTAAATCCTCCATCCGAGAAAAAGGCAAATATGGAGATGAATTCAATGATATAGGTGTACTTTCCATATTCTTCAACGGGCAGGAAACGCATTAAACCAACGAGACCGACAAAACCCAAAATCTGAACAATCAGGCTACCACTCATGTAAATGGCTGAATCTTTCAGTAATTGTCTACGCATTTTCTTTCAGTTTGCCTGATACTATTTTAATGATATGGGGCCATGTAAAGTGAGCTGCAGCAAATTGATGGATTTCCTCATGGCGATCGGCACTTAAATAAGCGTCTGCAATACTTTCTTGAACGGAGTTTGCGAAAGACTGCGCTTCCTGGTTTACTATTTTACCAAAACGACCATAATCGGTAATGTGTGCTGAGCTTGAAACTGGTGTGCTGATGATGTAGTTCCCAAAATAAAGAGCTTCCGAAAAGCTGATGGGGAATCCTTCGAAACGTGAGCTTAAGCAAAATATTTTTGCACGGTTGTACCATTCAAAAAGCGCTTTCCTGTTATTGATATTTCCGGTAAATAGTATGCTGTTTTTTAATTCGGGGTATTTCTCAAAATATTGCTTAATGTAGTTCTGAAAATCTTCTTCTACTGGTCCCAGGATGTAGACTTTCCAATTGCCTAAGGTCACTCTGGCTAATGCTTCAAGAAAAAGTTCGGTATTTTTTTGATAGGTTCCTATTCTGCCAACTGTTAGGATGATATTTTCTTTTTCTTCCCAGGATCTTAAACGTATTTCCCGATCCAAATACAGGCTATCCACCCCATTAGGGACGCAAATTAACTTGTTTTGCAATTGCGGATAAACGTTCAACAGGTAGGATTTTGCTTCTTCAGTTTCAACGGAAAAAATATCCGTTAATTTAAATATCCATTTTGTTATTCCTTTCAGAAGGTAGTTTTTGATGGAATACTTAGAGTACAGAAAAGTATTGTAATCTTTAAAAAATAAGATATCCATATCCAGTTTTATGTAAGCCTTTCCTTTCGGATTTAGTGTTTTATAGATTAGCAGATATAGTAAATGATCTTTTTTAAAATGGAACAGGTTTAAAACATCGATAGATTTGGAATTGATCCACAGGTATGCCACTATTCCCAATTCAAAGTAGAAAAACCTACCCTTGTCCCGGATAAATGTTAATTTCAATCCTTTAACTTCTTCATTGAGGTAAGGATAATCTTTATTATTCCTGTAGCAGATTAATTCGGCATCATAGCCCTCAGTTTTGTACATGAAGTAGGGTAGCTGTCCAACATCCTTAACCAGATGGAAGTTCTCTGCATCTGTAAATATGGTTGCAAATTTGGGCTTTTGTTTCATTTAGGGGGACAGGTAACTGTTTTTTGATGACTATCAGTGCTGTTTAAATGGGTATTTTCCTTATAATTTGAGCTAAAATTAGTGAATAAAAA
>VGGW01000184.1 GCA_016868395.1 Bacteroidota bacterium | reverse complement strand
CATTCCTAATGAAAGTACGATACCAGCGATACCCGGTAAGGTTAATACTGCGCCCAAGGATGCAAGAACTCCCATCAGGAAAAATAAATTCACTAACAAAGCAATATTTGCGACCAAACCGGCCGTACTATAATACAATGCCATGAAAAGCAGGATAAAGATTACACCTGCGATGGTTGAAATTAAACCGGCGGAGATTGAAGCTGCACCCAAGGAAGGACCAACTACATAATCGCTCACAATTTTAGCCGGTGCCGGCAACCTGCCAGCTTTTAAAACATTGGCAAGATCTTGGGTGTCTTCCACCTTAAAACTTCCGCTGATTGATGAGATCCCATTTGGAATTTCTCCTTGAACTGTAGGTGCAGAGTAAACCAAATTATCAAGAACAATGGCAACACTTTTTTTATTGTTTGGATCGGCTGATGCAGCGGCGGTTATTGAACGCCAAGCTCTAGCTCCATCGGCATTCATTACCATGACCACTTCGGGGTTTCCTTTTTGATCATAATCAGAACGCGCATCAGAAATTACATCACCTTCTAGTGCCGGACCACCTCCTAAATTGCTTGTTTTTAGTGCATAAAGTTCAAAAACTTTGCTTTCATCTGTCATCGGCTTGACTCCCCAGAATAACTTGATGTTCTGTGGGATAACAGATTTAACTGCCGGGGAGGATAGGTAGGCATTCACTTTAGCGGTATCTTTCAAAACCGCATACCCTACTACAGGTCCGGGCGTAAATTAACTTTTCCGTCCTGACCCTGAAAAGTGGCTGGGTTTAAAATCGCAAATAATGGATTTTGCTTAGCTTGTTCTGCGAGAACTTTACTCGAGGCTGCAGCACTGTCAACTGCAGAACTATCCTTTTTACCTAGGGAAGCAAGCTTACTTTTACTGGTATCCTGAGCAGAGGATTTACTTGCAGTATCAGTTGATTTGATAGTTGATGCCAGTATGCTGTTGACGTTCTGAAGTAGACTAAATATCTCCGTGTTATCATAAGTTTCCCAAAATTCAAGTTTTGCGGATCCCTGAAGTAATTTACGAACGCGGTCGGGATCAGTAACACCCGGAAGTTCAATCAATATGCGATTAGTGCCTTGTTGTTTTTGAATGTTGGGGGAGGTTACACCAAATTTATCAATACGGGTACGAAGGATATTAAATGATAAGTCGATTGCTCCATCAGCCGATCTTCTCAAAAAATTCAATACCTCTTCATTTCCGGCATCAATTTTAAGACTTGCTGAATTTTCTTTGGTGGCGAATAATGAAGATAATTTACTGTTCGGACTAATTTTTTCGAACTCTCTTCCAAAAACACTGATGAAATCACTTTCACCAGTTGCCATTGCAGCCTCTGTATTCTTGATGGCTGCATTAAAATTTGCATCAGTACTATTATTAGCCAGGTTGCGTACCATGTCACTCAATGAGATTTCCATGGTGACATTCATACCGCCTTTGAGATCGAGTCCTAACGGAATTTCACGTTCCTTCGCGTATTGATAGGTAATGTAACCCAAACTGCTATAAACGGGTAATGAGGCAACAGAATCAAGATAAATCTTCTCTTTTATAGCATCGCCTTTTGCAAATTGCTTTGCATCTTTTTCAACTTTATTCGCTATCCACGTAAACGAGAGGGAGTATAAACACGCTATAGTAAGCGCTATCGCTGCGAATTTTACTAATCCTTTACCTTGCATTTTATTTTAATTGTCTGTTAATGTTGATTTAAGCCTATTTTGGTTAAGACGCCAAAGCTAACTAAATTTTTGTTTTTTGGAATAATTCTTTAGTACAGAAAATTAAAGAACAAATTCAGGCTTTCACGTACTTGATAAAACTGTATGAATATAAGTTCTTTTCATCAGGTTCATGAAGAATTTTTTCCTCCTCAATCCATTTTTTCAAGTTAATCTGCGGAAAAAAAACATCGGCATCAAAATTTTGATGAATAATGGTCAGATAAAGGATGTTTGCTAAGGGTAGTGCTTTTTCAAAAACTTGTGCTCCACCGATGACAAATACCTCATTTTCATCCTTTAAAAGCTTGATACTATCTTCCAATGAATGGCATACCTCAACCCCGGGGATTTTAAGTCCGGATTGGCGACTTATCACTATATTTCTTCTGTTGGGCAGCGCCTTCCCGATTGAATCAAAGGTCTTTCTACCCATAATGATTGGATGACCTGTAGTAATTGCTTTGAAATGTTTTAAATCGGCAGGTAAATGCCATGGGAGGAGATTGTTTTTCCCTATTCCATTCTTTTCGTCGATTGCAACAATCAGATTTATATTCATAGATTAAATGGCTACAGCGCCTTTGATATGGGGATGTGGGTCATAATTTTCGAGGCTGAAATCTTCAAACTTGAAATCAAAAATATTTTTAATCGCCGGATTTAGTTTCATGGTCGGAAGCGGCCTGCAGTCGCGGCTTAATTGTAGCCTGGTCTGTTCAAGGTGATTATTGTAAAGGTGTGCATCACCAAAGGTATGAACAAAATCCCCTGCTTCTAATTCGCAAACCTGTGCCACCATCATCGTCAATAGGGCATAAGATGCAATATTGAAGGGTACCCCCAAAAAGATATCCGCACTTCGTTGATAAAGTTGACAACTTAACTTACCATCTGCTACATAAAATTGGAAGAAGCTGTGGCAGGGTGGAAGCGCCATATTTTCAATTTCCGCCACATTCCAGGCTGAAACAATCAATCGTCTTGAATCCGGATTGGTACGGATTTGTTTGATAACCTGGGAAATTTGATCGATATGACCTCCATCAGGGCTTGGCCAGGAACGCCATTGAGAACCATAAACCGGGCCTAATTCTCCATGCTCATCAGCCCACTCATCCCAAATACTAACGCCATTATCTTTCAAATATTTAATATTGGTTTCACCTTTCAAAAACCAAATCAGCTCATGAATGATAGACCTTAAATGGACTTTTTTTGTTGTTACCAGTGGGAATCCCTCTTTAAGATTAAAGCGCATCTGATAACCGAATACGCTAAGGGTGCCGGTTCCTGTACGATCGTGTTTTTGGATTCCATTTTGCAGTACATGCTGCATCAACTCGTGATATTGTTTCATAATTGGCTTTTCTGTTACCTTTTATCTCTTGTCAGGTTTCAGGTTTCGGGTGTTATCAGGTTCGGAACTTACACCTTCCGACGTAATACTTACAACTTATTATTGCAAATAAAATAAATGTAATTTTGGCATCCTAACATTGTTCATAAATATATTAGTATGTTCACAATATGATTCTTTTTCCGAACGCTAAAATCAATATAGGCTTAAATATTGTCAGCAAGCGTGTTGATGGATACCATAATTTGGAATCAATCTTTTATCCCATTGAAATTAAAGACGCCCTCGAAGTCATTGAGGCAGATAAACTCAAGTTTAGTTCATCTGGCATCGCCATTCCCGGTAATACTGAAGAAAATCTTTGTTTAAAAGCCTATCATCTACTCAAAAATGATTTCAAGGATCTTCCTTCAATCAACATTCATTTGCATAAGCATATCCCAATCGGTGCCGGCTTGGGTGGTGGTTCTTCCGATGCTTCATTTTTTATCAAATTATTAAATCAAAAATTCAGTTTGGGTTTAGAACTTTTCCAAATGGAATATTATGCATCGAAACTAGGTTCTGATTGTGCATTTTTTATTCAAAATAAGCCTGCCTATGCTACTGAAAAGGGAGATCAATTAAGACCTGTGAACCTAGATTTGACTGATTATTTTATCGTTTTGGTCATGCCTGAGGTACAAGTCTCAACTGCTGAAGCATATCAAGGCATTTGTGCTTCTCCATCTGCTGTTCCCTTAACCGAACTTATCAAGTTACCTATTGAACAATGGAAATTATGTATCAAAAATGACTTTGAGCCTTCAGTTTTTTCAAAGTACCCTTCTATTGCCACTATAAAGATGCAATTATATGAGGCCGGTGCATTGTATGCATCGATGAGCGGTAGTGGTTCTTCGGTTTATGGAATATTTAAGCAGAAATTAAAATTTCCGCAACTAGAGCAGAAGTATAAGTTATTTTACCTTTAACATTGGTTATTTTCTTCTGTTGAATTAGATTTTCTTCCTATTTTATTCACAATCTTGCCCATTTAGATTATTTTCAGCCTTTATCCTATCTATTTTTGCATTGGTTTTACCTCTTTAAAAATCAAGCCTAAGTTCAATCATTTTTTCTATGGGAAATTCATTCCCTGATAGGGAATCCCTCTGTATTGCCTAACATTCAAAGTCATGTTTTTTATTCTCCAATCACCCGGCTAAATCAATACTTTGACTGAATGAAAATTTTTTATCAAAACATTTTTTTTATTAAACAAACCTCAGTTCGATATCAGAAATTATCCTTTTGATAGAACTCATGCTGCTCCGGACACCTATGATTTGATCTTGGAAATCAATAGCTGCGTGCTATCGCTTCCTTTAGTCCTTTCCTCCGGAGTATTTCCGGCAAGAAATGCTACTTGATTTCAGATGCTCCATAGCCGGAAGATACCTCCCTTGGCAAGGTTTAGTTTACCCGCTGCTGTTTTTCATCGGTACGGATAGTCCGGTAATAGAAGCAAAGGCCCTGCTAAGCAAACCCGGTTGGCAGACCCGTCTTTTTTGCATTACTGAATTTTAGGATAAGAATTCCATTTCCCGCAAAAAAAATAGGGCATAACGCGGGACCGGAATAAGCCAAGAGTGACAGACCCTGCTTTCCAAAAACTGAGAAAAATAATCAGGACCCGGCAAGATCTTATATCAATCTCACACGAAATAGATTGTTTATATCGAACTAAGGTTAAACAATATGCTCTATTCCTTCAATACGCAGTTTTATTTGCTCATGTATGAAAAAAATCGGTTCGAAAATTCAAATCATTCGACCGGTTAGAAGCCTTAAAACCTTTGACACATGAATTTGATCTCATTTGAGGAGATTGATGGCTTTTACTCTGAATGAGCTCAAAATGTAGGTGGAGTTTAGAGATTGTTTTACCTGATATAGTCGCGGTCCTCATCGCTCAGTTGATCCTCCTGAGTATTGTTGTAATCTTCATCATAATCAGGATTAACTACTGAATTTTTAAGGGATTCAGGAGGGATTCTTCTGCTTGGTCTGCCCGCCAAGAATCCGAAAAGTAGGCCTAATCCGAAAATTGCCCCGAAAACCGCCAATTTTGGCATTCTGGTGTCTCCGAAAATCCAAAAGTCTATTTCCTCGGTGTTGTTCATGAGTATAATGGTTACCAATACCGAAATGATGATTATAGCGATGGTCTTAAAATTCATTGTTTAAAATAAAAATGGTTTGGACAATATCAGAATTCAAAGCCAAATTAATGAAATTTACCAAGATACTTTCAGCTTTGATTTTAATTTAACCTCAGTTCGATATTAGAAATTATCCTTTTGATGGTACTCAAGCTGCTCCCAACGCCTGTGATTGGATTCTGGAAAGCAATACCTCCGTGTTATCGCTTCGTTTAGTCCTTTCCTCCGGAGTATTTCCGGCAAGAAATACTACCTGATTTCAGATGATTCGTAGCCGGAAGATACCTCCTTCGGCAAGGTTTAGTTTACTCGCTACTGTTTT
>VGGW01000183.1 GCA_016868395.1 Bacteroidota bacterium | reverse complement strand
GTACCATTTCTTGCCGGAAATACTCCGAAGGAAAGGACTGCAGGAAGCGATAAAACACAAGTATTGCTTTCCAAAATCAAATCATAGACGTCCAGAGGAGCTTGAGATCCATCAAAAGGATAATTTCTAATATCGAGCTGAGGTTTCTTAAGGTTTATTGGTATAAGTGGTGTGATTTGGCAGAAAGCGATGTCCCAAAATCCCAAATCGTAATTTAATCAATTAATTTTTTCAGCTAAAAAAATCAAAATAAACAAGGTCATACTTGAAAATTCATTTAAAATTCTGATAATTGCAGTTGTAAAGCAATTCGGACGAAGCTTTAAGAATCCGGGGGATTAGCTCATTTGGCTAGAGCGCTTCGCTGGCAGTGAAGAGGTGATCGGTTCGAATCCGATATTCTCCACAAAAAAGGCTTCAGAAAATTCTGAGGCCTTTTTTCCTATTATCTCTTGGTGAAACAAGCTGAAAATAAATCCAATCAGATAAAAAAATCAACTTAATTGTTGTTATTAAATTTTGGAGTTCTAATTGCCGCTGCTAAATTCTCCAATCAGCAAGTTGGCAACAAGCTAAGAAAATCGTACTACAATACGAATTTTAATAAAAAAGATAGAATTGAGACATTTGAAAATGCAATCAGTTGGATTGTAGTTTTCGCAATGTTTATTTATGGTGGAGCAAAACTAATCCAATTTGACGGTGCTTCTGAAATTGACAAAACCGTTAATGAAATGACTGGAATGGAATTGATGTGGGCTTTTTATGGCTACTCAAAATCTTTTGCAATTACATTAGGAATTTTTGAAGTGGTTGGGGGAATTTTAATTCTTATTAAAAAAACTCGACTAATTGGTTGTTTATTTACCTCAACTATACTTGTAAATGTTATTCTTCAAGATATTTACTTTGAAGTTAATTTTGGAGCTTTAAAAGCCGCAATTTTATATCAGTTATTGATTTTGATTATTTTATGGCTAAATAAAGAAAAATTAATACAAAGCATAAAAACATTATTGTCATCTGAAAAAACAGAACAGACCAAAATCAAAAACTTTGTGAAAATTCTAATAGCTTTTGGTATATTTATCGGATTGAGAATTCTTGAATACTTTATAACTGTCAAATGGTAAAAAGCCAGTTGCCAACAGCCGCTTTGCAAAAGCGGGGGGGCGTGCTTCTATGACAGTGAAGTGCTAAATTCAAGCTTTGTGCATCTAATGAAGTTTAGTGCTAAAAATCCCCGCCTTCGCAAAGCGGCAAAACGGTTATATGTTTCATTTCCAACCATCAGACATACTAGTTTCCAATTCCATCCAATTTTAAGAACTAAACTATCCATTAATAGATAGTTTATGGTAGTCAGGGGGATATATTGAAAAAATGGGGTTTTTGTCGAACCTATGACTGAAACCCAGACCCTGTTTTACCTTTGTCTATCGTGAAAAGCTTTGCAAACAACTTTCGCACAATTTATTCACAATCAATAAATTTCTTCCAGCTTTTTTTATAGATTTAGTTTTCATTCGAAAAAAGATTTTGAGTTATTCAATCATGTAGCAAAAAAGAGCAATGTATAATTCCAGAAGAAAATTCATTCAAAACACCATGCTCCTAGGAGCAGGACTAAGCATGCCCAAAATACTTAGTGCATCAGATTTCGGACGCTATACTCGTTCAATTCAAGCATCGGATCAAATTAACTTCGGACTTATTGGCTGCAAGGGTATGGGTTGGGCGAATATGAACGCACATCTGAAACTCCCTCAGGTAAATTGTATCGCTTTGGCAGATGTAGATCAGGGAGTACTTGACCAGCGTACGGAAGATGTGTACAAGCTTCGCGGCAAACGACCTAAGCAATACCGGGATTATCGTAAACTATTGGAAGATCCCGCCATTGATGTTGTCATTATCGGCACACCGGATCACTGGCATTGCCTTAATATGGTGGATGCTGTTTCGGCTGGCAAACATGTGTACGTTGAAAAACCGATCGCTAACACGATTGAAGAATGTCAGATCATGGTTAAGGCACAGCAGCGATATGGAAAGATTGTTCAAGTGGGACAATGGCAGCGTTCTGGTTCGCAATATTCAGAAGCCATAGACTATGTGAAATCAGGGAAGTTGGGTCAGATTAGGCTGGTGAAATGCTGGGCTTATCAGGGTTGGATGAAGCCTGTTCCTAAATTAGCTGATGGTCCGGCTCCTGCAGGGGTTGACTATGCCATGTGGTTAGGTCCGGCTCCAAAGCGCGATTTTAATCAAAACCGATTTCACTTTAATTTCAGATGGTTTTGGGATTATGCCGGTGGTCTGATGACCGACTGGGGCGTACATGAGATTGATATTGCCTTGTTTACAATGGGTGTTCAAGTACCCAAATCGGTGATGGCCTCAGGTGGAAAATTTGCTTACCCGGATGACGCCTCCGAAACTCCCGATACCCTACAAACTGTCTATGAATATGAGGGTTTTAACATGCTTTGGGAACATGCCACTGGCATAGACGGAGGTAATTACGGCACAACCGAAGGAATTGCATTCATTGGAAATAATGCAACATTGGTTCTGAACCGTGGGGGCTGGAGAGTCATTCCTGAAACCGAAAACAAGGATGGTAAACGCATAAACAAAATTGAAGAAATAGCCCATCGTAAACCTGAATGGAATGCCCATGAATCACATTGCGTAAATTTCATAGATGCAATTAGCTCTAACGATGTCAATCGACTGCATTGTGGGATTCAAACCGGAAGCATTGCAGCAATCAATGCACAAATGGGAAATATTGCCTACAAAACAGGAAAAAAAGTTTTTTGGGATGCCGGGAAAAATCAATTTACAGACTCAAAAGCTAATCAATTGATGAAGGCGAACTACCATAACGGCTGGCAGTTGCCTAAAGTTTGATTTCAATGATATTCCAATGTTTATTAATTTAAAAACCAATTCTTGCAAGACCTCTAAAATGAAAAGACTCTTTTTGTATATCCTGTTTGGAACCACTTTTTTAGCATGCAATCAATCTAATAATACTGAATCTGATCCTACTGATAAGATTACCCAAGATGCTACGGTAATAAACCAGATAAAATCTGACAGCCTGAACATAGATATTGTTAAAACCTCCCCAAATCAAGCCAGAGTGCTATTGGAAAATGAACACGTCAGAGTTGTAGAATATGCCGTAAAGCCAGGGGAAAAAGATATCTGGCATACTCATCCCCCCAGATCATCCTATATGGTGTCTGGTGGCAAAGTCAAGGTTTATACCGAAAATGCTGAACCAAAAATTTCGGAAGTCCTAACCGGTTCTTCTTCCTGGGCCGGACAAGGTGCCAAGCATTATGTTGAGAATGTAGGCGAAACCGATATAAAAATTATTTTGACCGAGATAAAGGGATTAAAATAGTACCATAAGATTATTGGCAGGACGGAAAAAGTGTATTAAAGTCATCTTTTGTTAGAAAGATCTACCTACCGTTTGTTCATCGTCAACATCCTCATCAATTGGATACTGTTCAATCCCATAAATCCGGGTACAGTCAATAATTATTTGTAATAATATTATTCTATTTCAATAATAAAGTCCAGCTTATCTATATTTGTCAAAAACCTATAACCATGAAAAAAATATTTCTTTTATTATTAATGACAGGCCTTTACAGTGGATTCACCGCATGTGCACAAAGGCCAAGTCCGCCGGCTAAAGTTTCAGAAACTACCAGTTCTGGCGTTAAAATCAGTATCGACTACAGCCAGCCGGGTGTAAAAGGCCGTACTATCGGTAAAGAAATCGCCACTTATGGAAAAGTATGGCGTACCGGTGCCAATGAGGCAACCGTTTTTGAAGTGAGTAAAGCGGTAAAAGTTGAAGGGAAATCTCTACCTGCCGGCAAATACAGCTTGTATACTATTCCCGGAGAAAACCAATGGACTGTCATGATTAACAAGTCCTGGAATCAGTCAGGTACGGTTTATGATCAAGCACAGGATGCGATTCGTTTTACTGTTAAACCAGGCAAATCAGCAAGTTTCACGGAACGTATGACCTTTACTATTTCTAAATCAGGTCTTGTTTCTTTGATTTGGGGAGACCATCAAATCGATTTCAATGTAAAATAATTTCCATAGACCATTTTCCTGTACCTGCAAATCAGGCTAAACAGGAAAATGGTTTACTTTTATCTGACCAGAGTAACATAGCCAGATTTCGTATAAGGTATAGAATTTCGGACACCTTCAAATACCCAATAATATACTCCGGTTGGAACTTGTAATCCATTTTTTATTCCTGTCCAGTAATTCTCAATATCCGTAGTAGTGAATACTACATCACCCCAACGGTTAAATATTCTAAAGCTTCTGACAAGTATTTCTTCGTTGAGCAATACTGTAAGTTCATCATTAACCTGATCGCCATTCGGTGTAAAAATATTAGGTATCGCCATTTCAGGTACAAATATTTGAACAGGTGCCGAGGTAACACTGACGCATCCCCCATTGATTGTACTTTTGATATAATAGGTTCCCGATTTAAATATTCTTTCTGGATATGGTAGGGGAGTTGTCGTTTCAATATCCATCCAATAGGTATAATTAAGATTTGGATCTGGGGTAAAGGCTGTTGTCAAATCAATAGTTTCCGGGAAATTGGCCTCTAAAACACGGTTAAAAGTTACTCCGGGAAGCTGTATGATGGTCACCCGTGTGGACATAATTCTCACGCAACCGGAAGAACTTATCCCCTTGACATAATATATACCGCTGACTTCCACCCTATTGGGATTGGGCAAAGGAATAGTCGCCTGACTGTTTCTCCAATAAGAATAGGTTAGGTCGGAGCTGTTGCCTACCTTCAGTGAAATATCGGCAATATCAACACTAATACAACGGGGTACTGGATCTCGAAGCTTCATATCCATTCCATTGATCACGGTGTAAAGAATCTGAGTGCATCCTAAGCCTGGAAAAGGAATAAGTTCAATACCAATTTTTGTTCCGACAAGCGGTACAGGTGAAACCACCAGGCTATCGCTTGTTCCAAGATCCTCCCCGCTATCCGCATTAAACCAACGATAAGAGTTAAAGCCGGGTAAAGTCCTCAAGGTAATTTTATTCGTTTCAGGGCAGGTAATGTTACCCGTAACCGGAATGGAACAATTCTCATTGAAATCAATATAGGCATAGCCAAAATGTCCTCCTCTTGAACAGTCGAAGGAAGTAAACTCGAGTCGGATGGTCCGACCAAGGTAGCTTGATAAATTCACCAGAACCGGTGCCCAATTTTTAAACAATACCCTCGAATCACGGACTGAAGGCTCAAAGCCCGGTAAACCACCCTGGGATACAAATTCAAAAGATCCACAGTCTGTTGAACTATCCGTAGAGGGATAATAAACCCGTGCAGTGAATTTAGGCTGCTCATCCACCTCATGCCCCGGATTCTGAAAAACCACCGCATAATTAAATATGATCGAATAGGATTCTACATTTGCGGGAACTTGAATGGTATAACTAATTCTATTCACTCCTCTGCCGGTTAAATCATTCCCCAACAGAATCACATAATCACTGCCATTGGGTGCATCGAGTGAGAATTGGCCATAGGCATCTAATCCGGAGCCCTTCCTGATTAA
>VGGW01000182.1 GCA_016868395.1 Bacteroidota bacterium | reverse complement strand
CTGGCCTCCGCCAGGATGACAATTGGTGGTAATAAATAGCAGGAGGTCCTGGCCTCCGCCAGGATGACAATCGGTGGTAATAAACAAGGGATTCCAGCTCAGTGGCTGGAATCGAAGTTTGATTAATAGCTGCAATAATTGTTTTGATTCACGTTTTAGGTAACACCCCTTTTAAATATTGACTTATCATCGTGATGGAGGCCGGGAGATCTTACCTATTGAGCAGTCACGGCATCTTGGCTGACTGTCCATTCCGATGGAAAACAGCTCCGGGTTAAGCAAACCTGGGTGGCAGCTCTATCTTTTTTGCCATCCAGATTCTCACGACAAGGATTCAATTTCCCGCAAAAAAATAGGGCAGAACACGGGACTGGAATAAGCCAAGATTGAAAGACCCTGCTTTCCAAATATTAAAGAAAATAATCAGCCTCCGGCAAGAGCTTGTATCGATCTCAAATTAATTTGGCACCCAAGTCACCTGATTTCCTTTCTCAAGATGCCTGCGGCAAAGCGACTGAGCAATTGAAATGACATAAACAAGGTTCATGCTGTGACAAGGTAGTGAAGGTTAATTAATCACTCCCTGAACAGATTATTGGTAAAAAGAGCTCAAATCAAGTCAGTAAGGTAGGCCGGCCTTTTTAAAGAGAAAATGAAGCAACCAAATCGGACCGATGAGCAGAAATTTAACATCATCAAAAAAGGATGGTTTTTTCCCCTCAATTTTATGCCCTATGAATTGGCCGATCCAGGAAAGGATAAAAATTCCTAAACAAACCTGCCACATTTCAGGCCATCCGGAGGTTTTTTGAAGCTTTTCAAGGCTCACAATACCTGCCGAGAAGATCATGATGATCAGAAGCATGGCATAAGAAAGTACCGGCGAAAGTTTATAATAGTAATAGATTGAAAATGCGATGAGAAAAGAAGCAAAGTTAAGATAGCCATTATAACTTCCAAGAAATTCAAGATGAGGAAAGGGGATAGCCCAAACTAAACCAAATAGGCTAAATACAATAAGAGGAACACAAATCCAGTGAATCATTTCATTGGTATGATTCTGATGACTCTCAGAATACTTGTCAAAGTAGACATCTACCTTACGGGGCTGAGTTTGCTTTTGCATGTCTGGAAGGAGTTATAAGTTGTAAGTATTGAGTTATAAATTTAAATATCGTTAATATTCTAAACTTAATTATTTATGAATTAAAGTTTTGATTAAACCACCCTAACTATAACTTACCACCTACAACTTAAAACCTATAACTTAAAACCTATAACTTAAAACCTATAACTTATAACTTACTACTACTTAGCGTAAGCTACCGACCGTGTTTCACGTATAACCGTTACTTTAATTTGTCCGGGATAAGTCATTTCTGTTTGAATGCGATTGGAAATATCAGCCGCCAAAATCTCTGCTGCTGCATCAGTGATCCGCTCGCTTTCTACCACAACACGGAGTTCACGTCCGGCTTGAATGGCAAAAGTTTTCTCAACACCAGGATAAGACAAAGCAAGCGACTCCAGTTCTTTCAATCGTCTGATATAACTTTCAACCACCTCTCTTCTTGCGCCCGGCCTTGCACCCGAGATGGCATCACAAGCCTGAATAATCGGAGAAATCATCGAGGTCATTTCAACTTCATCGTGATGGGCACCTATCGCATTACAAACTTCAGGATGCTCCTTATATTTTTCTGCCAGCTGCATTCCTAAAATTGCGTGTGGTAATTCCGGATTATCATCAGGAACCTTACCAATATCATGCAAGAGTCCGGCACGTTTAGCCATCTTCACATTCAGCCCCAATTCAGCGGCCATCGTAGCGCAGAAATTCGCTACCTCTCTGGAGTGCTGAAGTAAATTCTGACCATAAGATGAACGATAACGCATTCTACCTACCATCCTGATTAATTCGGGGTGAAGACCATGAATGCCTAGATCAATAACCGTACGTTCTCCTATTTCAACAATTTCATCCTCAATCTGCTTCTTGGTCTTGGCAACAACCTCTTCGATTCTGGCAGGATGAATACGACCATCCGTCACCAGACGGTGGAGTGCAAGACGGGCTATTTCACGTCTTACAGGATCAAATCCCGAGAGAATAATTGCCTCTGGAGTATCATCAACAATAATTTCGATTCCGGTGGCTGCTTCCAGTGCACGGATATTACGACCTTCGCGACCGATGACCCGGCCTTTGATCTCATCATTCTCAATATTAAAAATAGAAACGGTGTTCTCAATGGCACTTTCAGTAGCTGTACGTTGGATGGTTTGAATCACCACTTTTTTGGCTTCCTTGCTTGCTGTTAGTTTAGCCTCATCCACAATATCTTTAATCTGGATCATAGCCTGGGTACGGGCTTCCTCACGAAGCGAATCAATTAGCTGATTTCTGGCATCCTCAGCAGATAAGCCGGCAATCGTTTCCATTTGCTGAATGTGTTGATTTTTCAAAGCATCAACATCCTGCTGCTTCTTCTTAGCCAGTTCAATTTGCTTTTCAAAGTTTGCTTTAACCAATGCCAATTCCTCTTCTTTCTTGCTTACATTTTCTAACTTTTGATTAATCGACTGCTCTTTCTGCCTGATGGCATTCTCCCTTTGATTAATGGTGTTGTTTTTGTTATTGATTTCCTGCTCATGCTCCGCCTTCATCTGCAAAAATTTCTCCCTTGCTTCTAATAGCTTATCTTTCTTAAGAATTTCTGCGTTTGTTTCTGCATCCTTTAGAATCTTTTTAGCTTTATTTTGAGCACCCAGTTCCTGATTTTTGAATAATTTTCGGAGTAGAAAGCGACCAATCAAAATACCGGTACCCAAACCCAGCGACACATAGAGCACAATTTGTAATATGTTCATCATCTTTTTTTAAATAAAAAACCGCATAGAATTTCAAGCCTCATGTATGGTATAAGCCTCAGCCATTAGTCAGGGTAGTGATAGACCAACTGCAAACAATTGATTTTTTTACCCTTCTGATGCTGTGTTTTAAAGCTTAAAATAGTGAAACTTAAAATCTAACGGCGGTTAAATTTTATTGCTTAATGTATAAAGAATAATACTACTTAGAAAAAAAATCGGTCAACAGCTGGTCTAATTGATGAACCTTTTCTGTTACATCCGTGTCTTCATTAACTACCTTTCGCTCCGCTTTAAGTGTCGCTGTGGCGTAATGCAATACACACATGGATAACAAATCCTGTTTATCACGAACCGCATAATTGTCTTGATATTCCTTTATGCGATCATTAATTATTTTAGCTGCCCGTCTGATTATTTCCTCTTCCTCAATATTTACCTTTAAGGGGTAAACTCTGTCAGCAATATTTATTTTTATGGAGATTTCTCCCATTTGAGCTTAGTTCACTAAGTATTACTTTTTCAGCAATACAATACACTTATCTATTTCGCGTACAAAATCGGTAATTTTTTGCTTTATGTCAAGACTTTTTTCATTCAATCCGAATTCAGCAGGCTGAACACCCTCTAAAGAACGGGCTAGAGTCATTGCACGAAGCTTTTCTTCCAATTCATTTTTTTTCAGGTCGCGACTTTCCAGGGTACGTTTTAAGTCATTATTCTCCATTTTCAATAAATCATTCTCCTCCTGAAGGGCTGAACATAAGTCGATTAACCTACTGGTTTTATCAATTACCTTACTAAGCTGATCTGTAACTGTCATTTGAGTGCTAAGTTATAAGTTGCGGGTTATAAGTATTAAAAACTACCTCAATTTTAATATATTAACTATTATTGAATAAAGGCAAAAATAAATATATGTTCAAGATCAGCAGACTAAAGCGTGTATCTACCTACAGCATACAACCCATTAATTATAACCTACAACTTAAAACTTACAAGCTACAACTTAATTCCTAATTTCTGCTCCTACCTCTTTCTCAAAATTAACAATTAACCTCTGTATGATGGCATCAATTTGCTTGTCGGTCAGTGTTTTTTCTTCATCCAGCAATATGAAACTTAAGGCGTAGGATTTCTTACCCTCCGGTAATTTATCTCCGACATAAACATCGAATACATTTATTTCTTTCAATAGACCTCTTTCCGTCTTTTGGGCAATCTGCTTTAACTGCTCAAAACTAACATCTGAATTGATCAACATGGAAAGATCCCTCCTTACCGACGGAAATTTGGAAACCTCCGAATAGCTTATTTTATTATTCTTAACCGACTGAACAATAGAATCCCAGTCTAAATCAGCATAAAAAACCTCCGAAGCAATATCGAGTTTTTTCAAAGATGCTTTAGAGACCGTACCAAAGTCAGCCACTAGTTTAGTGCCTCTCTGATAAGAAATTCCGGAGGATAAGTGTGGATTAGTGCTTTCCAGGGTAGTCAGACCCTTTACATTCAATTTTTTAATGATCAAATCGACAGCCGATTTCAAATTATAAAATCCTAATTCAGTAGATTTTGAACTCCATACTTCCGTATTTTTTGAGCCGGTTAATAAGATTGAAAGTCTTTGATTTTCCTTGTATTTTGAATCAAGCAGGTGATATACCTTTCCAAATTCATAGAGTTTGAGGTCAGAATTTCTGCGGTTCTGATTGTAAAGTACAGCCTCTAATCCGGAAAACAGGAGATTTTGGCGCATGACATCCAAATCACTACTCAATGGATTCAAAACCCTGACCGCTAATTCGGGTTCGGAACAATAATTCATTTTTGTCAGTGAATTACTCAAAATTTCAAAAAATCCATTTGCGGTTAAAAGATCAGCAATCTGATTTTGTAGAACTTCCTGATCAGGCTTGATGGTTGTATTCAGAGAGGCCCGGATTTGCGAGGGAATCTCTACATTATCATAGCCATGAATCCTAAGAATTTCTTCAATGATATCAACCTCACGCGTAACATCAACTTTATAAGCCGGAACCTCCAGCTTCATTCCATGAGCATCTTCAGATTTGATCACAATCCCTAATCCAAGCAGTGTCGTTCTGATTTCATCGCTTGATATTACTTTACCGATCAATCGGTTTACATTTTTAAATGAAATTTCTACAGAAAACGGTGCTGCTACCACCGGATAAATATCAGATATCTCCGAAGATATTTGTCCGCCCGCAAGTTCCTGTATCAGCAATGCCGCCCGTTTCAGGGCAATGACAGTCATTTCGGGATCAGTTCCACGCTCAAATCGGAAGGAAGCATCCGTCTTTAAGCCATGACGCTTCGAAGTTTTTCTGACCGATACCGGATTAAACCAGGCACTTTCGAGAAATATTTTCGTGGTGTTTGGTTTTACACCGGAAGCAATTCCACCAAATACCCCTGCAATACACATGGCTTCCTGGGCATTACAGATCATTAAATCATCGGCAGATAATTTACGGTCAAGCTCATCCAATGTCCTGAACATGCTGCCTTCAGGTAATTTCTTCACCAGCACCTGATTGCCTTCAATGGCATCGGCATCAAAAGCATGCAAGGGCTGACCGAGTTCATGAAGCACAAAATTAGTGACATCCACCACATTATTGATTGGGCGAACACCAATGGCATTCAGTTTATCTTTCAGCCAGTCGGGTGATTCCTTAACGGTTATTCCACCAATGGTCAGGGAAGAGTAACGCGGACAGGCTTCGGTGTCTTCCACCTTCACTGAAATATTCAAATCCCGGTT
>VGGW01000181.1 GCA_016868395.1 Bacteroidota bacterium | reverse complement strand
GGGTCTGAATTTAAAAATCCAAATTCAATGCTTCCTTATCCAAATCTAAAAAGACATTTGGATAGATTTAGGGATGTAATTACATCAGATAATAAACCTTATGGATTACATAGAGCTCGGGAGGAACGATTTTTTAGAGGAGAATCTATAATTGCACAAAGAAAATGTGTTAATCGGCCTTCCTTTACTTATACCGATTTTGATTGTTATGTTTCGGCAACATTTTATATAATCCAAACTGACCGGATAGACATGAAGTATTTGACTGGGTTATTAAATTCTAAAGTGATTGAATATTGGTTACGAAATAAGGGAAAAATGCAAGGCCACAATTTCCAAATTGATAAAGAACCATTATTAGCTATACCAATTATTAAGCCATTAGAGAAATCAATTAAAAAAATTTCAAATATCGTTTCTCAAATAATTGATTATAAATTAATTGGTAAGGAAACTGGCCCTTTAGAAAATCAAATAGACTTCTTAATTTATCGGTTCTATAATTTAGATTTCAGTGATGTGAAAATTATCGACCCCGAATTCCCCATCTCTGAAAAAGAATACAATGCCATTTCACTTGATTAGAATACCGAATAAGTCACCTAGACCTATTTCATTCACAAACCCTTAATTTAGTTTATACAAGCCTTACCATCAATTTTTTTTAACCCAACACCACCATAGATGAAGAGGATTTTCTGGGATTGACCCAGTCCATTTACGAGGAAATGAAAGGAGATTAGTTGGGTGACGAAAAAATGAAGTAAACTACAAGCTTGCAATTTTTAATACAGAGAACAAATTAAGTTGAAACTTTGTGTTTCCATTGCAAAACATCCACGGGTAAGAGTTATCAATTCTAAACCGAAAAAGAATAAATAAAAGTTACTTACGCTTACCCAATCCACCCTAGACCCTTCCCAATGAATTGGAAATTTGAAACTATCAGCGCGGGAATTGAAAAACAAGGCATTCGAGACAACGATATCCAGGTTTTTGATCAATTCAGAATTCCTTCCGTCGTGCGGGAATCCATACAAAATAGCTTGGATGCCGTACTGGATGACACCAAGCCGGTACGGGTTGAATTCCGCTATGGGGATTTGGATAAAGCAGCATTAGCCTCCCTATTTGATATTGAAGCCCGGGTCAAAGCCTGCCATCAGGACACCCACCTTGGCACAGAAGACCAAGAAGTCCTGGATGAGATGGTCAGCATGATCGAAAAAAATTCGATTTCAGTGCCTTTTTTGAAAATTTCAGATTTCAATACCCTAGGCATGCAAAAGGATAGAGCCTACAATGCATTCGCCTTTTCTCGAAATATCAACCACAAACAGGACGATACCTCGGGTGGATCCAAAGGAATGGGGAAGTCCGCCTTTTTTAGCAATAGTTACTTACGGACCATTTTGGTCTCCTCTTTGCATGCCGAAACGGGCGAAACTTTATTCCAAGGAATTGCGAGGCTAGCCTCCCATCAATTTGGGGGCGAAAACTACTACTTTAAAGGATTTTTTGGTAACGAGGACTTTCTTCCCACTACCTCCCCACCTCTTGGGCCATTGCATACTAATTTTTCAAGAACCGAACCTGGAACAACCCTAGGAATCATTGGGGTGTGGGAGGAAAATTCGCTAGAAATAGAAATCCAATTTGTCAAAGCGGTCCTAAAAAGTTTTTGGCTAGCCATTCTAAACAAAAAACTAGAGGTAAAAATCAACAGCCTACTCGTGGATTCCACAAATGTCTACGACCTAGTCTGTACGCATTGGCCTGATTACCAAGGCAACAAAACCGGGGAAAACATCAACCCCAGACAAGCCATAGAAACCTATCTGGAACTGCATGAAGCAGAAAAATTTACAGCTTCCATCCCTCATCTAGGTCAAGTGACACTCACTTTGTGTAAGTATCCTGAATTCAATGGAACAATTTCTTATTTCAGAAAATCGAACATGCTGATTGAATCCAATAGAAAGCGAGGAAATTCACCGCACATGGGATATGCAGGGGTGTTTGTTTGCGAGGACAGTCATGGCAATCAATTGTTAAAGCGCTTAGAAAATCCTCGGCATGATCAATGGTCAGCAAAAAACACCAAACATGCCGAAAGCAAAAAAGCATTAAAAAGTTTAGAAGAGTTCATTACAAAATGTTACCAAGACTTTTATTCAATTCAGCTTGGGGCTACCCTCATCCTTTCTAAATTGAATGAATTTCTACAAATCGATACTGGAAATCATAAAGCAACTAGAAATAAATCGTTCGAAAAACTAAGCAGGAGCATAAAGCCTGTCAAGCGTACCACGAAAGGTGGGGGAGGCGAAAAGAAAATATTTGGTTTGCGCTGCTTTGCGCAGAAGAATTTAGAGGGGCAGTGGGTGTATCAAGCCTCTTTTAGAGGAAAGGAAAATGATCCAAACGCCTGCTTTGAAGTCTTAGTGGGGGGTGATAGTGAAAAGGCCGGAAAGGATAATAAAATCCCAGTGCTAGCAGTAAATGGGATACCAATACCCGAGGAGTCCAATGAAATTAAGGTTCCAGTCTTGAGTGGAAGAAACCAATTTACATTTGTTTTGGATGATTCCGACAAACATTCCATTCGGTTAAAATTAATTTAACATTTTATGAAGGCCAACGATTACCTCTATCCCCATCCTATCCTAAAACTGGATGATGATAACGACTTCAATTTTAAACCTGATGTTTCGCGAAAAATAGCTCATCAGGAAAATTCAGCTACCATTAGCTTTGAGTATGAGTTAACTAATTTAGGTGCTGACTTGCTCGACCTTTTGCGAAAGGATAAAATCCAATTGGTGTGTGAGGTGAATTGTTCCTACACGATTTACAGAAAAGTTTTCTTTAGTAATCGAACCAAACTTTCATTTGAAATTTCAGATGAGGATCTGAAAAATAAGGTGGATCTCCAACTCTTGCTTATCGCAGTGGAAGAATTGTCGGATTTTACCTCTTCCAATTTTTCCCCAGACCTTCTAGGCCAGACTTTCCAAATTGAGGCAGGAGATGTGATGGGAATTTTGGATACCCATAGTATTGATGTAGATGCATTGCGGCTTGGCGTTTCCGATTTTATTAAAATTATCGAAAACACTACTGATGAGTTTACCCGCTATGAACTGAATAAAAACGCTGTTTTCATAAAAGTTCCTAAAAGTGATTTAGATAAATTTCAAAGATTGAACAATAGCCCAAATTTTGGACACATGCTTATTTCAATCCTTGTGGCCCCAGCACTGACACATGCCCTGCACCACTTAAATGAAGAAAATGAAGAGGCCTATGGAGAAAAGGCCTGGTTTCGCGCCTTAAAAGAACAATGTGACTCTTTGTTAGGCCTGGAGTTTCCTGAACCCTCCGACATCCCTGTACTGGTGGACAAAATTTTACAGAAACCAAATTCTCGAGTAGTTCAGGAATTAGAAGCTTTAACCAAATAGCATGAAGCAGAGAAAATATAAGGAAGGATTTAGCACGGAACTCTATGTTCAATTGGAGTCAGGGGCAACTACCTATGCCTATTTCGATAAAAAGAAGTTTTCATTTGCCGATAACTTTGAAGAAGTTACGGAGGAGTTAGCATTTGATGCCCTATCAAATGCTAAGCTACAAGAAATCCTTCAGGCAGATTCTGACTTTGAAAGAGGACGACTAGTGTATGAAGCATTCTCTTTTTTAACTAGGAGGCAAGCCTCAGATATTGATTTTTGGAACTACCTAGCGCATAACGAGCTTTATCCGCTAGTTCATAAAATGTGGCCAGAAATTCATAATCCCCCAAACAATAGCTCCACGACGAGCTATATCAAAAACCATTGGTTGATGACCAAATCTTCTCAGGCTGAGTTGATGGATTATCCCTTATCGGGATTATGGTGGTCCTTTTATATGACAGTAGAGGATGGAAGGGCTGATAAATATGAGCTAACAAAAATCTTTTTCAAAAATTTGTCCTTCCGAACCAAGAGTTTTGGCCAGTCAAAAATTGCTAGGCATAGAGAAGCGGTACTTGCAGTTTTGGAATTTATTCAAGAAAATGGTCTTCACGAACGAAATTTTGAGGACAATGGACTTGCCATAGTCCCATACCTCAACCTTTTGGGAGGGATTAGACCCCTTGGCTTTTTTAATAAAGACTGGTTCAAATCAAAACTAAGTGCAAAATTTAGTCAAGACATTGCTACCCATGGCAGGCTGTTTCATAGAAGGGAGCGTCCTACAGAGGCAATGCCGGTACTATGCGTATGGGAAAATGCCATTGAAAAAAAAGATGGAATCCAAGACGGAGTGACTTTTCAAGTCAGTGTAAATTTAGATTTACCCGACCATTCGCTTTTCATTGTACTTAAAAATGGATTAGTCAAAAAAATCAATGGGAACCTCCTTCAGCAACTAGATGTAAATAAGAGAGAGCAAATCCGTGGGTTAAATGATTCGATCAGTAATATATTTTATGCAAAGTCGGATAGCCTTTTATTGGTTTGTTTCAAAAACAACCGAGACAAAAAATGTTTGAAATTGTGTAAAGGAGAGGAAATACTTGGACATAGCTTACACTCTTTTTTGAAGTCAGTGGTTATTTCGCCAAAAGAATTGAAAGTCATTCCTTTACCTCAGACTTTTGAAGGGGATGTTTCCTCTTTGATCAATGCAGAGGTTTTCTTGGAGGGGGAAAGTAAAAAAGAAGCCATAGCCTTGCTTAAACCTTTGATTACAGAGTACAGAATGTTCACTAATTAAATACCCTCCATGCAGGATACTTACGATCTTTTACCGGAACTTAGCCTAGAGTTTGAGGATGCGTTAAAGCCTGAACTTGAGGAGATTTTACTTTTTGAAAAAGAAGGCAAGATTTGGCTAAGGATGGTCTTTTCAAAAGTATCTGGTATTCAAATGGAAGAGCAGGACTTATCTTATGTAATCGAAGATGAGGACCCCATGTTTACCACTAAATACACACTCGAATCCAATGCCATGCTATTTTTAAACATGAGTAACACAAGCATTTTAATGGTAATTGGGGATGCATTTACAGAGGAAGGGATTGATCGACTTTTAGATTCTTAAATTTATTTTTACACCGAAAGCGCAATCAGACACTCCACCTCAATCTGCGGGTACACGGTGTAATTGGCGGTGGCCCGGGCAATGAACTCTTGGAAGACAAGGTTGTTATCCGAGCGACTTTGATTCAAGTTGAGCAGATTTGCAAATTCGCCCCTTGCCTGATTAGTGTAAGGTCTCGTGAAGGGAACTCGGTAGGAATGGCTGTTACCCTCGTATTCGAATTGGATACTAACCCAGCCGCTTCTCCCAAAGGAGGAAAGATCAGCCTTCACAATGCGAGAAGGAACAGAAGCATTAATTCTAGAGGCAAAGCGAAGGATGGCTGAAGTGGATTTCATGGGTGGTGGTGGAGTAGTGGAAGGATTGAATGATGCAAAAAACCCTGGAAAAAATTCGGTTTCTGGAAGTGAGTCAACCAATGGTTCTGAATTTGGATTTCGAAATGGACTCCTTCTTGGATCCACAGGATGGATCAATTGACTACGGATTAGTATTCGGTTGACCACCTCGATGAGGTACTTTTTTCCATTGGGTAGCGTGACTGTAGCTTCTCCCTCAGGGAATCCCTCCTTGAAAGTTCCTTCTAGC
>VGGW01000180.1 GCA_016868395.1 Bacteroidota bacterium | reverse complement strand
TCAATTATAGGAACGTAGAAGCTCTTTAAGGTGTTTGATATTGGTAGATACTCCCTCCTCTAACTCTTGAATTGACCCCTTTTTGCCTAAAAGAATATCAAATACAGCACTAATCCCGTAAGTGTTCAATTTGATGATTTCCTCTACATCCTCTTTTGTTAGCCATTCATTAGTTAAATCTTGCGCCTTAATCATCCATAGGGTATCTGTACATCGAGAATGATCAGTTCATAAGTGTTCTTAAGTATTTTTTTCAGCGCCTCCTCGCCCGATAATGCCGTATCTGTCTGAAAATCATTTAATTCTAGTATTTTTCTCAGAGCAAACAGGTTCTCCGGCTTATCATCAACAATTAAGATCATTCAGAAATCTGTAAAATGGTTTTATAATTTACTCCCCTTAACCAGGATTAAACAATGGCAGATCAGTATAGTTTGAAGCAAATGTAAATTAATCAGATCGGCTTTTTATATTTATACCTTTACACAACTAAAGCTTTAACTAACATAAATTAAAATGATCAGGCTGTTTATCTCTGCAATCTTGACCCTTGCATTTTCTTTTAATGCACTTGCCCAGAGCCCTAAGGAAGTATATCTTTTCAGTTATTTTAAAGGAAACGGAGAGGACGGGCTGCATCTGGCATACAGTGAAGACGGCTATAAATGGCTGGCTCTGAAAAACGATGCGTCTTTCCTGACGCCGGTAGTGAGCAAAGACAAACTGATGCGCGATCCTTGCATCATTCGCGGGGCAGATGGTCTTTTCCATATGGTCTGGACAGTGAGCTGGAATGATAAAGGAATAGGGTATGCCAGTTCGAAAGACCTTGTCAGCTGGTCTGAGCAGCAGTTCATCCCTGTAATGGCGAAAGAGGCGGCGGCACGTAACTGCTGGGCTCCCGAAATCACTTATGACGATCAAAGTAAGACCTATATGATCTACTGGGCCACCACTGTTACCGGAAAATTTCCCGAAACACAGAGCACCGCAGAAAGTGCATACAATCACAGGCTGTATTATACCACTACAAAGGATTTTAAATCTTTTACAGAAACGAAACTGCTCTATGAGCCCGGCTTTAATTCAATCGATGCCACAATTGTGAAAGATGCCGGGCGTTATATCATGTTCCTGAAGGACGAAACGCCCACTCCTCCGCAGAAAAACCTGAAAATAGCCTATAGCGAAACGCTCACCGGGCCGTATACGAAGGCCGGAGAACCGATCACGGGCCGTTACTGGGCCGAGGGGCCTACAACACTTAAGACAGCTGGCAAATGGCTTGTTTTTTTTGATAAATATACTGAACACAAGTACGGCGCCGTTATGTCAGCTGACTTGAAGACTTGGACCGATGTATCTGATCAGATCAGCATGCCGCCGGGTATCCGTCATGGCAGTATTTTCAGGGTCACGGCAGAGGAGTTCGCCAAACTTAAATGAATTAAGAATTTACAATTTAACTGAAAAAGACATTTCCGAAGGTAGCTTAATAATGCACCCAGATATAGCGGATGAAAACATCAAGCAATCTATTTTTAAGGATGAAACGCTGAATGCAAGGGAAATAGTTATTAAATCGTTAAAACAACTGCATGCTGATAGCTTAGATGTTAATACACATAAAGTAGGTATTGGAGGTGATATTGTGTTAACTACGATTTTAACTAAGCCATCCTTTAGCGTTCTTATAGAAACTCCTCACAGATTTGAGGACTTTGAAAGTCAGTATAAAAGGATATTAGACAATTTAAAATAGTATTTTTGTGAGTAATATAGAGGCACAACTGCGGGTAAGTAACGGACAACCTCAAAGGATTAAGGTTGTAGGTTTTGCGGCTGAAACACAGCGTAATTGCGTTGATAATCCTTTAAAAAGCCCTGTTTGTTAGACAGGGCTTTTATAATTTTCAATTATCCGAACACGGTTTTTTAATTACCTTTTTATAGGTGTTTTAGATTTTTTTCAGTGAAAAGCTTGTTTAAAATACCCGTATTTTTAAATACACTAAATTCGGTTTTCTAAATAGCGTTTATAATATGCAATTATTTTCCTAGTCCTAAACCAATTCCGCCATTAAACGAATTATATTCCGCCATGCTGTAGGAACCAAAAATTCTGAAAAAGGCCAGATTCAATTGAAATCCAATAGTAGTTCTGAATCCATTAATGTCAGTTTGCTTGATAGTTATTGGATCTGAAAAAACGGAATATGTTCTCTGGCCGAGGGGGCTTAGCCCATCAACTATAGGATAGTTTCCTTTCATACACGCATTTGTTTTTGCAGTTTGATATCCTAAACTTACAAAAGGAGTAAAAAGAAGTATCCTCTTAGAAATTATCAGTTCGGTATTGATACCTGAAAATTGGGCTTCCATTCTTTGGTTTGAGAAATTGTTTGGTTGATTAGGAGAAGAAGGTAATGCATTTGAAGGCGCAGACACATTCAGAGGTAATTCATAGCTTAATCGCGTGTATCCTGCAGCCAGAGCAATATCCAATGGAAGAATTTTATCCGCCATGCCCGAAATCATAGGGATCAATTCAACTTTTAATCCGGCACCAAACATTCCAATGGATCCAAAATTGCTTCCCATTTGAACAGTTGGCATCGCTCTGACACTTAATTCAATTCCTCTTGATAGTCCAATTGAACCTTGAAGCTGCGGAGTAGGGATTAGTCCAACTCCTGTACCTCCCGGCATATTGAAGGATTCTAGCGCTTGATTATTTGAATCATAAACGCTTAGTCTGGCCACATTATCTTTTGAGCCTGAAAGTGTAGGAGTTAGGGATTGCGACGGATTTGCAGGCCTGATATGATTGGATAAGCCTAATTTGCTTAGATCAAAGCTTTCATCCGGTTGAGGGACAACAGCGGCACTTATCCCAATACGAAGATCAAACCTGAGTAAGTTCTTGGAGTGGGCTGTATTGTTCCAACCGGAGTTTAACCCCATGCCCAAACCTTTAAAAAGAGGTTTTAAATAGGCTTGGGCTAGTTTTGTAGCATCTGCCGGATTTGATTTGATAAGTCCGGAGACCTCACTTTGACTATAGGAGATTATGGGTATTGCGAAAAGTATGCCATTCAAAATTAACAGGAAGCTAAGTTGCTTTTTCATTCGATGAATAGTAATGATTTCGACATAAAGTTAAGGTCTTCAGGTTAAAATTGATTATTTATGGATTTTAATTCATCAATTTAGTCAGATTAAGAATATCCCTGAAGGTTTATACCTTGGATTCCCTCCAAAGATTTAATTTTGTAGCATGAGAGAAGAAAATCCGGACTTAGAAGATCAGGAATCATATGAACACCTCCGAATCATTGTGGATAAGGGGCAGTCACTGTTAAGGCTTGACAAATTCTTGATTATACGTACTGAAAATACCTCTCGAAATAGGATACAAAATGCCATTGATGCAGGAAATGTTTTAGTAAATGATAAGCCTGTAAAGGCCAGCTATAAGGTAAAACCATTTGATATTATTTCAGTGGTATTACCGCATCCACCCCGCGATACTGAAGTTTACCCGGAAAATATTCCCATTGACATCGTTTATGAGGATGATGACCTGATCATCGTCAATAAGGCTGCAGGAATGGTTGTTCATCCTGGTTTCAATAATTACAGCGGTACCCTGGTTAATGCTTTGGTCTATCACGCTCAACAATCGCCTCAAATGCCCGGTAATGAAGGTCGGTCGGGTTTGGTACATAGGATTGATAAGGATACTTCCGGACTTCTACTCGTAAGTAAGAACGACTGGGCAATCACTTTTCTAGCCAAACAGTTCTATGATCATAGTATCACTCGTAAATATATTGCTCTTGTTTGGGGAGATTTAAAAGAAGATGGGACGGTCAAAGGATACATCGGTCGAAGCGTAAAAGACCGTAAAGTGATGGCTGTTTATGATGATGAAGAAAAGGGCAAATGGTCAGTTACTCATTACAAGGTTCTCGAACGATTTAATTATGTGACTCTTATTGAGTGTGAGCTGGAAACAGGTCGAACACATCAGATCAGGGCTCATATGAAACATATTGGTCATCCTTTGTTCAATGATAGTGCCTATGGAGGTGACCGAATTCTGAAGGGTACAATTTTTAATAAATACAGGCAGTTTGTGGAAAATTGTTTTGAACTAATGCCCAGACAAGCCCTTCATGCACAGTCATTAGGATTCTTTCATCCGACTACCCGTAAGTTTATTCATTTTGAAACAGCCTTACCTGCTGATTTTAGTACGGTGCTTGAGAAGTGGCGTAATTACGTTAAAGTGTAAGTATGAGTTTAGAGTATATAGATTTTAATGGGAACATTGTTCCTGCCAATGAGCCGATATTTAAATCAACTAATCGTGGTTTTAGATATGGTGATGGACTTTTTGAATCGATGAGATTCATAAAGGGTAAATTGAAGTTTCCGGAAATGCACATTGACCGGATTCAAAAGGGTATGAAGCTCCTGAAGTTTGACAATTTTTCACTAATTGATATCTGGTTTTTACGTGAAAAGGTTGAAGACTTAGTCAGAAGAAACAGAATCGGTCCCGACGCCAGGATTAGGTTAACAGTTTTTCGTGATTCAGAGGGTTTGTATAGTCCTGTTTCGAACAAGTTTGGCTATTTGCTTGAAGCTCAAAAACTGGGTGAAAGTCAGTATGTTCTAAATAACACGGGCCTTATAATCGATGTTTATGATGAAATCCCCAAGTCTATAAATTCCTTATCCAATCTAAAAACGAGTAATGCCTTAGTTTATGTCCTATCGGGCATATTCAAAAACAAGAACGCATTGGATGAAGTGCTGATTCTCAATCAGCATGGATTTCTTTGCGAGTCTATGAGTAGCAATGTCTTTATGGTTTATGACCGTAAATTGTATACGCCTGCATTGAATGAAGGCTGCATTGCAGGAGTCATGCGTCAGGTGGTGATGCGGCTGGCCAAAGAAAATAATATTGAACTAATTGAGGCACAGATAAATCCTGATATTTTGAATGAAGCTGATGAGGTGTTTTTAACCAATGCGACCAGAGGAATTCAATGGGTAATGGGGTATAATAACAAAAGGTATTTTAATGAAGTCTCGAGATTTTTGAATGAAAAGTTGAATTTGCTTTAAAAATTTGTGCTGAATTCACCCTGGTTCTATACAAGTAAGATTAAGGTAAAACGCTTTTTTAGTTAGGCTCCGGAATGACAATTATTTTTTTATTAAGCAAAACCTGTATTTTACAGCTTAATTCAGTCCTTTCCTCCGAAGTATTTGCGGCAAGTAATTGTATCTTATTTCAGATAATCCATAGCCGGAAGATACCTCCTTTGGCAAGGTTTAGTTTAGCTGCTGCAGAATTTCATTGGGAAGGGCAGTCCGGCAATAGCGGTGTAGGTGTGCCACGGGTTATGTGAATAATTTGGAGGTACACGCATGCGCCAGCGGAGTTTTTTATCGAACTCAGGTCAAATTATAGTCTTATGCCTCTCAGAAACTCATCCACTTTCATTCTTTTCTTTCCCTCAAGTTGTAAATCCTTTACCGAAATCAGGCCATCGCGACAAGCAAATTTAAGATAGGTTTTATGATCGGTCAAAACACTCCCCGGCGTATCATCCACCAGGATTTCTTCAAATGCGGCACTGAATATTTTTAGTGTTTTGCCTTGCAGGGTACAGAATGCTGCCGGGTGTGGA
>VGGW01000179.1 GCA_016868395.1 Bacteroidota bacterium | reverse complement strand
TAATTTAATTAGATTAGTATTTATACACGAAAAGCATGTATAAAACTTTTAGCCTCAGCTCAAAAAAAGTTATCTTTACCCATGCAAGAAAAAATCATCATTCTTGACTTTGGATCGCAATACACTCAGCTTATTGCTCGAAGAGTCAGAGAGCTAAACGTATACTGTGAGATACACCCATTTAATCATCTTCCGGAGTTTGACTCCTCCGTTAAGGGTATCATTCTTTCCGGCAGTCCCTATTCAGTAAGACAACCCGATGCACCGCAATTTAATTTCCGAGAGTTACAAAATAAATTTCCTATTCTTGGAGTTTGTTACGGCGCTCAGTATATTGCCCAAAGCTCTGGAGGGGAGGTAAAAGCATCTTCTACCCGAGAATATGGAAGAGCTTGCCTTGACTTTATTGATCATGATCATCCATTGTTTAAGGATGTTCCGAAAGGTTCCCAAACATGGATGTCACATGCTGATACCATTGCTTCGATTCCGGATAATTTTGAAATTATTGCCAGTACGGATTCAGTAAAAGTTGCGGCCTATCATATTAAAAATACCCAAGTTTACGGGATACAATTTCATCCCGAAGTGACTCATAGCACCGACGGCAAAAAACTTCTGGAAAATTTTCTGGTAGGTATTTGTCGCTGTGCCCAGAGCTGGACTCCGGATGCATTTATCGAGACGACTATTACCTCATTAAAAGAGAAATTAGGAAATGATAAAGTTATTCTCGGTTTGTCTGGCGGGGTAGACTCATCTGTTGCGGCTGTTTTATTACATCAGGCAATTGGGAAGAATCTGCATTGTATTTTTGTAGATAATGGCTTGTTACGTAAAGATGAATTTGAACAGGTACTGGATTCATACCAGCATATGGGGCTGAATGTTCGGGGTGTTAGAGCCGGTGATCGATTTCTGAGTCAACTTGCCGGTATAAAAGACCCTGAAACCAAGAGAAAGACTATTGGACGCGTTTTTATTGAGGTTTTTGATGATGCGGCGCATGATGTACAAGATGTAAAATGGCTCGGTCAGGGTACGATCTATCCCGATGTTATTGAATCGGTATCGGTCAAAGGTCCCTCTGCAACTATAAAATCCCATCATAATGTAGGTGGATTGCCCGATTTTATGAAACTCAAGGTGGTAGAACCCTTAAATACACTATTTAAAGATGAAGTGAGGAGGGTAGGAAAAACCTTAGGTATGGATTCTTCTCTTTTGGGGAGGCATCCTTTCCCCGGACCGGGCCTTGCAATTCGTATCCTGGATGATATTACACCAAAGAAGGTAGAAATTCTGCAGGAAGCCGATGCAATTTATATTAGTAACTTAAAGTCTTCCGGCTGGTATGACAAGGTCTGGCAAGCCGGGGCTATCTTCCTGCCGGTTCAATCTGTAGGGGTAATGGGTGATGAGCGTACCTATGAACACGTCATTTGTTTGAGAGCTGTGAGTTCTGTTGATGGTATGACAGCAGATTGGAGCCATCTACCTTACGAACTTCTAGCAAAAATTTCTAATGAAATTATTAATAATGTAAAGGGAATTAACCGAGTTGTGTATGATATTAGTTCCAAACCGCCCGCCACGATTGAATGGGAATAATTGTCTTTATTTACTTAGTTTCCTTTTCTTTATTTCTGCTTGCTCCAGGAAAATTGTTCCTGTTCAGCCGCTTGCAGGTCCGGAGCCGGTAAAGATGGCAACATCAAAAGTTGAGGAGCCGGTTAAAATCGACATGGATCATTCAATTGTTCTTTTATTACCATTTCAGTTAAATCATCTCAATCTAAAAACTACTAAGAAATCGGATCTCAGCAAGGCAGATTTGGCGATTGATTATTACCAGGGTTTTAAGCTTGGACTTGATTCAATTAGCGCGGAAGGTCATAATTATAATTTACATGTTTTTGATACACAAAATCAGGAGACACAGATTGTTAATCTTGCCATGGCAGAATCAGTTAAACGGCAGGACTTAATCGTAGGCCCTGTTTTCCCTGAAGAAATCAAGATATTTTCTGAATTTTCTGATTTAAGCAAAATTATTCAGGTTTCACCTTTGGCGGCATCGCTCCCTTCAGGATTAAATGATTCTTTATTACTTAGTATTAATAATTCAATTGATCAACATGCTAAAAAAATTGCTGATTTTATCAGTAGGGAGTATCAACCGGAACTGGTTCAACTTACATTAGTTAATACCCAAAGAACAGTAGATGCAAAGTTTTCTAATCATATAAAGCGTTATCTCAATGAATTTTCAGGAACAAAGTTTCGATTAATTGAAAGACCAAATGTCATTGGCATTGAAAACTATTTAAGTGCCACCAAGAATAATCTGATCATGATCACATCATCAGACAGAACCTTTTTGATTCAAGCCGTTGATAAATTAGTTAAATTAAAAGATCAAAAATATCGGATTGAATTATTTGGGCATCCAGACTGGATGAAGGCAAAATATCTTAGCCCTTCGAGGATGCAGAGTTTAAATACACGTATTACAGCCTCTTATTTTGTCAATTATAATGACCAAAATGTGAAAAATTTTATTGCCAGATATCGCGACGAATTTGGGCTGGAACCATCTGAATACTCTTTTAAAGGTTTTGATACTGCTTATTATTTTGGGTTATTGCTTAAAAAGTATGGCAAACTATATCCGAATTATGTAATAAAAGAACCTTACAGCGGTCTTCATAATGAGTTCTATTTTGTAAAGGATGTGAAATTGGGGTATAGAAATAGCACTTTAATGATGTTAAAATACCAGAATTTTGAACTTCAGGTTGTGAAATGAGAGCAGAGCAACAATTGAGGACATTCCTGAAGGTGCTTGAGTCATTTTCTGCTGATCGACCTCTGAACAAGTTCCTTCCCGATTTCTTTAAGAGAAATAAGCAAATGGGTTCCAATGATCGCCGCTCAGCTTCCAGATTAATTTATAATTATCACCGATTAGGAAAGGCAGTCCCTTCCAAATCCATTGAACAACGGTTATTTCTGGCCGAATTCCTTTGTACTAGGGTAGATAATCCTTTTCTTAATCATTTTCGTCCCGATTTGAACGATAAGATCCTTTGGACATTGGAAGCAAAAATTAACTATGCTTCAATGAATGAAGGTTTGATTCTTAGCGATGTTTTTCCCTATTACAATCATTTGTCTCAAGAGGTTGACCTTTCCGCTTTTCTTCAATCATTTTTTATTCAGCCTGATTTATTCATCCGAGTATATCCTCCGGCGCTTTCCACGGTTTTAGAAATACTGGAAGAAAGTGGTGTTGATTATCATCCAATTGGTGAATATACCTTAGCCCTGCCGAATGGCACTAACTTGAATACCATCTTTCCCGATTATAATTTTCCGCTTAAATTATTTGAAGTACAAGATTTGTCTTCACAACAAACGGCCAGATTTTTTAAACCCAGCCCTTATGAATATTGGTGGGATGCTTGTGCAGCCTCAGGAGGTAAATCACTTCTTTTGTTTTCCGAGCAACCTGATATTAAGTTGTTGGTTTCAGATATTCGTGAGAGTGTCTTAAATAATTTGGATGAACGCTTCATCGCGGCTGGGCTCAGGACTTATCAAAAAAAAGTAATCGATCTTACAATGAATCCCGATCCTGAGATTCATGATTATGAATTCGACGGAATTATCCTGGATGCACCCTGTACGGGCTCAGGAACCTGGGGTAGGACCCCTGAAATAATCTGTCAGTTTGAGGAATTTAAAATTAAATCATTTCAAAATCTGCAATTGTTAATTGCAGCCAATGTGATAAAGTACCTTAAACCCGGTAAACCTCTGATTTATATCACATGTTCAGTATTTAAAGAAGAAAATGAAGAAATTGTTAGCCTGCTTCAAAAAATTCATGGTATGCAACTTGATGGTTATGACCTGATCAAGGGGTATCAAAATAAAGCCGACACCATGTTTGTTGCTCGCCTCTTAAAAAATTAATTCCGCCTGTTGAGTTTAAAATAATTAAAGACCTGTATTGTTTCTAAAAAGCTTTATTGAAATAGCTAAAAGGATAATTCCGAAAGCTTTTCGCATAATATTGAGTCCGGTTTTCCCAAGAAGTTTTTCAATATAAATTGTGTTCTTCAGAACGAGATAAACAAAGGTAATATTTAAAATAATTCCAACAATTATATTCTGAGTTTCATATTCTGATTTAAGAGATAGGAGTGTAGTTAGTGTTCCTGAACCGGCTATCAAAGGAAATGCAAGCGGAACAATTGAGGCGCTTTCAGGCACTTCTTCCTTAAAAAAGTTGATTCCTAATATCATCTCCATGGCGATAATAAAAATTACCACGGAACCTGCAATGGCAAATGAGGAAATATCAAGACCTATTATTTTCAACATTTCATCTTCGACAAAAAGGAATAATATCATGATTAAAAGAGCAACTATGGAAGCTTTTTCAGACTGGATATGTCCAACTTTATTTCTCAAAGAGATCACCACCGGGGTTCAACCGAGAATATCTATAATTGCGAACAAGGTCATTGTCACTGAAAGGATTTGCTTGAAATTGAAATTATCCATGGCTTTAATTTCCTGTTTTTATGACTTATGATTTGATATAATGTAAAAAGGTTTCAGGCAATGACCTGAAACCTTTTTACATTTAAATTTGGAATTTATTCCCGTTCTTTCTCAATAATTTTACCATCCCGTAGCTCCCGCACTTTACTGTGTTTTTTACCATAAATAAAATACACGACCACTCCCAAGGCCATCCAGATAAATAGTCGAATCCAACTTTCTTTAGGTAAAGAGTACATCAGATAAAGACATACCATTATCCCCATTGCAGGCACGAAAGGAACAAATGGCGTTCTGAATGGTCGGACGGCATTAGGTAACGAAGTACGCAGTACCATGATACCAATACATACTAGAGTGAATGCAAATAAAGTACCGATACTAACCATATGTCCCAGATCTGATACCGGAACGAGTCCGGCAAAAAGGCTTATAAATACCAGAAAAAATAAATTAGTTTTCCATGGGGTATGGTATTTATGATGTACTGATGAAAAGAATTTGGGTAAAAGACCATCTTTAGCCATGGTATAAAAAACACGGGATTGTCCCATCAGCATCACTAATATCACGGAGGTATAACCAGCCAGGATCGCAATTATTAAGGCATCCTGCAGGAAGGTATATCCTGTCATGGCAAAAGCTGTTGCAGCAGGTTTTGCATCGCCGA
Source organism: Bacteroidota bacterium (assembly GCA_016868395.1). Taxonomy (GTDB): domain Bacteria; phylum Bacteroidota; class Bacteroidia; order Sphingobacteriales; family Sphingobacteriaceae; genus Daejeonella. Next base: position 484 of record VGGW01000179.1, on the reverse strand, counting down.
CAAAGTCTTTGTAATTAACCAGACCGGTCATCACATGTGCGAATAGTATGTAAAGAATCGTACAAACAATCAGAGATCCAAGGATGCCAACCGGCATTCCTTTTTGAGGATTTTTTGCTTCCTGAGCTGCTGTTGAAACAGCATCGAATCCAATAAAAGCAAAAAATACTACAGCCGCACCCGTCGAAATACCCGTCCATCCAAAATTTTCAAATTTACCGGTATTCTCAGGAATATAAGGAAAATAGTTCTCGGTGTTAATATGGCTCCAGCCTAAAGTAATAAACATCAATACTACCGATACCTTAAGAATGACGAGTATGTTGTTCATAGTCGCCGATTCTTGTGTCCCCCGAATTAATACTAAGGATAATACACATACGATAAAAATTGCAGGAAGATTAATGATTCCGCCTTCGATGATTGTACCATCCCCAAGCTTCATGGTTTCCCAAGGTGATACGATATAGTCATGAGGTAGATT
>VGGW01000178.1 GCA_016868395.1 Bacteroidota bacterium | reverse complement strand
GCCAACCATACGCCTCCGGAGCGGCATGAGAACCAGGATATGGGTATTTCTTTATCTTTCATAGATCGAACTCAGGTTAGTTAGGCCCATTGCGGAATTGAGAGAATCGAACTTGGGATAAACCCATGGTCTGAATATAATCAATTATTTACCGAAAAGATTTCCAAGGCCTCCCATCATATCCCGGGTAAGTGCCTGCATTTCTGTTTGGCTAACCTGATCTGCAAGTGTTAGTGCTTTGTTGACAGCAGCTACCAGAAGTTCTTCTATTTCTTCATGATCGGCTGAACGTAAAAACTCAGGTTCTATTGAAATAGCAGTAATTTGTTTATTGGCAGTGGAATTAACTTTAATTTTACCTCCTTCTACCTCGGCAGAAACAGAAATTAGATCTAATCATTTCTTTATTTCTTCAGCCTTTTGCTTGGCTTGCATTAATTGATCAAACATGATTTATATAATTTTGCTTTCTATTTAATAGACCTGATTATTTCTGCCGATAATGGCTTGGAAATGAAACCCTGAACCACCGGGTAAGATTTTGAACGAATGCGATCTTTTTCATCAACGGATGAAGAGACGATAAACAACTTAATACGTTTTCTGAGGTTCTTAACAAGAATTTCAAAGCTGTTTAAAAAGTCCCAGCCATCAACCAGAGGCATATTTAAATCAAGTATAATGGTATCAGGAAGTAGTTCCTCTTGGTTTATGTTTTCTTGCATAAAATCTAATGCTTTTTGAGCTTCTGTAAAACCAAAGCAGGTATCAAACAAATTATACTTTGAAATTATAATTTGTGCAATGCGCTGTTGGATTGGGTCATCGTCAATGATAAATATTGTTTCCTTCAATTCCATATATACAAATTACCATAATATTTGGCAATTAGAGTTATTTAACCCAAATGGATTAAGTGATCTGAAGGGTTGAGTTAATCTTCATCATCCGAAACCGAACTTTGTCCATTTCCTGAATAGGCACTTCTCCTCACAATGGGCATACCTGCCGCCTTGTAGAGTTCATCCAGTTTGAGTAAGCTACCATTGGTCAGATTGGTTAAGAGTATAAGGGTAATATCTTTATTCAGCTGCCTTAGATAGATGTTCCTGAATCCATGCCACCAACCGGTATGATATACTACTTTGTTTTTCCCATTTTCAAAGGTCCGCCATCCATAACCATAGTTGAAATGTCCTTTTTGCATTAAATTATGAGGTGCATAGACTAAATCCATAGTCTCGGGCTTCAATAATTTCCCTTTTCTCATGGCTCTGTCGAATAAATACAAGTCATGAATCGTGCTGTATACTCCTTTATCTCCAACAGGCCCATCCAGGAAGTTTTGGGCTACCGACCGGCGCCAGTTTCGGTCATGACCGACAACATCTACAGGAATTTTATCGAACTCAGCCTTGGAATACACGGCTGTATTTTTCATTCCGATTGGTTTAAAGATATTCTCGGCCATAAACTGAGAATATTTTTGGCCGCTAACCTTTTCAATAATTGCAGCCAGAACCATATAATTCGAATTATTATAATGGAATCTTCTGTTTGGTTTAGAATATGGATTAGGTTTGTGTTCGGCAATTAGCTTCATCACATCCTGATTGGTAATTCCCGGACGTTCATTTTTCTTTTGTGCTTTCCATAAATCGTCTACAAAATAAACATAATTCATCACGCCCGATTTATGGGTAAGGAGAAGCTCAACGGTAATACTATCGTATGGAAAATCAGGGTAAAACTCCTTCACATTCTGATTTAGCTTTAACTTACCGTCCTCCACAAGTATCATAATAGCGGTAGAGGTAAATGGTTTGGAGACGGAGGCGAGCTCAAAAACTGAATTAATCTTTAAACTATCGCGATGAAGATGATCAGCCCAGCCAATGGCTCTTTCATAAATAATCTTTCCGTTCTTCGCTACCAGCACGTTGCCATTAAATCCTGATTTCCTGTGAAGGTTTGTCACAATTTCATCAATCCTTTTATCTGCTTTTTTGGGGTTATAAAAAAGAACAACGCTATCCGGTACCTCTTTTTTTAGAATTTTATCCCTTCTTTTTTCTGAAGGGTCTGAATGACAGGCTTGTACCAGAACAAGAAACACAAAAAATAGAAGACTGTTAGCAAGATAATTGAACATGTAGCGTACTTTGTATAGGTTAAGTGTCGAAAATTAGAAATTATTATAAATAAGGTGGGAAAAGAGTTTTTAACAAAGGGGTAAAAATTGTTCAGATTCTTACAATTTGGAAGCTAAAATCTAAATATTTGCCCCTTAATCAAGCTAAAAAATCTAAATTTGCTGGATAATAAAAACCTGTGCAATGACTTACAGAATAGAACATGATACCATGGGCGAAGTAAAAGTGCCCGCAGATAAATATTGGGGCGCCCAAACTGAGCGATCCAGAAATAATTTTAAGATTGGGCCGGAGGCTTCCATGCCAAAGGAAATTATCGATGCTTTTGCCTATCTTAAAAAAGCAGCGGCTTACACCAATGCTGATAGCGGTATCCTATCCGTTGAAAAGCGGGATTTAATCGCACAGGTTTGTGATGAAATCTTGGAGGGAAAACTTTCCTCAGAATTCCCTCTGGTTATCTGGCAAACAGGTTCAGGTACCCAATCCAATATGAATGTCAATGAAGTAATTGCTAATCGGGCGCATGTGCTTCAGGGTAACAAGCTTGGAGAAGGTAAAACTTTCATTCACCCCAACGATGATGTGAATAAATCGCAATCTTCAAACGATACTTATCCTACTGCCATGCATATTGCCGCCTACAAGATGGTGATTGAAAATACCATTCCCGGTGTTGAGATGCTACGTGATTCCCTTCACCTTAAAGCAGAGAAATTTAAGGAGGTAGTTAAAATTGGCCGTACCCATTTAATGGATGCAACTCCACTAACTTTAGGGCAGGAGTTTTCAGGATATGTTTCGCAGTTAAATCATGGATTAAAAGCGTTGAGAAATACCTTAGATCACCTATCCGAATTAGCATTGGGTGGAACTGCTGTAGGTACAGGCATTAATACTCCAAAAGGTTATGATGTCAGCGTGGCTGCTTACATTGTCCAATTTACTAAGCTGCCTTTCATCACCGCAGAGAACAAATTTGAAGCATTGGCGGCCCATGATGCAATAGTTGAAACTCATGGCGCATTGAAACAACTAGCTGTTTCTTTGATGAAAATAGCGAATGACATCAGGCTATTGGCTTCTGGACCACGCTCGGGTATCGGTGAAATTCATATTCCGGATAATGAGCCCGGCTCCTCAATTATGCCCGGAAAAGTAAATCCAACTCAGAACGAAGCGCTGACCATGGTAGCAGCTCAGGTGATGGGGAATGATGTGACGATCAGTATAGGAGGCTCAAATGGACATTATGAGCTGAACGTATTTAAACCGGTTATGGCCGCAAATTTTCTGCAATCGGCGCGCCTGATAGGAGATGCCTGTGTATCCTTTACAAAAAATTGTGTGGTCGGGATAGAGCCTAATTATGATGGCATCAAGAAACACCTTGAAAACTCACTGATGCTGGTTACGGCCCTTAATCCTCATATTGGCTATGAAAATGCGGCTAAAATTGCAAAAACAGCGTTAAAAGAGAATAAATCGCTCCGGGAAGCAGCTATTGGACTTGGCTTATTAACCAACGAACAGTTTGACCTTTGGGTACGACCTGAGGACATGATTGGCGGATTAAAATAAATGGAATGGTAAAAACCCCTCTTATTTTCTTTTTTTTCTTGCTTATTCTGGCTTCAACTTCCTGTAAATTCAATCCAAATTTACAGGGAAAAGGAAAAGAAAGCATTCAGGGAATTTGGGAGGAAGAACATGTTGAATTTCAGAATGAACGGCTGCAATACTCCAGTCATCAATTTCGTTTTTCCTGTGATTCTGTTTACCTGAAGATTAATACTTTTGCCAAGGTCAATATTTATGCTGATTCTTGTTTTAACAAGGGTAGCTGGACTGAATATGCAAAAGGAACCTATACCTATACAGGTGATACCTTAGTTTTAACAACTACTTTTACCAAACCAAATTTTAAGCAAAAAATTTCAGGATGTTACCGGATTGGCCAATATCTGCCTGTTTTTATTATCCGAAAAAATACCGGCGATAGTTTATATCTTGAAAGTTTAAAACAGCACCAGAATATTAAACTCGCACTAAAAGAAAAGACGGTCTGCATTCAGAAACCCCTAAACTAATTCACAATGAAATTTCAAAAGACAATGAAAATATGGTTTGCCTTTACATTACTCTATTTCCCCGTTCAAACCATGGCATGGGGGCTTTTGGGGCACAGAGTAGTAGGTCAGATCGCAGAAAGTTATTTGAATAAAAAAACAAGCCTTGAAATTAAATTAATTCTTGGCAATGAAACTCTGGCAATGGCCAGCAACTGGGCCGATTTTATTAAATCTGAACCCGCTTATAATTATCTCAATAACTGGCATTACATTAATTTGCCCGCAGGATTGAAGGATGAACAACTTGACTACAGCTTAAAACGTGACACGGTCACAGATGTCTATACCAAAATTCTTTTTTTAAGCTCAGAATTAAAAAACAAGTCTCTTGACAGAAAAAAAAAGGTTTCATACCTGCGGTTACTTATCCACTTGGTGGGCGACCTGCATCAGCCCATGCATACCGGCCGATTGGAAGATCTTGGAGGAAATAAAATCCAGTTAACCTGGTTCGGACAAAATACCAATTTGCATCGGGTTTGGGATTCGGACCTGATCGGCTCACAGGAATTAAGCTATACAGAATATTCGCGTGCAATTAATTTCATCGACAAAAAGGAACTTCATTTTTTACAGTCGCAGGATGTTGCCCAGTGGGTTAAGGATTCTTACCGCATCAGCGAAAAAATATATGCAAATGTTAAAAATGGGGATAAGCTGGGCTACAGATATATTTATGATTATATAGAAATCGCTAATCAACAAATGCTCAAAGGGGGGATTCACCTTGCGGCCCTACTAAACAATATTTTTTCAGCTTAATAAGGCATCATGAAGATATTAATGGTATGTCTGGGTAATATTTGCCGTTCTCCATTAGCACATGGAATTTTGGAACACCTTGTTGCACTTAATGGGTTAAACTGGGAGGTTGATTCGGCAGGAACCGGTAACTGGCATATCGGAGAGCAACCCGACCGCCGTTCAATTGCTGTGGCAAAAAAATATGGTATTGATCTATCCACGCAAACTTGCAGACAGTTTGAACCCGCTGATTTTGAAAGGTTTGATCGGATTCTTGTCATGGATTATCATAACCTGAGCGATGTGAAAGCGCTCGCAGGAAAAGAGGAGGATCATCACAAAATCAGCCTTTTTCTGAACGATAACATCGTTCCAGACCCTTATCATGATGATGATCTGTTTGATCCTGTCTACCAAATGATAGAGAAACGCTGTAAAGAGCTAATAAAGGATTTGGCTGGTACTAGTTAAGCTTAAGGTCTTTTTGTACTTTTACACTATGGCAATCATTAAACCATCCATCCCAAAAGGAACACGCGATTTTTCTGCCAGTGAAATGGTGAAACGCAATCATATTTTCAATACCATCAGTGATGTTTTTAAAAAATATGGTTACCTTGAAATCCAGACTCCAACCATGGAAAATCTTTCTACGCTCAGCGGAAAGTACGGCGATGAGGGTGATAAACTGATTTTTAAGGTTTTAAATT
>VGGW01000177.1 GCA_016868395.1 Bacteroidota bacterium | reverse complement strand
TTCTTACGATGTAAATGACTATTTTATCTGAAATTTTATTTTAACCGGACAACAGTGATAAACAATCTAATTTAGGTGATATTGATAAAAGATCTTGCCGGGTCCGGATTATTTTTCTCAGGCTGTTGCTCCCGGTGCCGTGTTCTGCCCTATTTTTGCAGGAAATGGAATCCTTATCCGAATATTCAGTAGTGCAAAAAAGATAGGGCGACCACCCGGGTTTGTGCTTCTTTTTCCGGACTGCCCGTACCGATGAAAAACAGCAGCGGGTAAACTAAACCTTGCCGGAGGAGGTATCTTCCGGCTAGGGAAAATCAGAAATCAGATACCATTTTTTGCCGGAAATACTCCGGAGGAAAGGACTGCAGGAAGCGATAACACGCAGGTATTGCTTTCCAAAATCAAATCATAGGCGTCCGGAGCAATAGGAGATCCATCAAAAGGATAAATTCTAATATGGAACTGAGGTTAATTTAAAGGTAGCCTTGAGTTTTTTTAACTTCAAAAAAAGGAAAGCTTGAACTGATAACATATCCGAGGGAAATTCCAAAAAGCCGCAATTAAGCTTGTTTCCTTTTACTCCATACCTTCTTCTTATTTTTGCTTTTATGGTTGTTTCTAAAACCTGAGGGTCTTTTCTTCCCCGGACTGTAAAGTGGTCCTTCACCTAATTCATCAGGCAAAGGCATTCTAGGGATTTCCCTACCAATCAAGTCCTCGATAAAGGAAAACCGTCGCTGGTCTTTTTCATTTACAAAAGTTATGGCAGTTCCGGTGGTTTCTGCTCTGGCTGTTCTTCCAATCCGATGGATATAGTCTTCCGGATCCGGTGGCACATCAAAATTGATAACCAAACTGATTCCTTCCACATCAATACCGCGACTCAATACATCAGTTCCGATAATCACAGGAAGAGTTCTGCTTTTAAATGCTCTTAGGACTGCTTCACGCTGTTCCTGTTCCAAATCCGAATGAAAGGCTTCCGACTTAATTCCTTCCTTCCTGAGCGTTCTGTTAAGGTCTTTTACTGTTTCTTTTCTAGAACAAAAAATAAGGACACTTTTGTACTCTCCACCAGTTAACAAACGACTTATCAGTTTAATCTTTTGACCATCATAGACCATATAAACCTGCTGGGATATACCTTCTGCAGGTTGTGAAAGAGCGATATTAATTTGCTCCGGGTTTTTTAAAATAGTATTGGCAAGAGTCCTTATTTTGGGAGGCATGGTAGCCGAAAAAAGCAGAGTTTGTCTTTCTTTTGGAAGCTTGCTGATTATTTTTAAAATATCCTCATAAAATCCCATATCAAGCATACGATCGGCTTCATCCAATACTAAATATTGAACGTGGTCTAATTTAATTACGCCGGATGCTAAATGGGCAATTAATCGTCCTGGAGTTGCAATAACAATATCTACACCTTCCATCATTGCCCTTCGCTGTTGCTCATAAATCATACCATCGCCTCCGCCATAAACCGCAATGGAACTTATACCGGCAAAATAGGCTAATCCTTCCACTTGTTGGTCAATTTGCTGTGCAAGTTCCCTTGTTGGTGCAAGAATTAATGCTTTAGTATGTTTCTTTTCTGAAATGCTGATATGTTGTAATACCGGAAGAAGATACGAAGCAGTTTTACCGGTACCCGTCTGAGCACATGCGATGAGGTCTTTATGGTCAAGAATGAGTGGTATTGCCTGAGATTGAATTGGAGTGGGTTTAACATAACCCATGCTTTGAAGTCCTTCGAATAATTGAGGATCAAAATTGAAATCGCTGAATGTCAAGATGAAATAATATGGTTTTATTAAAGACAAAAATAGGTAAAACAATTGACAGTTGACAATGGAGAATTGAGAGTTGATTTCGTCGAACAATTGAATCATCAACGGTCAACTGTCCATTAAATGCTTTTATTAACACTACTTAATTTCTCAACATATCATATAATTATCAAATAATATCATACTTTTGAATCCCGTACAAAACGATGTTTTTTATTATTTGAGATCAGGTTAAATCCATTCAAACAATAGAGCATTCTTATCAAATCCTTCAGAGATCATGACCAAATATATTTTTGTTACGGGCGGCGTTACCTCGTCGTTAGGAAAAGGTATTATTTCGGCTTCCCTGGCTAAACTTCTTCAGGCAAGAGGTTACCGAGTAACCATTCAAAAGTTCGATCCTTATATCAATATCGATCCCGGAACTTTAAACCCTTATGAACATGGCGAGTGTTATGTTACGGAAGATGGTGCTGAAACCGATCTCGATTTGGGTCATTATGAACGTTTCCTAAATGTTCCAACTTCCAAAGCTAATAACATTACCACTGGCAGAATTTATCAAAATGTCATTAATAAAGAACGTGAAGGAGCCTATTTAGGAAAAACCGTCCAGGTTGTTCCACATATTACCGATGAAATTAAGCGTAATATGAAAATACTGGGTGAATCAGGAGAATTTGATATCGTAATCACCGAATTAGGTGGAACCGTCGGAGACATTGAATCACTTCCTTTTATTGAAGCGGTACGTCAGTTGCGCTGGGAGCTCGGTCCTAGTAATTCATTAGTGATTCATTTAACCCTGATTCCCTATCTGGCTGCAGCTGGCGAACTAAAAACTAAGCCAACCCAGCATTCGGTAAAGATGTTGCTTGAATATGGAATTCAACCGGATATTTTAGTTTGCCGCACAGAGCATCACATAACACAAGAATTACGCAAGAAGATCGCCCTTTTTTGCAACGTAAACATGAATGCCGTCATTGAGTCGATCGATGCATCAACCATTTATGATGTTCCCCTTTTGATGTTGAAGGAGCAGCTTGATAAAACTGTCTTGAGCAAATTAAAACTTGTCAATAAAAATGAACCTGATCTGGGAAACTGGAAAGATTTTTTAGGCAGGCTTAAAAACCCAACTGCCGAAATCAATATCGGGCTTGTTGGAAAATATGTGGAACTACCTGATGCCTATAAATCCATTATTGAGGCATTCATTCATGCCGGTGCAAAGAATGAATGTAAGGTTAAAGTTAAATCCATCCATTCCGAAAATATCAGTTCAGAAAATGTAGCTGAAAAATTAAAAGGTTTAGATGGAGTTTTAGTGGCACCGGGATTTGGAAGTCGTGGAATTGAAGGTAAAATTGAAGCCATAAAATATGTCAGGGAAAAACAAATTCCTTTCTTTGGAATTTGTCTGGGTATGCAATGTGCAGTTATTGAATTTGCACGAAATGTCTTGGGTCTGAAGGATGCCCACAGCACTGAGATGAATGAGAATACCAAAGATCCGGTAATTTCGATGATGGAAGAGCAGAAAAAGATAAAGAACAAGGGTGGGACAATGCGTTTAGGTTCTTACAACTGTGATCTAAAAAAAGGAAGCAAAACCGCAAGTATTTATGGAAAAAATCGAATTGCCGAGCGCCACAGACATCGCTATGAGTTTAACAATGCTTATTTAGCACAGTTTGAGAAGGCAGGAATGATTGCATCCGGTATCAATCCTGAGAATAATCTGGTAGAAATAGTAGAACTAAAAAACCATCCATTTTTTATCGGAGGGCAATTTCACCCTGAATTAAAATCAACAGTTGATAATCCTCATCCACTTTTTGTTAACTTTGTCGCCGCTGCTTTGAGCTATTCAAAAAGGAAATAAGCTTTTTAGCAAAAAAGACTAATAAATAATGGATAGAAATACATTCACAGGCCTATTTTTGATATTGATCATATTAGTTGGGTCAACTTATCTAATGCAACCCTCTGATGAAGATATCAAAAGAGAAAAAGCTAAACAAACACAGGATTCAATAGCAAGGCTGACTAAAAATGAATCAACTCAGACAATAGACACCACTCAAGCTATTGTAAAACCACCCATTGACTCTACTCTTTTAAAATCCGGTCCGTTCGGCGCTGCAAGTTCAGGAAGTGATGAGCCGGTAACTTTAGAAAATGAATTCCTGAAGGTTAAAATTAGTCCAAAAGGTGGAAGAATCGCTTCTGTTGAGCTCAAAAACTTTAAGACTTATGATCAACAACCTTTAATTATGTTTGAAGGTGAAGGAAATAAGTTTGGTTTGAGCTTTGGGTCTGCAGGTCAGAATATAAATACAAATAAACTTTATTTTATTCCTTCAGCTAAGTCATTAAGTGTTTCAAAGACCGACTCCTCCTCCTTGACATTGCGTTTAACTCATTCAGCCGGGAAATATATCGATTATGTTTACAGCTTAAAAGGCGAAAGCTATAATGTTGGCTTGACTATCAATACCACCGGAATGCAGGATGTAATGGTTCCAACTCAACAGTATATCACTCTGAATTGGGAATCTTTACTTAAACAAAAAGAGAAGGATCTGCCCGGTGAACAAAAATATTCAAGCGCATACTACAAGCAAGGAGATGAAAGCGTTGATTATTTAAGTCTTACTGAATCAGAAACCAAAGAGCTAAATGAAGGTAAAATCAAATGGTTCTCTTTTAAACAGCATTTTTTCTCCAATGTACTGATTGCCCAAAATAGCTTCGATAAAGGAGAATTAAGTGTTACTACAAGTCCGGAGTTAGGTACAGTGAAAAGCTTTGCTGCAAAAATGCAAATACCTTTTTTAAGACAGGAAAGCAGTTCTTTTCCAATGTTGTTTTATTTTGGACCAAATCAATTAAACATTTTAGAGAAGCAGGGCTTTGATCTCGAAAAGCAGATTGATCTAGGTTATTGGCCTTTAAAATACATCAATCGATGGGTTGTATTACCGGTTTTCAACTTTCTTGAAGGTTTTGGATGGGGTTACGGACTGATTATCCTCATTCTGACCATACTTTTAAAAATGGTTTTATTGCCGCTTACCTACAAGTCTTACCTCTCCATGGCTAAGATGCGAGTTCTTAAACCCGAAATGGAAGAAATTAAGGGTAAGGTTGGTGAGGATAATCCTACCCTATTACAACAGGAATATTTGAAGCTTTATAAAAAAGCAGGGGTAAATCCACTTGGTGGTTGTTTGCCAATGCTTTTGCAACTTCCTATTATCATGGCTTTCTTTTTCTTCTTTCCAAACCTCTTTGAATTGCGACAACAGAGTTTCCTCTGGATGGAAGATCTCTCCACTTATGATGCTTTCTTTTTCCTGGGCTTTAATGTTCCTTTTCTTGGCAATCACATCAGTTTGATGTGTATTCTAATGACTATTTCAACTTTGATATATACCTATTTTAACAATCAGGTATCAGGAGCAACAGGCCAAATGAAATACATTGGATACATTACCCCAATTATTTTCTTTGGGGTATTGAATAGCTTTCCTTCAGGTTTGAACTATTATTATTTCCTTGCGAACCTAATGACCTTTGCTCAGCAATATATTATCAGAATGTTTGTGGATGATAAAAAGATTCATGCTCAAATTGAGGAGAATAAAAAGAAACCAGCTTCCGAAAAGAAAAAATCAGGATTTCAGAAAAGAATGGAAGATTACATGAGGCAGCAGCAAGCCCAGGCGCAAAAGGGTTCCGGGAAAAAGAAATAGCGATCAATAGGATTTATAAAAGCTTAATAAATGATTTATTATGCTTTTTTTATGCCTCAAGATATTTTAATCTCTAACGGCAGTTACTCGTGTAGGATTTTGCTCCATTGTTTCAAAAACCAGTTTATTATTTTCAAATTCTTTAATTAAAAACGGGAAACTGCGTTTTCTTCCAGCTTCAAGAACCTC
>VGGW01000176.1 GCA_016868395.1 Bacteroidota bacterium | reverse complement strand
TAATGACCTCAGGGGAAAAATCATGAGGATAAAGGTAAATGAGGATGGTAGCTATAGCATTCCTGAAGGAAATTTATTCCCCCAAAATACTCCGGGCACCAGACCGGAAATTTATGTCATGGGAAACAGAAACCCTTACCGGATTTCAATTGACAAAAAAACGGGATTTCTATACTGGGGTGAAGTTGGCCCTGATGCAAATGCAGATAACCCTGATAGAGGTTCTAGAGGCTATGATGAAGTGAATCAAGCCAGAAAAGCAGGTTTTTTTGGATGGCCTTTTTTTGTAGGGAATAATTACCCATACAGAGCATACGATTATACTAATGGCACCAGTGGTGATGCCTTTGATCCGGCTAAACCTTACAATAACTCACCTAATAATACCGGACTTGAGTACCTGCCTCCTGTATCACCCGCCTTTATCTGGTATCCTTATGCTGCTTCAAAAGAATTTCCGCAGCTTGGAACGGGAGGCCGAAATGCAATGGCCGGACCGGTTTACCATGCTGACTTGTATCCTAAAGAAACACGCTATCCTGACTATTACAACAACAAACTTTTTATCTACGACTGGATCAGGGGTTGGATTAAAGCAGTGACCATGAAACCTAATGGTGACTACGATAATATGGAAGCTTTTATGCCAATGACAAACTTCTCCTCACCAATCGACATGGAACTTGGACCTGATGGTAGAATTTATATCCTGGAGTATGGCAAGGGATGGTTTTCAAAAAATCCTGATGCAGCAATTTCCAGGATCGATTTTGTTTCAGGGAATCGCCCACCTCAGATAAAAAAAATGACTGTAAATAAATCCAGCGGGGTATTACCATTTAAAATAGAGGCTAAGGTTGAAGCCATAGATCCTGATAAGGATAAGATGAATTATGTCTGGGAACTTGGTGAGGGTATAAAAAAGTCGACTACACTCCCTAGTGTTGAACATACATTTACCAAGGCGGGACAATATGCCATTAGTGTTGTAGCCATTGATAAAAATTTTACCAGCACCAATAGTAACCCACTAACCATTTTCGCCGGTAATGCCCAACCTAAGGTGAACATTGAATTAAATGGTAACCAAAAATTTTATTTTCCCGGCAAAGCGATAGAATACCATGTTAACGTTGTGGATGAGGGGTCTGCTGTTAATAAAGCGAACATCTATGTAGCAAATAACTACACCAAAGGAACTGACCTTGCAGGGGCATCCATGGGGCATCAAGTGTTCACCGAATCGCAGGCCGGTCAGGCTTTGATGTTGAAATCAGATTGTCAGTCTTGCCATCAAGTCAGTAACAAATCCATTGGACCATCTTATAAGGATGTGTCTTCAAAGTATCAGAAGGATCCTAATGCCATAAATTATTTGGCTACAAAAATCATCAAGGGGGGTAGCGGAACTTGGGGGGAGGTTGCCATGCCGGCACATTCAGCCATGAGTGAGGATGATGCAAAAAAAATAGCTCAATGGGTGTTATCGCTGGAAGATAAAGCCGTGAACAAGGCGACATTGCCAATTCAAGGTAGTATAACACCTAATCCGGAGGCTGATAATAATATATTCAGCATTTACGCATCTTATACAGACCAGGGACAAGCCGGTTTGAAACCACTGACAGGCTCGGCAACAGTTTATCTAAGAAGCAATGTAATTTATGCTCGGGAAATTACTGAAAGAACCAGAATTGGACTAAAAGATTCGACCAATACAGCTTTTCTCATTTATCCACAGAATAGTGGATGGTTCAAACTAAATGATCTGGATTTATCAGGAATCGGGCAGTTGGAAATTGCAACTGTTTCCAAGGGAGGTGGTGGTACTTATAGCATGGAAATTCGTGCGAATTCAGAAACAGGAGCCCTTCTTAGTAAAAACAGTTTTACTGATGGGGAAATTCCAGATCAGCAAAATAAGGCTATCGTCCGCCTTGATCTCCCTGCCGACAAAAAGATAAGCAATTTGTTCGTGCTTATTGTATCAAACCCTGAGAATTTAAAACCAAGACCACTTTTAAAAACCCTTACTTTCATTCCTGAATAAATTTAAAAATATAGGACATGTCATTGATCAGAAAAGAAATTCTGAAGTACTGTTTTTTACTTACATTGATTGTTTTTAATTCGGTTTCAATTAGATGTTGGGGAAAAGTTGCTGATAGCACCTCGCTTGTCAAGCCATTATCGAGAGCTGCTTTCCAAAAGACTATTGATGGCAAGAAAACGGATTTGTATATCCTGAGAAATAATAACAAAGTGGAAGCTGCATTTTGTAATTATGGCGCAAGGATACTTAGCCTGAATGTACCTGATCGCTCAGGGAAATTGAGAAATGTGGTTTTAGGCTTTACAGATATTGAGGCCTATCAAAAATCAACCGTTGGAGCGACCATTGGTCGTTATGCAAACAGAATTGCCAAAGGGAAGTTCAAGCTCGATGATGAAGATTATTCAATCTCCATTAATAACCCTCCAAACGCTCTTCATGGCGGTAAGAAAGGATTTAAAGATGTGGTTTGGGGTGCCCTTCAAATAGATCGTCAAACCCTGCAATTTAGTTATCTGTCAAAAGATATGGAAGAGGGCTTCCCCGGAAATCTGAGGGTAAGAGTTACTTATAAGCTGACTGATAATAACGAGCTGAAGATCAGCTATGAAGCAGTTACAGATAAAAAAACAGTCGTAAATTTGACTAACCATGCTTATTTCAATCTCAATGGTGAAAGAAGTGGAACTATTCTAAACCATTTGATGCAGATTCATGCAGAACTATATACTCCGGTAGATTCAACCTTAATCCCATCAGGAAAAATAGAACTTTTGGAAGGGTGTCCATTCGATTTTAGAATAGCCAGAAAAATTGGGGAACGGATTGATTATGAGAATCAACAGCTGAAGTATGGTAAAGGATACGACCATAACTATGTCTTAGATTCGGGTAACAGTGGAACAATGAAATTGGCTGCCATGGTTAAAGGTGATCAATCAGGAATTGTAATGGAGCTTTTTACTCAAGAACCCGGTGTTCAATTGTATACCGGATATCCAAGAACAACTTTTTGTCTGGAGACCCAGCATTTTCCTGATTCTCCAAACCAGCCGGGTTTTCCTTCAACTGTTTTAAATCCGGGAGAAATTTATAAAACAAGTACTATTTATAAGTTTTCAATGAGTAAATAATTACGATTTTTTTGGAGGATTTTTCAAAAGGAAAGAAACAATAATTTATATTTAAGAACGATTTTGTGAGATATAATTTATAGCCAACTATGAATAGAAAATTAAGAATGGGCATGATTGGTGGCGGCAAAGATGCCTTTATCGGTGCTATTCACCGAATTGCTGCCAATATGGATGGTCTGATTGAGCTAGTTTGTGGAGCATTGAGTGCCAGTCCGGAAAAAGCACTCGAAAGTGGTAAAAATCTTTTTCTTTCGGAGGAAAGAATTTACCCGAATTATGAGGAAATGATTTCAAAAGAGCGTCAGCTCCCTGCCGGACAGCGAATGGACTTTGTCAGTATTGTTACCCCAAATCATGCCCACTTTGGTCCGGCGATGATGGCCTTGGAGCATGGCTTTCATGTGGTGATTGATAAGCCGATAACATTCACGCTTGAAGAAGCGAAACTATTAAAGAAAAAAGCCGAAGAAACAGGCCTCATTTTATTGCTTACCCATACCTATGCCGGTTATCCCATGGTTAAACAGGCTAGAGAAATGGTAAAGGCCGGTGATCTGGGAAAGATCAGAAAAATCATGGTAGAATATCCTCAGGGTTGGTTAAGCAGATTATCTGAAAAAGACGGAAACCCGCAGGCAGCCTGGAGGACTGATCCGGCACGATCAGGAAAAAGCGGGTGTATGGGAGATATAGGTACCCATGCCGCTCACCTCGCTGAATACATCAGCGGATTGAAAATTTCTAAACTTTGTTCCGACCTGAGTATTGTGGTTGAAGGAAGGGCTCTGGACGATGACGGCAATGTGCTGTTAAAATTTGACAATGGTGCCAATGGGGTTTTGGTTGCATCCCAAATTGCGGCAGGAGAGGAAAATGCACTAAAAATCAGAGTATATGGTGAAAAAGGCGGACTCGAATGGGCACAGCAAGAGCCTAACACCTTAATTTTGAAATGGCTTGATTCTCCGGTGCAAATTTTTAGGGCAGGAGGACATCAACTTTCAAATTATGCGACATTCAATAGCCGCACTCCCGGAGGTCACCCCGAAGGTTACTTGGAAGCATTTGCAAATCTTTATCGGAATTTTGCTTTATGCCTGTCAGCAAAAAATGAAGGGACAAAAGCTTTACCTGAAGCCTACGACTTCCCATCCGTAGATGAAGGAATCCGAGGAATGGCTTTCATCAATAATGTGGTTAAAAGCAGTTTGAGTAATGAAAAATGGACAAATTTTGAAGTTTAAAAAGAAAATATGACTACTATAAAAGGACCCGCAATATTTCTTGCACAGTTTTTAGGAGATACTGCACCATTCAACAGCCTGGAATCTATCTGTAAATGGGCTAAAAGTCTTGGATTTGAAGGCGTACAAATTCCAACCTGGGATCCACGCTGTATAGATCTTCAAAAAGCGGCTGAAAGTAAAACTTATGCCGATGAGATTAAAGGAATTGTAAATTCCTGTGGCATGGAAATCACAGAGTTATCCACACACCTTCAAGGACAGCTGGTTGCAGTAAATCCTGCTTACGATCTTCTTTTCGATGGTTTTGCACCTACCAGTGTACACAACAATCCAAAAGCCCGCACAGAATGGGCTGTACAACAGTTAAAATATGCGGCGATTGCTTCCAAGCATATGGGAATTAACGCTCACGCTACCTTTAGTGGATCCTTATTATGGCATACCTGGCATCCATGGCCACAAAGGCCGGCAGGACTTGTTGATGCAGGATTTAAGGAATTGGCAAATAGATGGCTGCCCATCTTAAACCATTTTGATCAGCATGGCGTGGATGTTTGTTATGAAATTCACCCCGGAGAAGACCTTTTTGATGGAGTGACCTATGAGATGTTCCTTGAGAAAGTGAACAATCATCCAAGAGCCTGCCTTCTTTACGATCCATCCCATTTTGTTTTACAATGTTTAGATTACGTTCAGTATATTGATCACTACCATGACCGGATCAAAGCTTTCCATGTTAAGGATGCTGAGTTTAATTCCACCGGTAAACAGGGTACTTTTGGAGGATATCAAAATTGGGCTGACCGTGCAGGACGATATCGTTCTCCGGGAGATGGCCAGGTTGATTTCAAAAGGATTTTCAGTAAACTTACCCAATATGATTTTAAAGGCTGGGCAGTCATGGAATGGGAATGTTGTATCAAACATCCTGAAGATGGTGCACGCGAAGGAGCCGCCTTTATTAAAGATCATATAATCAGAGTAACTGAACGGGCATTTGATGATTTTGCAGGCACCGGAAGCAATGATGAGTTTAACCGAAAGATTCTGGGTATTTAATTTTTAATGACTAATTTCAACCCAGAAAATATGAAAAAAATACTATGTGTATTCGGAGCTTGTGCCATTATATTAGCTTGTAATAATTCTGAAAATCTAGGAAGCACTCAAGACGATTCAGCCTTGGTTAAACAAACAGGTCTTGATAGCCTCGGCATGAGTTCAACAACTTCTACCCAAACGAAAGGAGAACAACTTATTGCTTCTTCTGATTGCTTAACTTGCCACAAAGTTGAATCTAAAATTGTAGGTCCCTCCTATATTGAGGTTGCTAATAAATATGAGGAAAGTGACCAAAATATCGAAATGCTTGCCGGCAAAATTATTGATGGCGGATCCGGTTCATGGGGCGAAATCCCTATGGCTCCCCATCCTGCATTAAGCGTAGATGATGCCAAGGAAATGGTTAAATATTTACTTTCCCTTAAAACTAACTAAGATGAAAAAAA
>VGGW01000175.1 GCA_016868395.1 Bacteroidota bacterium | reverse complement strand
GGCCAAACCGGTGCCGGGTGATCTCCCCGGGAATTTCACCCCAGGTGATCTCATGGCAATTGGGGCAGCAGCGCGGGTGCGACTGGTGCTCAATCACCTCAATCAGGGACGGTGGGATCTCCACCACCTGGTGCCAATCCGGCTCAGGTAGCCCTTCGGTGGCCTCTTTCGGCAAGGAATCACCGCATCCCTTGCAGGTCTCGGGAATGTGATGGACGACATCCTGCAGTTGCCCGGGAGGAAATCGATGGGGCGGATGGAAGGAATGGCCCGGTTGGCCACCGGGCTTTCGACCGGTCGGCTTCTTCACCACGGGCTTCTTTGCGCCGGGAGGATTCGCCGAAGGAGGAAGGGATGAATTCCTCGAATTCTTCCCAAGCTTCTCCTCGAGCTCCTTGATCCGATTTTTCGCTTCATTCAATTGCGAGGCCATCAGCTCAAACTGCTTTTTGGTGTGCTCAACATAGGCCGCGAATTCGGCCCGAAGCTTCTCACAGTTGGCGCACTCAACATGATTCATTCCGGTAGCGTAACGCTTTTCACTTTACAGCTGAAAAGGTTTTGCGGTGAACGGTTACAAAACAATTAACCAAGGCTTGTCAAACCAACTTATGCAATTATAAAAAAAAAGTTAGTTACTAAATATAATTTTTTTTGGGATTCTAATACTATGGCCGAGCAAAACGAGGTGTTAATATCCGAAATAATTCGAAAATTAGCACCAAAACCAGACCAATTAATTAAGTATGATCAAACATTAGATATCGATTTTGATATTAATGCAGCTTATGAAGAAATCAAAGACGATCCAGAACGTAAAAATGACGTAAATTTTATAAATACAATAAATAATATATTTAATTATTTAAATAATTGGACAAGGGAGCTTGAGATCGAAGTAAAGCTAGATAACTTAAGAGCGTTAAAATTAGGGAAACGAAAATTTTTATTCAAAATTACTGATTTGGAATTTAATGTAAGTGAAATAGTTGGTAAGATTCTTCGCAAAGAAAAGGTTTTCCATAAGTTATTAGAAAAGAACTGGAAGCTACCAATTCATCAAAATCAATTATTTACATCTTTAATACATCTTATTCAAATAATATCTAGAACATCCCAAGGAAATATGGCAAAAACATATTTCAATGGAGATCCGTTTATTGGATCTATAAAAGATTATGATGATTTTTATGGCACATCAAAACATCATGGAACAGCTTTTAATAGTACAAATGATAAGTCAATTAAAACTTATCGGTCAGCATCATGGAACAGAGTATTACCCCATACACTTTGTATTGGCTCAACTCAATGTGGCAAATCGGGCGTGTATCTATTTCAAATTATAAACAATTATATTTACAATTTTATGCTTATGGATCATATATTAGAAGGTGATCAATCCCCTATTCACCCTTACCCGGACTTACCTTCAAAAAAAGAAATTTCAGATAACTTTCAAGATGATTGGAATTATTTTATAGAAATTTTTGGTTCCCTGGCAGTCTCATTTACATTGCATTTTGCGCAATTGAAGGATGATAAAAAAAACGAATATACACGTCAAAAAAGAAGCAATGAAATTATTCATATTATTGACTATTGGGACAAACAATATTCTATAACAACAGACTGGCTAAAGAAAATTACAGATTCAGATCGTTTGGCTGGGGAAATTTATTGTGCAAATAAACCAAGATTTGACTATCCGTATTCAAGAAAAATCGCTCAAGTTTTCCTCGAAAACACAGGGGTTTCAAAATTAACAACTGAACAATTAAATAAATTAAAAAGAATGCTAGATCATTCAAAATCAATTTTAGACCTCCTTGAAAAAAGGATATTTACAAAATCAGAAATTATAAAAGTGGTTTGGAGAAATTTGGCTTTAAATACTAACTACACAATAAATCAACATTGGGATGAAGCTCACTGGGGAGTAGGGGATGAAACTCTGAGGAAAAGGCTGGTTGACGATGTAAAAATGTCAGATCGAGGTAGCAAACATTTTCTAACAATGATAACGGCGACCCCAGGAATGTATATTGGAAATGAAAATATATATTACACATTTTTCAGATATCCAGATGGTATTCCTTATGTAGGCTTACCATACTATATAGAAAACATGCATCACGACCCTTCCTGCGTTATCGAGCCAGATTTTTATTATTTTGGCGATTTACCCACAGATTACTATACGATTGAACCAACTCTGGCCAATCTAGAGAAATTAAATGTAAATATTTTGCCTGACAGCAAACTAAGATTCTATAACACGACGCTAATTAATCATTGTGCTATTTCCAATCCGCGAATAAACAGTGAAATCAAAGATAGATTAATAAAATGCCGAAAAAGCAATATGAAGCTAAATAAGAACTATTTAATTATAGCAAACCAATCTGGCTTAATAACGTCGCCTATACATTCACATAGATCAAAAGATTATTTTAAAACACCTTTCGATATTTCGAATTATCGATCTAAGGCCCATGCTGATTACCAATGCGATATGCGTTCTTCTATAACTAAACTTCCGTTTGTTTGGTTAAAAACAATCCATGCTAGTAGAGAATATGCCAATAGCGAAGATATTCCATTTTGCGGAATAATAAGATATGATCAAGCAGATGTTGAACTTATAGTAGAACTCTTAAAAATTGAAGCCGCCCAATACAATATAGCACCATTAGATGGAATTCTTGTTGATATAAAGAAGTATTACAGCGACCATACAAGTCCAGAGAGTTTTATCAAGGCTGTTAGCGAGTGGACTGATACAGATCCGTCTTTAATAAACAAACATATTATCGTTGTTGCCCAAAGTGCTTTCACAATGGCTGTTCGAATTCCTTCGTATTTTAAATTTGGTTTTGAAACCACAGATTTTAATTCATCTTTAGAAAGCGATTCAATGTTACAAGGACTTTTTGGTCGGTTTTCTGGTTATAATAAAGAAAAGCCCACATTAATATCTTCCTTTAACAGCTATATATTTTTTGAAAGCTTTAAAAGAAGGAAAGGAGATATTTTTCTCCCTGGAAAACACAGAATTTACGAGCAGGATCTAAGTGATTACAAGCAAGTAGACTTTTGGGACTTTCGTCAATTTCTTATTGATCATCACTCCTCTTTGCTAATGGAATTTCTACAGTGGGCAAAAGATATAGTAAACGATACATTTAAATCCTTTTCAGGCGTCCAAGAAAATAAACAAAAATTGAATCAAAAATACTCTACTTTTTGGAACAAAATATTTGATAGTTCGGTTACTGGTCATGACATTTTACTAGATATAGAGAATCGATTTAACTTTGATCGCTTTATATTGCGCCCAAATGAACCAGTCGATAAACTAATCTCTTTTGACTACATTCTTAACAGAGTTAAATTTGATCATGTTAAAGTTGAAGGCAAAACCAAACTTCAAAGGGTTTATGAAGAATATAATCCTGGAAGCGCGACATCTGGTTATGATAGGGTTTTTGTTGGCTCGAGAAACTCTTGGGAAAATGAGATCATCACCCACAAGCGTACAGAATCAGGAGGCGATGGTTTTAGGCGAATGCAATTTGGCGCTAATTATCTTTGGGTGAATTTTTTAGACTCATCTGTTACAGATATTTGTGATCCAAACTTTAATCCAAAGAGCCTAACAATTTCTGGCAGTCATAATTTACCTGGAGCAATTCGCTACAGAGAGGCAATTAATAAATTAACGGTAATTGATCCTACCGGATCTAATAATGTCCCTGGTTTTGCATTTCCCGCATTACTTGCTTTCCCATTAAACAAGAGAAAGCATAAATCCCTGGGTGTTACACCAACCGGTGGTGTTCCAGGTGCAATAATGCCGACTTGATTTATTTAAAATAAATTTAGCACCAGCAAACGAGGTTTTTATGGCAGACGCCGTTGATCCGGTTTTTGATGAAGAAACTGACCCATGGTCTCCAAAAAACAGACCAAATAAACAAAAGTCTAGAATCGCCTATTTGACTCGACTTATTTTTCGGAGTTCTAGTGAAATTTTATATAAAGTTGCAGATAAACCACTTAAAAATATTTTCACACTTCCGGCTAAGGGCTGTTATGACATCCAAATGCTAATGAAATATAAACTAATTGGAGATGACACTCGGATTTTTTGGGCCGAAAAAAAACCTGATGATTTTGATATTATCCAAAAGCGTCTTGATTTTCTTCGAATTAGATCAAGATGCATTGGTTTTAATTCACCTGTAGAAAAAATAAAAGCTTGCGATCTTCCCGATGATTTTGATTTTGTCAACTTGGATTACTGTAATTTTGTAAGAAAAAGATCATTTAAATGGATATTTAAAGTATTAGGCCCTCGCATTAAAGGTGGCCTGCTCGCTTTAACATATTTACTTAATGCAAGAAATGGCAGAAAGAGGGGGGAAAGAATTCTTGACTATATCAAAAATACCTGGCCCGAAACCTTTTCTCAATTTATTAACTATCTTCAAGAAAGCAGGCATAGCTCTCTAAGCCTTACTTCTGATTATGAGATGTATATTGGCCAGATATGGTTTATTCTTTTTTCTATTTTCTCGAAGCTAAACCCTGGCATTCTTCCGGTTGTCAAATCAAACGTCTACAATGACAAGAGTCCAATGGGAATGATTCTCGCTGATTTAAGAGAAATTGAAGATAGTAGATCCCTTTTTTATTCTATCGAATTCCCGGAGCCTGAACTTCTTATTAGGGGAATGCCAAATCGATCCAAACTTGAGGAACTTCTTGATGAATTAATTAGGAAAGACAAGCTAGAAAAAGAGGTTCGTCAACTTCGCAATGATGTTTTCATAACTACAAAAAACGAATTCAACAAAAGATGAATATTTAGTTGCATTTGAGCTTTACAATGAAGGATAGGAAGGTGTGTCCAGACTGCATTCTGAGTTGCTTGTGACCACTACTATGATGCCGCACGTAGTCAACCACCTTTTTCAGATTTCTGCCAGAACGGGTTCACTGGGTGACGTTTGTCAAGTTGCGCACATTTGTTTTGTGACCCCGTGAAGTCAGGGCCGTTCTGAATGATCAGGGCCTATCCAGCTCCGACCACCTCAAGAGCCTCCTTTCTTGGGTTTTGGTTTTGAAGTTTGTCCTTGTCCAGATAACGCCTCGATCCCCACTGGGTCGCCGCGACATGCCTCAGCCTGGCGGATACCAGCATCAAGGCGGACCGTCCATCCGGGAAGTTGCCAACTACCCGGGTTCGCCTCCTGATCTCCCGATTCATCCTCTCCAGGGCATTGTTTGTCCGAATCCGTGTCCAGTGATTCCTCGGGAACGCCATATAGGTCAACGATTCATCGATGCCTTCCTTCAAGGTTTGGGCCGCCGCCCGCAATCGCATGTCCACCAGCTTGGTTATCACCTTCTCGACCTTTTCCTTGGCGGCTTCCCTGCTCTCCTGAGCCAGGAGGGCCCATAGCATCGGAGCGACTTAAGGGACCTTTTCTCGGCCCACCTTTGCCAAGATGTTCCGCTCGAAATGGAAGATAAATCGCTGCCAGTCAGCATTCGGCAGGCACTGGTGTGCCGCCTCCACCAGCCCCAGAGACTTGTCATTGATCACCAACCGGACCTCCGACAGTCCACGGGAGGCCAGGTGTCAGAGGAACTCCAGCCAGCTCGCCTTGTCCTCTTGCATGCCCTCGTAAACTCCGAGGATTTCGCTATATCCTTCGATATTCACACTGATCGACACCAGCGGGGTAGCCTTTTATCCTTCGCAATGCCACGCTGTTTAGTAACCGATTTACCCAGGATAGTTACGGTGGATAGGCTGGCTAGAGCAAACTTCATAAAGATGGGTTGAAGATAAAAGAGTCATCAGCTGTAATGATATCGAGACCCAAGGAGGGGAGCGATGCCAGCAGCATTGTCGATGGACATTCGCCGCCGCGTAATA
>VGGW01000174.1 GCA_016868395.1 Bacteroidota bacterium | reverse complement strand
AATCTAATTAAATTAACCTAAATCGATATGTCATCTTGCCGGAGCCTGATTATCTTTCTAAGTTTTTGGAAAGCACATTCTGTTGCCCCTGGCTTATTCCAGTCCCGTGTTCTGCCCTATTTTTTTGCGGGAAATTGAATCTTTATCAAAGGATTCATTAAGGCAAAAAAGATAGAGCTGCCACCCGGGTTTGATTAGCAGGGCCTGTGCTTGTATTACCGGATTGCCCGTCCGATGAAAAATAGCACCGGGTCAACTAAACCTTACCCAAGGAGGTATCCTCCGGCTATGGATCCTCTGGGATGAAGTACCATTTCTTGCCTGAAATACTCCGGTGCAATCGACTAAACGAAGCGATGACAGGCAGGTATTGCTTTCAAAAGTCAACTGATATGAGTCTGGAGTATCATGAGCTCATTTGTAAGGATATTTTTTAATCTTCCTGATTCGAGCACGGGTTAAATCAATAAAATCTTATGCTTTTGACTTATTGAAGGAGCTTTGCTCAGCAATTGACGCTTTTATTGTTCGTCTAAAAGTAAATTCATAATCCGATTCTCGCACCAGATAGGATTTCTAAACCATTCGGTATTAACAGCGCTATCCGAATAAGCTAAAAAATATAGCCTAGATAATTCCATAAAGTGAACCACCCCGTTCTCCCAAAATGTTCACTTTTTCTTCTACCTCTTTGTTCTTGATAAGTTCAGGTGCATGATGCTTTTTGCGTCTGGCATCAATAATTAAAGGTCCTTTACATCCCCAATGTTTATGTTCAGTGAAGGAATTGATTCCATAAATATCATGCGAAGGATTACTTCGGGTAAAGCTTACCCACACAAAATTATTTATAGTTTCTGCCACAAATCCGGCGTCATCACATAGAACCAACAAAGGCAGACCATCCAAGTTTTGAGATTTAAGTTTGGCATTCAAAACCTCGATTTCACTTTCGGTTTGCACATAGCTTTCAAAAACAGGCGATTCAATAGCCAATACACCTGGAATTGCCATCTTAAAGTTGTTAAAAGGGCGTGGAAGAGAAAAAGACTGAGGTAATTCTGTCCAAAGACTACGCTTTTTATCGCCCGCAGCTGCTATTGCCACTTTTGATCCTGAATTTATATCAGTTCCGCTGTAATCAAGCGTGTCAATGGTGGTTTTGGTATAAAAATGCAGGTCGCGACTGAGGTCCACGCGTTCTAGGATATGTCTAAAAAATCCTTCTATATTACTTGTCTGAAGTGTGGGGTCATCCTCCTTATTGCAAATGAAGAGGTACTTTGCTAAACTAAGTTGGCTTTTACCTAAAATATGATTGGCAATAGTCAGTATTTCCTGGGGCTTTTTTTCCTTTAGATAGGGCGTATAGCGCTCACTACCTATGGCAAATAGTAAGGGATGAACACCTGCAGCATCAACTGCATTCACCTCATGTAATCCGGGAATTTCCTTTGGAATCGCTGATCCAGTAATTTCATGAATCAATGCGCCGAAACTTGTATCCTCCTGTGGAGGTCTACCGACTACGGTGAATGACCAAATGGCATCCTTTCGATGATAAACATTTCTCACCTTCATCAAGGGAAAAAGATGTTTCAGACTATAATAGCCTAAATGATCACCAAAAGGCCCTTCGGGCTTATTCTGTCCGGGTTCAACCGTACCTGTAATCACAAAATCTGCGTCAGAGGAGATGCAAAAGCCCTCATTATCATAAAAATACCGGAATCTTCTATTTCCAAGAGCCCCCGCAAAAGTCATCTCAGATAAACCCTCAGGTAACGGCATCACAGCGGCTAAGGGATGGGCAGGGGGACCTCCAATGAATACACTCACTTTTAGAGCCTTCCCCTTAGCATTAGCTTTAGTTTGATGAACTCCGATCCCCCGGTGCAGCTGATAATGCAGGCCAATCTCTTTATCCTGGACGTACTCATTACCACCAAGCTGAATCCTATACATCCCAAGGTTCGCATTCATAATACCCGGCTTATCAATATCTTCAGTATAAACCTGTGGCATAGTTACAAAGGGCCCACCATCCATCGGCCAGTTAACGATCTGTGGTAAAGCTGAGATTTTTGTTTTACCGAATTTAACAGGTGAAAATAATTCCTTATTCCAGGGCAGTGCCGAAAAAGCCGTTAGACCAGATCCGGCATATTTTAAGGGGCTTTTAAGTGCTTTAAGGGGATCCGACTTAAGATCTACCAGTGTCTTAATCGCTTCAAGGGTATCACGGAACATAAATTTAGACCGCTCCAAAGTGCCAAACAAATTGGATACAGCCGGAAATTGACTTCCTTTTATATTTTCAAAAAAAATCGCAGGTCCTTGGTTTTCAAAAACGCGAAGATGAATAGCTGCCGCCTCCAAAAAAGGATCTACCTCCTCTTTAATTCTAATCAGATGTCCATGCTTTTCGAGATCTGAAACACAGTCGGCAAGACTTTTATAACCCATGTATAAAATTCATTGAAATATTTGTGCAATTTAAGTAATTGCTATTAGTGAAGAAAAATAGAGATTGGGGATATTGTTATAGAATTGCAATCTTTCAGAATTTTAGGCACTTTACACCAAAGCGATTCAAAAAATCAACCCCCTCATCAGAAGGAAGCCCCTTATATTCGGCATATGATGCTTTAAACCAAACCTTTTTTATCCCTGAGGAAAATATAATTCTGGCACATGCCAAGCAGGGAGACAGCGTCAGATAAAGCGTTGCGCCTTCAAGAGTTGCACCATTTTTTACAGCATACAATATGGCATTCTCTTCGGCATGGAGAGCGAGTGAACAACTATTTTTGGAATCGCGTGGGCAACCCGTTTCAGGCCATTCTTCATCACAATTATGAGTTCCTGAAGGTGGGCCATTGTACCCAATTGAAATAATACGCGTATCCTTGGTTAACACAGCTCCAACCTGGGCTTTCACGCAATGGGAGCGTTTGGCCAGGTTACTTGCCAGTTCCATAAAAATCAAGTCGAAGCTTGGTTTGACCTTCATTAATGTGATGCTTCTGCTTCCAGATCATTTACATCAATTCCTTGCTTTTTAAGTTCTGAGCTTACTTTTATTGCAAAATAAACCAAGTAAACAAAGCACAGGAAGGGAACGATGTAAGAGAAGTGAATACCACTGGTATCTGCCAGAATTCCCTGAACGGGTGGAATAATTGCCCCGCCCAAAATCATCATAATCAGAAATGCCGAACCCTGAGAAGTATATTTACCTAAACCGGTTATAGCAAGTGCAAAAATACATGGCCACATGATTGAACAGCATAGGCCGCCACTAAGGAATGCATAAATTGCGACCTGTCCATCAGTTATTAATCCAATAATCATGGCAACAGATCCTAATACGCTAAAGGTAAGTAAGGTTTTTGCCGGCTTATCCTGGCTGTAAAAGAAACCTGCAATTAAAATTAAAATACAAACCCCATAAACAAAGAATTGTTCCACGGATGCCCCGTTTAAATGATTAGCGATAAGAATGATCGCAAAAGCAATAAAAGGAACCACAATAGTCAATATTGTTTTTGTACGCTTCTCTAATTTAAAGATACTCACAGCTCCGGCCCATCTTCCGATCATCATGCTACCCCAGTATAGTGAAATAAATGGTGCAATTTCAGACCCATTCAGTCCGCCAAATTCAGGAAGTTCTAATAAAGCCCCCATATTACTCTGTATGGTAACTTCCACACCTACATAGGTAAAAATAGCGATCATGCCCAGAATAAGTTGTGGATAACCCATAGCGCCCCAGCCGGTTTTATCTTTTCCTGCAGACCTTAATGCCAATAATAGAGTGGCAACCATGATAAACAAGGACAGATAGACAAATATATTCATTCCAATTCCTGTGGCTAATGCAATAGGATCTGCAGCCAATATCAGCAGGAAGGCAACAAAAATTACAAAAAGGGGCATGTTAGTCTTTTGACTTGATTCCACTTTCTCATCACTTGTCACCTTTGGCAGTTTAGCCATCCAAAAGTAAGCTGCTACCGCTAAAAATAAACCCGCAAGTATATAGTAAAGTAGGTTAATTGACTCAATTTCAACCTCCTTTGGAGCAGCAATGGTTGCTGTTCCAAAAAGAATTATGCTGACTGCAATCGGACCTAAAATCCCGCCTAAATTATTAACACCACCCGCCAAATTTAAACGATTTGCACCGGTAACCGGACTTCCCAATGCTACAACAAAGGGGTTTGCAGCGGTTTGCTGGAGAGAAAAGCCGATAGCAACAACAAAAAATGCTGTTAAAATAAAGGTGAATGAACCTGAACCCACTGCCGGAATCATTAACAAGGCTCCTCCAGCGGATACCACGAGTCCGATGGCAATACTATTCTTATAACCTAAAAAATTCAGTATATCAACTTTGATAATTTTAGAAGCATAGAATAAAATTAAGGAACCTATAAAATAACCGCCATAAAATGTAAAATCGATCAATTGAGATTCAAACTGGGTCAAATCAAAATGGGTTTTACAAAATGGAATAAAAATTCCATTACTGGCAGCAAGGAAGCCCCAGAAGAAAAACACTGTAATCAGCGTGTATAAAGCCGAAGAATAATTTTTTTGTGAATGGTTATCCATAACAAGTTTGTATTGTTAAATAATTATCTAACATAAATTAAATTTCTCATATCTCTAAGTTTTAAATGTTTTTATCATTCATACTGAATAATTATTTGTTTTTCGGTTAACTTGCAGGTAATTTTTTATGAAGAATAACTATTCGGAATGCTAGAATCAATCGTTACAGGAATTGGGTTGGGATTTGTGCTTTCGTTTCTAACCGGTCCTGTTTTTTTTGCTCTGATAAAAACCAGTATTGAAAAAGGATTTTCTGCGGGTGTTGCACTTGCGGGAGGTGTAGTTGTGAGCGATATTTTTTATGTGGGTATAAGCTTATACGGCAGCTCCTTTATCGCTCTTGAAAACGCTTATCGTTTACAGATCGGAATTACCGGCAGTATGATTCTGTTCATAATCGGACTCTTTTATCTTTTCAAGAAAGTCAAAGTGAATTATGAGGAAAGCAACACTAAAAGAAAAAACACGGGATATTTCCTAAAAGGCTTTCTCATGTGTATTTTCAATCCAGCCATATTAATTTACTGGCTGAGTGTAACGAGCAGCGTCATTTCAATTTCAGGAGAGATAAAATCTTCACAAATCTTCCCCTTCTTTGGTTCAATTTTGCTCACCCAATTTAGTCTGGATGTTTTAAAGGCTTATTATGCTGATAAACTAAGGTACAGAATAAAAGAAAAGAACATTGCTCAATTGAATCGAATCGCCGGGGTTCTGATTCTGATCTTTGCCGCTCGATTGGTTTTTAATTTATTGACGGGACACTCTCTTATTTAGTTGAAAGTTGACCACTATCAGTTGACCATTCATTCTGATATAATTCAGGGAAACTGTTTTTGTAACATTAATCTTTTGCTTTAGCCTTTTAGCTATAACGAATAACCTGCTATTGATTTTTAGTTAATAAGCCCGCTGATTCTTCCCCTCCACCCAATTCATGAACGCTTTATTGACTACTTTATTTCCACCAGGGGTAGGATAATTTCCGGAAAAATACCAATCTCCAAGGTGATTGGGAATTGCTTTATGAAGATTATCGAGTGTTTGATAAATTACCTTAACCTCCGTTTTAATTTCCTTTGGGGTTATAATTTTGGCTATCCTATCCGAAATCTCCTGATCAGTAAACTGGCTATAAATCTCCTGAACAAAATTTTCCGTTTGCATATTCCCCAATTTCTCGGATTCAACACAGTTCTTGTAAACCCTTTTGATAACATCTTCACGACCGGTTTCTCTTAACAAGGAAATGGAAGCTTCAAAAGCCACAAATTCTCCCATTCTGGACATATCGATGCCATAGCAATCAGGATATCTGATTTGGGGGGCAGATGAAACAACAATAATTCGCTTAGGCCCAAGCCTGTCTAGTATTTTTAATATAC
>VGGW01000173.1 GCA_016868395.1 Bacteroidota bacterium | reverse complement strand
ACCTCATTACCGGGAAGTATTTGAAGATCGAGAGGGACACCATAATCACGGTTATAAAGTTGAATAAATTTGGATAGTGGATCAGCAATAACTTCGTCCATATCCACTGCAATTCGGAGTTTTCTTTCAGACATGTTGTAAAAATAGGGGTTTTACATTTTTTAAATGTTATTTTTTTAATATCTTTGCAACCCCGCAGAATAGGCTCCGGGAATATGTTGAATACATAACTATTAAAAGATGGCAACTAAAATCAGATTGCAAAGATTCGGTAAAAAGGGAAAACCTTTTTATCACGTTGTGGTAGCAGACGCCCGTGCTCCAAGAGATGGTAAATTCATCGAACGATTAGGTTCCTATAATCCAAACACTAACCCAGCTACAATCGACATTAATTTCGACAAAGCATTGGATTGGGTAAACAAAGGAGCGCAGCCCACAGATACTTGTCGCGCAATACTTTCTTACAAAGGAGTACTGTACAAAAAACATCTTGAGGGTGGTGTTAAAAAAGGTGCATTAACAGTAGAACAAGCAGAAACAAAATTTGCTGAGTGGTTACAAAGCAAACAAGTTAAAATTGAGGGTAAGAAGGAAAGTCTGACCAAATCTAAGGATGAAGCTAAGAAAGCGGCACTGGCTGCTGAGGCTAAAAAGAAGGAAGAAATTGCCGCTGCTATAGTTGCAAAAAATACTCCAGCACCTGAAGTAGTGGAAGAAGAAGTTGCTGAAGAAGTTACTGAAGTTGAAGTATCAGAATCACCGGTTGCAGAAGAAGTTGCCGAGGCGCCTGTTGCTGAAGTGGTGGAAGAATCAGTGTCTGCAGAAGAAGATTCCGCTCCTGAAGCGGCTGATGAAGCACCTGCTCCTGAAGTGGCCGAAGAAGCTCCGGAATCTGAAGCAGCTGATGAAGCTCCGGAATCTGAAGAGAAAGCATAATACTCTTTTAGAATTAAAGTTTAAATAACGTCATCGTTCAAAGCGATGACGTTATTGTTTTTTTACGGCAATGAAGATCGAAGACTGTTTTTATATCGGCTATATTACCAAAACCAAGGGTTTGAAGGGTGAGATGCAGATTTATTTCGAGTATGAGGATCCTTCAGAGCTGCCTTTTGACTCGGTTTTCATTGAGATTAACGGCAAATTGGTTCCTTATTTCATCTCTTCTTTCAAGCTTCAAAACAATCAAACCGGGAATTTTCGTTTTGATGATATAGATACGTTTGAAAAGGCTGAAGCCCTGGTTCGTAAAAAGCTGTATTTACCTCTGAAGTTAAAACCTGTAAGGGATGAAGATGAGTTTCTGATTACAGATCTTAAAGGTTTTATCGTGCACGATGAAACTGAGGGTGAACTGGGTGAAATCATTGAAATTCATGAGTATCCCCAACAATTTGTGGCTATTGTTCCTTATAAATTCAAAGAGATCATGTTTCCACTGAATGATGATCTGATTGTGGAGATTGATGAAGAAAATGGCATTCTTAGAGTTGACCTACCTGAAGGCTTGATTGACCTCTACCTGGAATCCTGAATATTAAAGTACCTCCCTTTGCGCTAATTTTGTATTTTTATAGGGAATTATGAATCCTAATATTGCTTCAATTCATTCAATCGCCAATAAATCGGTCCGGAAAATTATTGGCCTGATGTCCGGTACTTCATTCGATGGACTCGATATTGCCTTGTGTGAATTTAGTGGAAGTGGTTTAGAAACTAAAGTTAAGCTCATTCAATTTGTAAGTAAGGCTTATTTGCCGGCATTCAAAGAGGATCTTAAATCTGTTTTTGCAAAGCGGATCGTAGATCTTGAAAAATTAACCCTTTTGAATGCTTTTATAGGCAATTATTATGCCGAACTTATTCTTGAGAGTTTAAAAGACTGGGATATTTCTCCGACAGAAATTGACCTTATTGCCAGTCATGGACAGACAATATATCATGCACCGAAGCAACAGCGGGAAGCAGATCTATTCTCTAATGCCACGCTGCAAATTGGGGATGGAGATCATATTGCCATGAAATGTGGAATCATTACCATCAGTGATTTCAGGCAGAAACATGTGGCTGCAGGTTGCGAAGGAGCTCCATTATCAGTTTATGGTGATTATTTACTTTTCTCGAACCCTGATGAAAACCGCATCATGCTCAATATCGGAGGCATTTCCAATTTCACTTTTTTGCCCTCGGCTTATTCAACCGAGTTTTTTTCTTCAGATGTTGGACCGGGGAATACACTCATGGATCAGTTTGTACAGCGCCACTATTTTGGAAAGTATTTCGATCAGGATGCGGCAATCGCATCATCCGGAAAAGTGAATATTCAATTATTGGATGCGCTCTTTGACCATGATTTTTTCAGGACCGGATACCTTAAAACTACGGGTCCGGAACTTTTCAGTTTATCTTATTTAAATGATGCTATTCAAAAATCAGGTCTTCATAGACTTTCAAATGAAGACATCATGGCTACACTAACTGCATTTACTGCTAAAGCAATCGTAAAGGCAATCATTCATTGTGTTCAAGGTAAGGGAGCGTATGAAATCTATATCAGTGGTGGCGGGATGCATAATCCACTGTTGAGCAGCATGATTGAGGAACAGCTTGCTAAAAAGCTCAAATTCACCTCCGACCTCGGTATTGAACCCGATGCAAAAGAAGCAGTTCTTTTTGCTCTGCTTGCCAATGAAGCGGTTTCTGGTGGCAAAACTGACTTTGGTAAACATCCAGGGGTGCCTTCCATTTCTATGGGTAAACTTAGTTTTCCGACATAATTTCTTGGTTAATTGTTCCCAATCGCCAACGGTCTTCTGATCATTTCCATCAACCCTTTCAAATAATTATTTTTTTGAATTTCAGATTCTATTTATATTTTTGTCGCAATCTGGAACAAGTCTAAATAAGAATAATAGTATTAATTTTAAATTAGGCAATTGACCATTGCTATTTTTTAACTGTAGAAAGCGACACATTCAAAACCAATGAAATCACAAATCTCTGAATCCGCGTGGACTAAAATTCGTAAATTTTTAAATGACGTCCACCTATGGCTTGGTTTATCATGTGGTATCATCGTTTTGCTAATATGTATGACAGGAACTATCTATGTGTTTAACACAGAGATCAGGGAATTATCCAGTCCGAAATTATACAAGGTGGAACAGGATGTAAATGCTCAGAGGCTTTCGGCTGATAAACTGATTTCTGTTGTAAGCAGCGAAACCGGTGGTCAGGTGATCAGTATTAAGATTCCGACTGATCCTGCAAGAAGTTATGTATTAACTGTTAGTAAGCCGGAGGAATCGGCAGAAAATACCGGACCTGGCGGCAATGAAAAATCAGCAAAGTCTGCCCCTCGAATACAGTATTTTGTTAACCCTTATTCCGGTAAAATACTTGGAAGTAGCGCTGATAAGAACGGAGTTGCTGATTTTATGCAAATGATTTTCAGTTTGCATCGCTGGCTATTACTCGACAGAATTGAGAAACCACTTATCGGAGAATTACCAAATAAAAAGTTAGGCAGTTACATCAGCGGAACCGCAACCATACTATTTACTTTGGGTGTGATAACCGGTTTCATCATTTGGTTCCCTCAAAAAATCAGGAACTGGAAACAGGGTTTAAAAATAAAATGGAATGCAAACTGGAAACGGGTGAATCATGATATTCATAACAGCCTGGGTTTCTACAGCTGTATATTTTTGTTTATGATGGGCATAACCGGTCCACAATGGTCTTTCGAATGGTACAAAATCGGTCTGAGAAAAACATTAGGCACCTACCAATCTGCAGATGCTCCTAAACCTGAAACGCCGAAATCAGATACCTTATCCATAAATGGAACAAAATCGGTGTTGCTCACAGATTACATTAGAACTGTTGATAATGTCTTTAAATATACAGGAGATCTGATTATCACTATGCCGGCCGACTCAGCAGATGCTGTGCTGGTTAACAAAACGAAAACAGGATTTTTTGCTTCTGTAGCAGCAGATAAAATTTATCTTGATCAATATACTTCGGCACTGATTAAATCAGATATTTTTTCTGAAAAGCCTCTTAATGAGCGGATTTCTAATTCCATAAAGGCTTTACATGTTGGCGATGTTTATGGAAAGTTTACCAAGATTATTTACTTTTTAGCCTGCTTAATCGCAACAAGTTTGCCGGTAACGGGTACCTTAATCTGGATTAATAAGATGAAGAAATGAGCTTAGAGCCAAAGGTTTTAGATTAAAAGCTCTATATGTAAAATTCATTTCGGAGAAAGCTCACCAACTGGGCATACAGGCTTGCCGGAATAATATCCGGAATCAAAATACCGTTTAATTACCCTTGTCCGGGTAGTCCGTACAGCTGTCGTGTCATTGCAGCAATTACACAGGCTCAATTTGATACGGTTTAATATTTGTAACTCCAGTCAACATCTACTGTCTCATATCTCATATCTCCTTCCTATCTTTGTAATATGCGTTTCGATATCATTACCGTATTGCCCGATCTGCTCATTAGCCCCTTTGCTCATTCAATTTTGCAGAGGGCCCAGAAAAAGGGACTTGCAGAGATTCATGTCCATAATCTTCGTGATTACTCAAGAAACAAGCAGAAATCAGTTGATGATTATCAGTATGGTGGGGGTAGTGGCATGGTAATGAGTATTGAACCATTTGCTAATTGTATTGAAAAACTGAGATCAGAACGCGAATATGACGAGATTATTTTTATGACTCCAGATGGTGAGACGCTCAATCAGAGTATGGCCAATGAACTTTCTGATAAAAAAAATGTTATCATCCTGGCGGGACATTATAAGGGTATTGATCAAAGAATCAGGGATATTTTTGTAACCAAAGAAATCTCCATCGGCGATTATGTACTTTCCGGAGGGGAATTACCGGCTGCAGTTTTAGTGGACAGTATTGTCAGATTGCTGCCCGGTGTTTTGAATGATGAAACCTCTGCCCTATCTGATTCTTTTCAGGGAGAATTGCTGGACGCACCGGTTTATACCCGACCAGCCGACTGGCAGGGATATAAGGTACCTGAAATTTTGCTGAGCGGGCATGAGGCCGCTATTAATGAGTGGAGGCATGAGCAGGCGGTGGAGCGTACAAAAAAAAGACGGCCCGATTTACTCGAATAAAGCCTGATTTTCACCGAATGGCAATGTTTGGACGATAAAATAAAATGGAAAAATATCAAAACAAACTTTTATAAGTAAAATATTTTTCCTAATATTGCACTCCGATTTTTACGGGCTAAAAATCAAATTAAGAGCTTAAAATCATGGATTTAGTAAAATTTGTTGAAGAGCAGGAAGCGATTAAAAAGCAAGTTCCCGCATTCAAAGCTGGCGATACAGTGAGTGTTCACTATAAAATTCGCGAAGGGAACAAGGAGCGTATTCAGATCTATCAGGGTGTGGTTATACAGCGCAACAGTGTAGGTGTGAATGAGACTTTTACTGTTCGTAAAATGTCAAATGGTGTGGGTGTAGAGCGTATATTCCCTATTAATTCTCCTAACATTGATAAAATTGAGGTCAATAGTCATGGAAAAGTTCGCAGAGCCAAATTATTTTACTTGCGTGAACTTACCGGTAAGGCTGCTCGTATCAAATCTAAAAGAGTGTAATTTTAATATTGTGTTTTGCCTCCCGAAGAATATTCGGGGGGCTTTTTTGTATACAAACTTTTTGTATGCAAGCTGTTGTAAAGGCAAATAATGAGTCTAAATGGCTTTATTCTAGTATTTTTAAGGAAATTAAAAAAGATTTGCTCATTTACTCATTATTTAATTTGCTAATTTCTTATCCATGAATAATGAGTTTCTTGAACAAATTTATTTTGGAAATAGCCTAAAAAACTATCTGTATTTTTCCGTTATACTACTTTTGGGATTTTTATTAAAGGGAGTAGTTTCAAATTTCCTGAATCGAATTCTGTTCAGGTTATTCAGGAGGTTTGCGCCGGGTACAGAATCGAAGGTATTTGTAGATATGCTTTTGA
>VGGW01000172.1 GCA_016868395.1 Bacteroidota bacterium | reverse complement strand
CCCGGTTAAAAAAACTATACAATTCATAATAGTTCTTTTGCGAAATAGGGTCATACTTATGATCATGGCAACGTGCACAACCCAGTGGTATTCCCATAACTGCTACTCCGGTAGTGTTTACCCGATCAATCACATACTCCGTTTGAAACTCCTCCTCGATAATACCACCTTCCATATTTTGCGGATGAATTCGATTAAATGCAGTTGCTATCCGCATTTCCTTACTTGCCTTGGGCATTAAATCACCTGCCAATTGCCATTGAATGAATTGATCATAGGGTAAATTCTGGTTAAAGGCTTTAATAACCCAATCTCTATAAGGAGACATATCGATGAGTCTATCAACAGTATATCCATGAGAATCAGAAAAACGAGCTAAATCAAGCCAATTCAAAGCCATTTTTTCACCAAAATGTGGAGAACGCAATAAACGGTCTACTTGCTTTTCGTATGAATTAGTTGATTTATCCCTTAAAAATGCGTCGATCTCCGAAAGACTTGGTGGAAGTCCGGTAAGATCCAGACTGAGCCTCCTTAACAACACTTCTTTACCTGCTTCTTGTGATGATTTTAATTTTTCAAGTTCTAACTTTTTACCAATAAAATTATCGATCGGATTGATAATCCAGCGCTCGTCTTTAAGATCAGGTACATTAGGTTTTTCAGGTTTTACAAAAGCCCAGTGAGGCTTGTATTTCGCCCCTTTCTGAATCCATTTTATCAAAATTGCCTTTTCTGTTGCAGAAAGACTTAAATTCGATTTTTTGCTAGGCATTTTGTAATCCGGATTATCAGACAAAATTCGATGAAATAATTCGCTCCCATTCAAATCACCGGGGTTTATGGCTACCTTACCGGGGCTTTCAGGTAATTCATCAAAGGCAAAAGAATCGATATCCAACCTTAAACCGGCTTTTTGATTCGCCTTATCGGGGCCATGACAGGAGAAACATTTATCAGATAAAATAGGCTTAACATGGATGTTATAATCAATTTCATCCGGTAGAATGGCATATGCCGATTCTACTTCATCGGGTAAATCAGGGGAGCATGATACCATCCATACAAAAACAAACTGAATGGCAATAAAGTAGTGTAGTCTTTTCAATTGGTTCATTTTGTTATTGGATCAGCAAGTTATTAATTTCCAGCTGATCTTCAAAGGCTAATTGAAAACGAGACTATGGAATTTAATCTGAATTTAAATCGTTAAGCCTTGAATGCTCTATTGGATTAAACTATCAAAATTTTTCTATTTTTAGCGTTCAATAATGAACTTTTCTAAGATTATTGAATTTCTAAAAAATTAATTATCAAATTATGAAAATGAAAAAGTTATTACAGTCTCTACTATGGCTTTCATTACTAACACTTCTGGGTGTGATCCTTCTTAATCAGTTCAATTATGAATTTGAAGCCAAAGTTTTAACTGGCATTTTCTTTATTTTCTTATTAATTGGAATTAACGCTTCTGAGTTCTTAAAGGGCTTTTCATTTACGATATGGGTCATTGCTGCGGCTACCTTAAGTATGTTATTCCCTACGTATGTAACTGATATCGGTGGATTTAAAACTGAGGTACTGATTGTCCCCCTCATTCAATTAATTATGTTTGGGATGGGAACAACCATGGGCATTAAGGACTTTATTGGAGTATTGAAAATGCCTAAGGGAGTATTTATAGGCTTGTTATTACAATTGACCATTATGCCGTTAATTGCCTATAGTCTGACCGTGATGTTCCAATTCCCACCTGCAATTGCCGCTGGTGTAATCTTAATTGGCTGCGTTCCTTGCGGGGTTTCTTCTAATATTTTAAACTTCCTTTCAAAAGGAAATCTAGCACTATCCATTACATTAACCTCATTTGCCACCTTATTAGCACCATTTGGTACACCAATCCTCATGGAACAGTTAGCTGGGCAGCTGATCCCTATTGATGTTGTGGCCATGATTATTAGTATCAGTAAAATGATCTTTGCCCCCTTGATTGCGGGAATAATTTTTAACAGAATCTTTGGCAATAAAATAGCCTGGTTGAATACAGCTATGCCATTAGTGGCCATGGCTGCTAATGTATTTATCATTGCGGTGATTGTAGCGGCGGGAAGAGACAGCCTATTAACCATTGGTTTTTTATTATTCCTGGCAGCGGTCATACACAATGCCATGGGCTTCCTCCTGGGTTATTGGGGCAGCCGCTTATTTAAAATGAATAAACGGGATAGTCGTACGGTAGCGATTGAAGTCGGACTACAGAATGGAGGTATGGCCGTAGGAATAGCTTTTGAATTAGGAAGAGCTGCAACCATGGGCCTCTACCCTGCTATATTTGGAACTTGGATGGATATTTCGGGAAGTTTCCTTGCGAACTGGTGGAGAAAAAAACCGGTAGACGATGAGGAATCAAGTACCCATTAAGAATTTAAAGTTTAAATAAATAACAAGAAATCCCTGAAAAACTAAGTTTTCAGGGATTTCTTGTTTAGATTAGCTTATGCTCTGATTAAATAATCAGATAGTAAACTTCCATATTTCGGAAGGGTTCCGGATAGCTAGACAACTCGCTTACTTCTTCGATTTTTCTATTCCAAATAAACCCTCACGAATGTGATAATATTTGAACCATTCAGGATTGATTGCCGTGACACCCGGACTGTCAACTGAAATTAGTTTGGATGCGAAGGGCTCATAGGCGGCACGAGGGGCTATCGCTCCTTTAACGACCAAAATTTTTTGACGCTCTACATAAACTCCATTTGAAATAAATATATGAGCACTATTAGGACTGGCAGGTTTTGTTGTGATTATTAACAAATTAGGTTCATCAAGGGTAGATCCTTCCACCTGGATGACTGCAGTATTGCCCATGTTCCAATATCTTCCACCACCATGGCGAATTTCAGTTTCCAAATATCGACCTACATGCAGGGACCTGACTTCACCTTTTACCCGTACCGGTTTGCCGTGCATATCATCCATTTTACCACCAACAGCAAAGTCGAAGGCTTTACCCACGCCTGCATTTTCAGCAATTTTAAAACCTTCGGGATCGTATATAACCATGGCCCATCCTTTTGCATTTTGTTTGATTAACTCTTCAAGCATAAACGAGCTGTCACCGGTCGATCCACCACCAATATTATCCCCCATATCAATAAGGATAACCGGTCGGCCATCGTGTTCCATAGCCATTTTTACTGCTTCCGCAGGTTTAGGATTATTAATTCTGGTACTTTCACGAGTATCCCAAAGCATTTTTGAAAGCCGTTTGGCCTCCTGATCGGCCAAAGCTTTATTGTTGTCTGTAACTACTACAACCGATGGACCCATTGATGGAACGTCTGCATACTGATATCCTCCAGAAACGCTGACCGCTAAAACCCCGGGTTGTTTTTCCAATTTCTTGCTTTCGGTGGTGACGGGTAATAAGGGCAGCGAATATGTATTTTGAAAGGCAATATTATAAATCATTGGAGCCTTAACTATCCTCTGAACAGGCTTCACCTTTCCACTAACAATTTTAGCCATGATATCAGCTGCCTGAAACCCACGATCATATGTATCGAGGTGAGGATTTTCTTTGAAAGTGATTAATACATCACATAATTCTACCATTTTAGGGGTAATATTCGCATGAAAATCATGAGTAACCACAATGGGCATTGCTTTGCCGAAGGCATCTCTCACTCTCCTGACTATCTCCTCATCACCACTTGGATAACTTTCAACAACCATGGCACCATGCAGATTTAAAAGTATTCCCTGAAGTTTCGGCCCTGCCTTTAACCCGGAAATAATCTCATTCATCATGGTATTGAATGCCCTGTCGGTAACTGGACCCCTAGGCGTTGCTCCGGTGACTAGTGTAGGGTACAGTTCAAGTCCGAATTCTTTTGCTCCTGCTATATAACCTGCACTTGTTGTTTTTGAAGTAGAACCTGCAAAAAATCGTTTGGATCTTTCAACTTGGCTCTCACTTATGGTAAAATTAAAGTCCTCTAAATCAGTTTTTTTAATATTGAAACTATTGGATTCATGTGAGATACCGGCAACTCCAATAATAGGTTTATTCTGAGAAAAGCCTGAATCCACGTGTATTAATGCTATGAAAAACAATAAAAAAAAGCGCTTTGAAAAAATATTTATCATGATTTAAAGTGTTTATTTCATACAATGTATAAAACTATATAAAAAAACGAGTTTCCAGGTTACGAATTTAAAAATCCATTGAAGGCATAAATTAGCCATATTGATTAAGCAAAAGCTTGGCTAAAAACATAAAAACTCTCTAAACAAAATAGGCTTCCCAGTAATTGAGAAGCCATGTTTATTCTGTACGCCCATTAGGATTCGAACCTAAGACCTACGGTTTAGAAAACCGTTGCTCTATCCAGCTGAGCTATGGGCGCATTCCTCGACAAAAGTATGAAAACATCACAAATACTCAAATAAATGATCTGAATTTATCGATTTTTTTTATTGAATTATTTCAATTTCAAGAGCATCAGAAAATCCTAATCCTTCCGGCCATCTCAGTAAATTTATTAAATTTGGACTTTAAACCAGAATAATTGGCCCGATTTAAAAAGAAATTACACCTTATTATTTATCGCAAATATAGTTCAAACCTAAAATTTGTGATGATGGTACTTTGTGTTTTTGTGATTACAATTTTTCTTCCTAAACAGGCAAGATTTAGATTTGAATATGAAAAGGGGAAAACCTGGATGCAAAAGGACCTTTATTCACCCTATAATTTTGCCATTCAAAAAACAGATGAGGAAATAGAGACAGACGAAAATGATATTTTAAACTCAGTTCTGCCTGTATATCAGCATGATGTGGAGCTCGCAAATAAAACTATAGAGGCATTTAATTCTGAATTTGAAACAAAGTGGAAGAGATCCGGAATTGATATAACAGAAAAGGAACAATATCGGTCGCTAGGAAAAAAAATACTACAGGATATCTATAATCGGGGACTTATTAATCCATTGGTAAAATATCAAAAAAATGGACCTAATTATAATTTTAGCATATTAAATAACAATGTATCTACTGATTTAAATACCGCAGATGCCTATACGATCAATAGTGCAACCAGTTTAATTAAGGAACAAATTCGAAATAGTCCGAAAATCAGTAATTCTGAATGGCTTTTAAGGATAATTACCAATCATCTTAAAGCAAATTTTATTTATGATGAAATTCTCACTCAAAAATTAGAAGAAAATGCTTTAAACAATATCTCCAAGACAAGGGGAATGGTACAGAAAGGAGAATTAATTATTGCCAAAGGAAATATGGTCAACGAGACCATTTATCAAAAGTTGGAATCATTAAGAGAGGCCTATGAAGAAGATGCAAAAGTTGCCGGAAACCAGAGTTTTGTTTTATTAGGCCAAATGCTATTGGCAGGTTTAATATTGTCTCTGTTAATGGTATTTCTCTATCTCTTCAGAAAAGATATTTATACTGATAACCGGCAAATTTCACTGATCCTGTTGGTCATAACCGGAATGTTAATCACCTTATCCTGGGCGATTAGAATCAAGGCACCTAGTGTTTATTACATTCCATTTTGTATTGTGCCCATCATTATCAGAATATTATTTGATACCCGTCTGGCTTTATATATTCATTTATTGGTTGTTTTAATTGCAGGGTTCATTGTTCCAAATAGCTTTGAGTTTGCCTTTTTACAGATTTCAGCGGGAATGGTTGCTATTTATAGCATCAAAAATCTCATCAAGAGGGAACAATTTTTGACTTCAGCCTTATTGATTTTGTTGAATTATTTTATCGCTTTCCTTGGTATTTCCTTAATCAGAAACGGTTCATTTAGCGATATTGAATGGCTGAATTTTGTGCCATTTATTTTCAGCGTCTTGCTATCGCTGCTTGCTTACCCATTGATTTATGCTTTTGAAAAGATGTTTGGAATTACATCAGATGTCACCCTGATGGAATTGACTAATACTAATACCATGTTATTAAGAGATTTAGCCTATAAAGCGCCCGGG
>VGGW01000171.1 GCA_016868395.1 Bacteroidota bacterium | reverse complement strand
TAGACACACATTTGGCTCTAGGTGCATTGATGCAGGTATTACACCAGTTATGGTAGCCTTTCTAATGGGCAACAATCCAGAGACTGCTCTGAGGAACTACACTCATCAGTTGAGTATACCAAAAAATCTGCCAAAGATTTGATTCAATAGACCTGAGGATAAGTGATTTTTGCATTTGTCATCACTCCATTATTTTTTACTTGCACATCCATAACTTCTTTAACCCTTTCGGCGTGTTCAGGCTTACAAAATAATGCATCGTAGACATAGCCCACTTGAATCCCTTCATTTGACAAAACCTTGATGACATCTGTCACTATTTCAACCTCCTTTTTCATCATTTTTCCTGAGGTTGTCCTATGCCTTCGCTTACTTCTATACTTTTCGTCAATTATATTATTCATCATTTTAGGTTCTTTTTCTTTGTAGTAAGTAAACAAAGGAGAATCCTTCATTTGTTCAGGATGCTTATTAAAGAAAGACAAATGCTCTTTCTTGATTACAGATAAATCAATACCTGTCTCTTCGGCCACCTTTTGATGAGTTAAATACTTAGT
This sequence comes from Bacteroidota bacterium, assembly GCA_016868395.1. GTDB lineage: Bacteria > Bacteroidota > Bacteroidia > Sphingobacteriales > Sphingobacteriaceae > Daejeonella. Next base: position 5,473 of record VGGW01000171.1, on the reverse strand, counting down.
AGAGCCCCCATAGAGGCTTATGGCAAGGTTTGGATGAAGACATGAATAATCTACATCAACAATTGACTTACCTTCAATTTTGAGCATATTACGAATGTATGATGGCATTAAAGTAAATGAATCTGTGACCCTGCCTCCAGAATTATTATTCCCTATTCTTGGTATCATCAGACCATCTCTAGTTAAGTAATTATATATCTCAATATTATCCTCAACAAAAGATCTTTCCCCAGGATTATTGAAGTAAGACTTCGGATGCTTATTCAGAAAGGTTAATTTTTTCCCCTTTTTGGTTATGAAATCCTCTTTAACAAGCTTTTTTGAGAAGCAAATAACTTCTTCTTCTGTTGGGAGATGGATCATATTGTAAATAAGGAATAGATTTTGGGCAATTGTATTTGTTGATGCCTCTTTATAAAGTCTCTGTTTATTTTTTAAATTTAAGTCCTTAACCTCTGAGGTTGTCAATTTATAGGTACTAATACCTTTTCCCATGTAATTACTTCCTAGTCTGAAGTAGTAACACTTTTCCCATCTTTCTGCATAGTAATCACACTCAATTATTGGACCATCAAACAATTTAGTTTCAAGAGCCTCTCTTACCTTTTTATAAGTATCATTTTCATATCGAAGTAATTCTCTCAAATATTCAGCTCTCAAACTTTTCCAGCCTTCTTTATTACTACCGTCTTTAAATCCAAAGTAAGTCGAAGTTAACTGGGATAAAAATAGAAGACAAAGTTCAACTGCCACGTCAATATCAGGATGTATGACTTTGAGTACCTTTTTACCCAGTAGACGTCTTATGGCATATTCAACCTTGTTTGGGATCTTGATAAGGTTCTCTCTACCTGTCAGTAGCGGTAAATTAGTATAAAATTCGGCCTTTAGTGACCCATTTGATTCCCCTGTAACAATTATTGATACTGCATTTGAGGTACTATTAGTGTATGCATCCTCCAATACATGATTAATGAAGGGAGTATATATTGAATTGTGTTCTAATTTATGAGTTGGGTTATTACTAAGTTGTTGGTTGTTGGTGTTTATTGTGAACTGTACTGTGTTCACATATTGGGTATTATATACACTCAGTTTGATATAAGTATAGTTATAAGTCATAATAGTTATTTATATTGGTTAATTAGGGGTTAGGGAATACAGTATTAGTCACTAGTGTGTGTTTTTTTCTGTTTTTTTTGTGTGTGCCTTTGATTTTTTTTGCTGTTTAGAAGAAAACAGCAAGTATGTCTATAATTGTTACTGCAAATTTACAATGAGTGGTTGACTAATCTATTAAAACTAACAGCAATTTTGAAATTCACTCTAATCAATTTGATTAACCATTTTATCAACATTTTCTAATTGCTTTCATGAGAGAAGGCGTATCATCACCAGGTTCATTATTGTGAATTTAGTATCGAGATAAATAGTTATATCCAATTATCTTAATATGGCATTAATTGATAATTGTACTGGGTTACCTCAAAAATATTTTCAAGTATCAAGTTTAAATTCGGCCCCCCATCATCTCTAATCAAGTTGATTAGTCCCCTGGTTGGCTATTGAGAAGTGTCATTATAAAAATATCCCCTGTGTAAGAGAGAAGTGGTTACTCCCAGTTAACAACCCAGCTCACATTTTGAGTAACCAAAGCACCCCCAGGATCCAGGATGCAGAGGAGCTAATATATTTCTTAACCACAAAAACCAATTAAAATGGTAACAGTAACAAATGCCCTTGAGAGGGTAAAGAAAGATGGAACAACATTTTCAGTGCTTGAAATCTCTGGAGGAGTGGAATTAGTCCTCAGCCAGACAACACAGCGTTATTATGCCACACTACGCAAGTGCACCATTCCCTTCACTGGAAGCATGGATGTAGCTAAGATGATGGTTGGACAGAAAATTGATGGGGAGATTGTGAGAACAATCGTTGAGCCCTATCAGTTCATCAACCCTCGTACAGGAGAAGCTATTACCCTCCAGCACAGTTATGCCTACAGGCCAAGTGAGTCTCACGAGCTTGTCGGACACACAAAGGTGCAAGCTTTAGAAATGGCATAACAGGCTTTCCAGAACAAGCGTAATTCTTGTCAAATAACCAGCAGTGGATTTTCATTAACACAAGGAAACATTCCATTAAACCGCACATAAGACTGTGAGACAAGAAGAGCCTTGTGGTTAATGGAGGCTTATGCCAAAGGGATCAGTGTAACAGCTGGTCCCTATTTTTTTAATTGAAACCATTCAATATGTCAACAACAAAACTTTCTGAAATCAAACTGTATTACAAGCCTCTAAGAACCAGCAGGAAAATAATAACCTGTTCTGGAGATGCTTATGAGCAGGTGCTTCACTTCTATGACAAGAACACTATTGCTCTTCAGGAGCAGTTCATTGTGCTCTATTTAAACAGATCAAATTGTGTTTTGGGAGGCTATCAATGTAGCAAGGGAAGCATGACTGGAACAATCGTTGATGTGAGGCTGGTATTGGGTGTTGCCCTAAAAGCATCTTGCTGCAACATCATCATCTCGCATAATCATCCTTCAGGTAACCTCAAACCTTCCAATAGCGACAGAGAGCTTACAACCAAGCTTAAAGAGGCTGGAAGATTGATGGATATAAACATCCTTGATCATATCATTGTTTCTCCTGATGGTCTTTATATGAGCTTTGCGGATGAAGGAGTTTTATAAAACGCATTAAAATATTTAGTATATGAGTTTAGCAAAATTTTTCATTGAGGATTATTGAACGTAAATTTAAACTGATTGAAAGACACAACAATATGACGAAAAGTACATTAATAAAAACATTTTTTGCAACAATTCTAGTACTCCCTTCAACTCTGTATGGCCAAACTCCAAAGTTTACTTGGAAAAGTGGTGGTAGCAAAAGAAACGATATACAAATTTCATCGTATGGAATTAAAGGGGAAATTGCAGAAACGAATCTGCCAGGTGGAAGAATTAGAAGTAAAACATGGACTGACTCAACTGGAAATTTATGGCTCTTCGGAGGACAAGGGGGGTCATACGTAATACCATCAAATTTGAATGATTTATGGAAATACAATATTGCAACTGGTCAATGGGTTTGGATGCATGGTTCGAAAGATGGTAATTTTATGCAGAAGGGCACTGATACTGCAATATATGGAACTAAAAAAATAAGTTCCCCTTTAAACACTCCTGGAGATAGGTGGTCTTCAATTAGTTGGGTTGATGAAAAAAATAATCTTTGGCTTTTTGGTGGATATGTTAATAGAAGTGAATTTGTAGGTTCTGGTTTTGTCAATGATTTTTGGAGATATGATATCTCAAAAAATGAATGGACATGGATGTCAGGAAGTAACCTACCAAACAACTCTGTTTTATTTGAGCCTTATCCAAGACAACCTAATGTTGGATGGACCGATACGCAAGGAAATTTTTGGTTGTTTGGAGGTTCACTTTCGCTGGGAGAAGAAAAAGACTTTTTAAATGATTTATGGAAATTTGATCTTAAAACTGAAAAATGGGAATTTGCTAGTGGTACTGATAGATCAGATCAACCAAGTCAGTATGGTCAAAAGGGTGTACCGTCAAGGAATAACTTTCCTGGAGGTAGAAGTGGTTCAGCAAGTTGGAAAGACAATGAAGGAAATCTATGGCTGTTTGGAGGAAGGGGTTACGACAAAAACAATGAAAAAGGATATCTTAATGATCTTTGGAAATATAACACTATAAAAAACGAATGGACTTGGATTAGTGGAGCTGATACCTTAAATAGTAGAGGAAGTTATAGCTCTCAAGGTTCATCCTCAGGGTTCAATACACCCAGTGCTAGGCAAGACGGTACTTGTTGGACTGATTCAATTGGAAATCTTTGGTTATTTGGTGGATTAGGATATCTTAAAGATGGCAATTATGCTTCTTATCTAAATGATCTGTGGAGGTATGACACAAATAAAAATCAATGGATTTGGGCCGCAGGGAGTTATACAAAAGAACAGACAGGCATTTACGGCACTAAAGGAATCCCCTCAAGTTCAAATATTCCTGGTTCCAGATTCTTCTCACAATCTTGGACAGATAAAAAAGGCAACCTCTGGCTACTTGGTGGAAGGGGTTATGATAGTGGACCAGATCTTTTTTCAATTTTTTTAAATGATTTATGGCAAATAAATACCTGCTTGAGTGTTCCAAAACCAGTGTTCAATTTATCAGATTTTAATTTTTGTAATGGAGATAGCTTGAAAGTTTCAGTGATTAATGCAAACAAGGGCGATACATTAAAATGGTTTTGGGGAGGTAAATCTGACTTGACAAATATCACTTCCAAAATATTCACCGACTCTTCTAAGTTTTATGTAACAAGAACAGACAGTCTGGGCTGTACTTCCATTTCAGATACTATTCAGATTATGAAAAAAAATCTCCCAGCATCACCAATAATAACAAGAGATGCATCAAGTAATCTAGCTTCCAATATTGGTAACATTATTTGGTATAAAGATGGTTTAAAATTAACCGATACTACTCAAAAATTAAAGCCTTTATCTAATGGTATCTACACAGCAACAACTACTCAAAATGGATGTGTAAGTCTTCAAAGTCAAGGATATTACTATCTAATAAATGGAGAAGTAAACTTTGTAAATGGTGATTTTTTTAAAGTATCACCTAATCCTACAGATGAGTATTTAATTATCAACTTCAAACTTGGGCACAATACAGGAGTTTTTATAAGTATTATAGACATGAATGGTAAAGTCGTATCTAATGGAAGAAAAGTTCTCACTGGAGAAAAGCTTAATATTTCGAAACTAAGCAAAGGCAATTACCTAGTTCAGGTTAGAACAGTTGATGGTAAAATTTTAACGCAATCTAAAATCATTAAAAATTAATGAAATCGATTTTTATTTCTTTTACCCTACTAATCCTTATCATTTCAGCTAAATCACAACATAATAAGATAGTTGTAAAGCAGTTTTCTTATAGTGATTCACTAATAATTAATTCACCCCCTTATCGCAAATGGTTCAGTGTATATAAAACTTTAAAGAAAGACTCAAATTTAATGCGAAAACTAAATAGTGATAATGAATTCAAAAATCTATACGATTCAACAGAGAAGTATTATAAATTAATGATCAAAAAGGAAAATAAAATCAGATTATTTTCTTTGGCTTTCCCTATATTATCAATTGCCTTACCATTACCTTTTTATTTAACTGTTCCACTTCTTGCAGTTTCTGTAGTTCCTCCTTTTTTTCAATTTAATGAAGTCATTTACTGTCAAGGTAAATTCATTTCTAATTGTGTACTTCTCATCCAAAGAAGTGATTATCATATTGATACAGATAAGTGGAAAGTTACAAAGCTTGATAAGAAGAGATATGAAATATTCACTAAGAGATATAAAAGGATTACAAAAAATATTGAAAATGGATGGCCATATATTCAATGGTAGTAAAATAAGTCTCC
>VGGW01000170.1 GCA_016868395.1 Bacteroidota bacterium | reverse complement strand
AAACTCTCTTGACAAACCACCGATAGCCTGTTTGTTACCAATATCCGTTTGCCCGAGTCCGCCGGTAGTTAAACCACCGATTCTGTTTGATGGCTCGATTAATATGACCTTTTTCCCCATCCTTGAACTTTGAATGGCTGAACTGATACCGGTTGAAGTAGCGCCGTAGACAACAATATCATAGCTTTGAATGTTTTGGCTAAACACGGTCTTATTCCCCCACGATACTAAAACTGAAAGGAGAATAAATAGTTTATTCCGTGACTTTGAAGAAAAATTTGAATACATAAAATTGGTTTTTTAATTCATTAACATATGCAAATAAAACTAAGGAAAAATTTACGTTTTCTGAATAATATGTTCCCTCTGGTCGGTGTTGTCACCGTACCAGTCAGGATTTCCCTTTGGTCGGTGTTGTCACCGTACCAGGCAGGATTTTTCTTCTGTAGTTGTTGTATTCACGACCACTTAATCCAGCATCATATCATGAAAAGAGGGAGGGATTAATTTCATTGATCCCATTAGGAGGGGGGAGCAGCAAAGAAATGCTGTCGCTTCGTTACACTCCGCTAGTGTCATTTTTTGTTTCGCGCTTACACGAGCTAAGGCTCGTGTCGTTTGAAACAAAAAATGCCATCCGCCCTGATAGGGCGGACAGCATTTCTTTGCGGAGAGAGAGGGATTCGAACCCTCGATACCCTTTTGAGGTATACACACTTTCCAGGCGTGCTCCTTCAACCACTCGGACACCTCTCCGGAAGGGGATGCAAAAGTATCAAAATTCTGTAAATATTGAAGTCTTTTACAAATTTTAGATCAAATCTGAGGGTATGACCTGTGATTTAGTGCTTAAATAATCCCGCTTTTTCAATATGTTTGCAGAATAATTCATACTTATTCGCAAGCCCGTATTCATGTTAAATCTCGAAGAGATTAAAATTCCCATTGTAGCAGAGCTGGAAACTTTTGAAGCCAAGTTCAAAGCCTCTATGCAGAGCTCTGTGCCTCTTCTTGATCGCATAACCCATTACATCGTGAAGCGTAAAGGGAAGCAGATCCGACCCATGTTTGTCTTCCTCTCTGCCCGACTTTGTGGTGGCATTACCGAAGCTACCTATCGTGGTGCAGCGCTAGTAGAATTATTACATTCTGCCACATTGGTTCATGATGACGTGGTCGACAATTCGTATGAACGTAGAGGCTTCTTTTCAGTTAATGCTTTATGGAAAAATAAAATCGCAGTTCTGGTAGGAGATTTTTTACTTTCTAAAGGATTGTTACTTTCAGTCAATCATGGAGATTTTGAATTATTAAAAATCGTGTCGGATGCCGTTAAACAGATGAGTGAGGGTGAATTATTGCAAATTGAAAAGGCCCGTCGTCTGGATATAGATGAATCGGTTTATTATGAAGTGATTCGGCAGAAAACGGCTTCCCTAATTGCATCTTGTTGTTCATGCGGAGCAGCTTCTGCAGGTGCTGATGCTGAAACCATTGAAAAAATGCGTCTTTTTGGCGAGAAAGTGGGTATCGCATTTCAAATAAAAGATGATTTGTTTGACTTTGGAGTGGATGATGTAGGTAAACCGCTTGGAATTGATATCAAAGAAAAAAAGATTACACTTCCGTTAATTTACGCTTTGAACAAAACCAGCCAGTCTGAAAAGCGAAGAATCATTAATCTGGTAAAAAATCACAACGAGGAACAGGATAAGATTACTGAGGTGATTGATTTTGTACGTACCAGTGGAGGTCTCGATTATGCACTTAGCCGTATGAAATCATTCCAGGATGAAGCATTTGCAATTTTAAATGAACTTCCAAATCATGAATCACGGGAATCCTTGCAGCAGTTAGTTCGATTTACCACAGAACGTAAAAAATAATCATGTCAAACGAAATTATATTTTTTTGCAGCTTTCTGTTATTCATGGTGCTGATGCTCGCCATTGACTTGGGATTATTTAACAAGAAGGATCACAAAGTCAGCATGAAGGAAGCTGCAGTCATGAGTTTTATATGGGTGAGTTTCGCTATTGGTTTTTATTTCCTGTTGCTTACCGAGGGTCAATTGCTGCATGATATTAAGAGCTATGCTAAACTGGAAGAAGTAAGCATTGGGAACTTCCATCACATTACCCTGATACCGGATGATTTTGAAAAAAGTCTGGCACTTTACAAACAAAATCTGGCCCTTGAGTTTCTTACAGGATATGTTATTGAGTACGCCTTATCGGTCGATAATATTTTTGTTATGGTACTTATTTTCTCTGCCTTTGGAGTAGATGAAAAATATTATCACCGGGTGTTATTCTGGGGTATTGTTGGTGCAGTTTTAATGCGTTTTATCTTTATTTTCTTGGGCTCTACCCTAATCAATGAGTTCGGTTGGATCTTGTATGTTTTTGGAGCCTTCCTGGTTTATACCGGTATCGGCATGTTTTTTAATAGGGATGAAGAAGAGAAAATTGATACTGAGAATCACAGAGTCGTGAGATTTGCTTCCAAATATTTCGCGGTTTATCCGGAATACCAGGGTAATAAATTTTTTATTAAGATGGATGGAAAGAAAATGGTCACCCCGCTTTTCATTGTTTTATTAATTGTAGAGGTTACCGATCTTATTTTTGCCGTTGATTCTATTCCCGCAATTTTTGCAGTTACCAAAGATCCCTACATTGTATTTTTCTCAAATATATTCGCTATCCTGGGCTTAAGATCAATGTTTTTTCTACTAGTGAATGTGATTCATAAATTTCATTATCTGAAGTTAGGATTGGCATTCCTTCTGGTGTTCATTGGTATTAAAATGCTGGTTCATCATTGGCTGTCTTCATGGGGTTTTACCACCATGCACTCGCTCTTCATTATCTTATTTATCCTTACAACGAGTATTGTGGCATCACTGATTTTCCCCAGGAAGGTGAATAAAGAATAAAGACGAATGATTTTATAAAATCTCAGCCACAATTTAGATTAGAAATCGATTATATGGTCAACTCCTCGCAATCGGGATGTTGCTTATCAGTAACTTAACCTGAGTTCGAAAAAAACAATTTAATTATTGTGAGATTGATAAAAGATATTGCCGGGTCCTGATTATTTTTCTCAGTCTGCTGCTCCCGCCCATGGGCTATGCCCTATTTTTTTGCGGGAAATGGAATCCTTATCCTAAAGTTCAGTAAGGCAAAAAAGATAGAGCTGCCACCCGGGTTTGTGCTTCTATTTCCGGGCTGCCCGTGCCGATGAAAAACAGCAGCGGGTAAACTAAACCTTGTCGAAGGAGGTATCTTCCGGCAACGAATCATCTGATATCAAGTACCAATTTTTGCCGGAAATACTTCGGAGGAAAGAACTGCACAAAGCGACAACACGCAGGTATTGCTTTCCAAAATCAAATTATAGGCGTCCGGAGCAGCATGAGATCCATCAAAAGGATAATCTCTAATATTGAACTGAGGGTAACTTAGCCATTTCGAAAGGAGCCTTAGCGTCATTATCTTTGTTCCTTGCTCTTTTCTCAAAGATCTGGCTGCCTATCATCAGTGAATAGTGCTAAATTCAAATGAAGTATTATTGTCTTCAATCTTTGTTATTAAACAGAATCTCAAATGAAGCCGAATTTATCTTGATTCTTGGTTCTCGATTCTTGGCTTTTAGCTTTTAGCTTTCGACTCTTCTTAAAGCAATTTCAGTATCTCATCCACATATGTCCTGTCATTTGCCAGACGCGGTACTTTATGCTGACCTCCAAGTTTTCCGCGGTTCTTCATCCACTGATAGAAGGTGCCGTCAGGGGCCAGGTGTACCAGGGGACGGCGTAATGCCATGTTTTTAAACCGTTTGGCATCATAATCAGAATTTACTTCCCTTAAGGTTTGGTCGAGCAGATCCGTAAATCGTTCAATATCATCCGGCTTTTGCTCAAACTCAATAATCCATTCGTGTCCGCCCACCTCATTTCCTTTGAAATAAATTGGGCAAGCGGTGTAGTCACGGATGATTGCCTGTGTCTCTAGACAAGCTTTAGCAAGCCCTTTTTCAGCATTATCAATAATTAGTTCTTCGCCAAAAGCATTGATGAAATGTTTGGTCCGGCCGGTAATTTGGATGCGATGCGGTGCGAGTGAAGTAAACTTGATGGTATCCCCAATCATGTAACGCCATAACCCGGCATTGGTAGAGATTATCAAGGCATAGTTTTTATTCAATTGAACCTGGTCAAGCCGGAGGGTTTTGGGGTTTTCTGCATATAAATCCTCCATGGGAAGGAATTCATAGTAAATTCCATAATCCAGCATCAGAAGCATTTCTTCAGAATTGGGTTGATCCTGAATCCCAAAAAACCCTTCGGATGCATTGTATGTTTCCAGATAATACATATCATCTGATGGAATAAGCTTTTTAAACTGTTCCCGGTATGGATTAAAATTAACCGCGCCATGGAAGTAGAATTCCAGATTAGGCCATATTTCAAGAAGATTATTTTTGCCGGTAATTTCAAGAATGCGCTTAGCCAGGACCAGATTCCATGTTGGTACCCCCGCAATATTGGTTACGTTAACATCGATGGTTACCCGTGCTATTTTCTCTACTTTTTCCTCAAAATTATCCATCAGGGCAATTGACATATCCGGTGTACGGTAGAACTCTGCCCAGAAAGGTAAATTTTTTATTAAAACCGCTGAGAGGTCTCCATAACAGGAATCGGTATTAAATTGATTGATCTGATGGCTTCCGCCCAATACTAAACATTTTCCTGTGAATATTCGTGCATCCGGCCGGTTATTGCAATACATTGATAAAAGATCTTTGCCACCTTTAAAGTGACATTCTTCTAACGCTTCTTCGCTAACCGGAATAAACTTACTTCGGTCATTGGTGGTGCCTGATGATTTGGCGAACCATTTGATTTCTGATGGCCAAAGTACATTTTGCTCACCATTCATCATCTTTTCGATGTAAGGTTTCAGTGATTCATAATTCTGAATTGGAACACGTTCCTTGAACTGATCTTGATTATAAATTGAGGAATAATCGTATTTTTTGCCCCACTGGGTATTCTGGGCACTGGAGATAAGAGTCTGAAACCATTCATCTTGAACATCATGTGGATATTTTATAAAAAGGTCGATCTGATGCATCCGCTTTTTCATGATCCAAGTAAAAATTGAATTTACAATCGTCATTCTGGTTGATGGCTTGTTTGGGAATCAGATTTTCTTTTTTCGCAGCTCAAAATTCTGACCAAGATAGAACTTTTTGGCCATTTCATTGTCGGCAATTTCTGATGGGGTGCCGGTGAGCATAATCTTTCCTTCTGCCAGCAGATAGGCACGGTCTGTAATCGAGAGTGTTTCCTGTACATTATGATCAGTGATCAAAATCCCAATATTTCTCAATTTAAGTCGGGCCACAATACTTTGAATCTCTTCAACCGCTATGGGGTCGACGCCGGCAAAAGGCTCGTCGAGCAGAATGAATTTGGGATCGGCCGCCAATGCCCTCGAAATCTCGGTCCTTCTCCTTTCTCCACCAGATAGCAGGTCGCCCCGATTCTTCCTGACTTTATGAAGACTAAACTCATCGATTAGTTGTTCAAGCTTATCCCTTTGTTCCTCTTTACTCAATTTAGTCATCTCAAGTACTGCCTTAATATTATCCTCAACCGATAATTTTCTAAAAACTGAAGCCTCCTGAGCAAGATATCCGATTCCTTTTTGAGCTCTGCGATACATGGGATCCTCCGTTATATCTTCCTCATCAAGAAATACATGTCCTTCATTAGGCCTGATCAGCCCAACAATCATATAGAATGAAGTAGTTTTACCTGCACCATTTGGCCCTAGTAATCCTACAATTTCTCCTTGTGAAACATGAAAGGACACATTATTAACAACGGTACGTTGTTTGTATTTTTTTACCAGATTTTCGGCTCTTAATATCATACTTTCTGGTTTGAAAGAGCCGGGCGTATCCCCTTGATATTCAATTGTATTGATTTTTTCTCCTTCCATTTATTCTCTTCAATGGTATAACAAATGT
>VGGW01000169.1 GCA_016868395.1 Bacteroidota bacterium | reverse complement strand
GCTTATACACTTGCCATGGGGCAGGTAGCCAAAGAGAAGGGTGTCCCTTTTCTGGATTTGTTCAATGCTACCCAGAAAATGTATGATAGTACAACAGAACCATTAACAATTAATGGGGTTCATCTAAATTCAGAGGGAAACCGAAGAGTGGGTCTTTACATCACCGAAAACTTGTTTGGCAAAAAAGTAAGTATGGCCAAGGTTGGCTTGGATTCTTTAAGAAGCGCAGTTGTAGAAAAAAACTGGCATTGGTTTAATCGTTACCGTTCTACCAGTGGTAATGATGTTTGGGGAACACGTACGATTCAGGATGGCAACCATGTCACCTTGCAAAATGAATTGAAAATGTTTGAGGTGATGACTGCCAACCGAGATAAACGTGTTTGGGCAAGAGCACAAGGTAAAGACATTAAGATTGATGACAGTAATGTTCCTGAGCCATATCCGGTAGGCACACATATTACCCGAAATGTGGAGTACATCGGTGCCGAAGAAGCGATTAAGCGCATGAGTATACCTCAGGATTTTAAAGTAAACGTGTTCGCATCTGAGGATAAGTTTCCTGAGATAGCTAATCCTGTAGCTATTCAGATTGATACCAAAGGTCAGATATGGGTAGCTTCATGGGCTGATTATCCAAAATGGGAGCCGATGAAACCAATGAGAGATAGAATCGTTACTCTCAAAGATGAGGATGGAGATGGAGTAGCAGACAAAGCCACAACCTTCGCCTATGTTACGAACCCTACAGGTTTTGAATTATGGAACGGAGGGGTGATTGTAGTTTCTGCCCCTGATATTTTATTCCTCAAAGATACTAATGGAGACGGTGTTGCCGATATTCGGTATCGTATGCTGGGAGGTTTAGGCTCTGATGATACACACCATACCGCCAACAATCTTATTTATGGTCCGGATGGTAATATTTATTACCAGAGGGGTATTTTTATTCTTGAGAATATTGAAACGCCATGGCGTAAAAGTGCCGAGTCTGGGGAGTCTGGTTTGTATCGATTCAATCCGCGTACCTTCGATTTTTCTCTTGTGGTGGATAATAGCCCAAATCCGCATGGGATAAGTTTTGATGAATGGGGGAACCAATTTATTACTGATGGAACAACAGGTAAGTCTTTTCAGGTATATTTCAAGCGTACTGTAACTTCTACTACAGATAAAGGCGATTTTGAGAAGCGACCTTTATTTAAACAGACAATCAGACCATACACTTCCAGCCAAATCTTATCCAGTGGCAATTTTCCTGAGGAGTACCAAAATAACTTGTTGGTTTATAATGTTATCGGTTTTCAAGGAATTAAGCGATATAAATTGAATTACCTGGATGAAGGTGTTATTGAAGGGGAAGAAGCCGGGAATTTGATTTTTACCGGGAGTAATTCAGCATTTACGCCAAGTTCAGAAGCCACTCCAAGGGTTGTTGGCAAAGATTATACGGGTGATCCAAACTTCCGTCCGAGTGATGGTGTAGTGGGATTTGATGGGGCTCTTTATTTTGGTGACTGGCATCAAGCAGTAATTACACACTCTCCATATAACCTGAGAGATGCTAGCCGTGATCATGAACATGGCCGCATTTATCGGATGGTTGCCACGAACAGACCTCTTCAGAAGCCGGTATCCATTTATGGTGAGCCAATTGAAAAACTTTTAGAGCTTTTCAGGCATCCAATTGATGGAATTCGCCATGCGGTGCGTGTTGAACTGAGTGGCCGAAATACTGATGAAGTTATTCAGAAAGCACAAGAATGGGTGGCAAAATTGGATCCTAAAAAGAAAGAAGATGCTTTACCGATGCTTGAAATCCTATGGTTGCATCAACAACATAATGTGATCAACAGGCCATTACTCGTTAAATTACTTAGCTCGCCCGAATATCAGGCAAGACTGGCAGCTCAAAAGGTAAACTTTTTCTGGAGTGGTAAAGATACTTTCAAACCTGCTAAATCCGAGGCCAGCGTTACCGGTATGCAGAACAGAACTTTTTATGAAAAATTCTGGAAAGTTCCGGGATATACAGATGTGAATCATCAGGCTCATAAAGCTGAAGCTCCAAAACCTGCAGTCCCGGTTGCTCCTGTTACCGGCGGTAATAATGGGCCGGATTTACAAAATGAGAAAGTCGCTGTTCTAACCATCGAAGCGACGGATGAATTACGTTTCAAATTCAAGGGCAAACTATTATCAGACTTTACCGTTAAAGCGGCTCAAGCTGTAGAAATTACAGTTGAGAATCTTGGTTTAATGCCTCATAATCTTTTGATTACTAAACCGGGTACGGTGGATGTAGTTTCGCAAAAGGCGATTGAACTTGGAGAAAATGGGGCGGCAAAGAATTATGTACCTGATGGTGACATGGTGTTATTTGCAACCAAGTTATTAATGGGCGGCGGCAAAGAGACTATTAAGTTTACTGCACCGACAACTGCAGGTGATTATCCTTTTGTTTGTACCTTCCCGGGTCACTCCTTTACGATGCGTGGGATCATGAAGGTGGTTAAATAAATGGTAAGGATATTATTTGCAAAAGGCTACTGAACTTCGGCTGATATGAAATCGAATTCAAAAATGAGAAATGCTAAGCAACCAATCTTGATGAACAAGATTTTAGCGACCGGCTTAGGTGTTGGCCTACAAGGTACTGCTTCTGCAAAACCTTTTCCCCAACAGGAGATTAAAGTTGGTGTTATCGGGCTTTCGGTTCATAGTGCTGCATATACTGAAATCATCAATTCAGGGGCCTCTAGTCCGGATTTTAGTGGCTGTAGAGTGGTGGCAATTTTCCATCCAGCGGGTAATACTGATGTTGAATTTTCTGAAAAACAGCTTCAAAGTTTCACCGATACGATAAAGGCTCACGGCGTTGAATTTGTAAGTTCTATCAAAGAATTGGCGAAAATGGTTGATGCAGTCATGTTATTAACCAACGATGGTCGGCCTCATTTGAAAGAAATCATTCCGGTATTAAAGGCTGGAAAACCTGTTTACGTAGATAAACCTCTTGCTGCAAATCTATCTGATGTATTGGCAATCTTCAAGGTGGCTAAAAAATACAAAGTTCCCATGTTTTCCTGTTCACCACTTCGTTATGTTAAGGAAGCCCAGGAAATCCGTGAAGGAAAAGTTGTCGGAAAGGTTTTGGGGGCTAGTGCTTATGGACCGGCACCCCTGCAGAAATCACACGTAGATCTATTTTGGGATGGAATTCATGCAGTCGAATCCCTTTATACGGTATTAGGTGGAACAGGATGCAAAACGGTTAGCCGAACCTCTACGCTTGACGCCGACGTTGTGGTGGGTAACTGGACTGATGGCCGCATAGGTGTTTTTCGAGGAATCCGTAAGGGGAAAAGTGGATTTGGCGGTACTGCTTTTGGAGATAAAGGTATTGCTTCGATTGGGGCATTTAATGGCTATCGCCCATTGGTGGTAGCCATTGTTAATTTCTTCAGAACAGGCATAGTACCGGTAAGCGAGGAGGAAACCATAGAAATTTATGCCTTTATGGATGCAGCAGATGAAAGTAAGAGGCTTGGGGGCGTTCCGGTTAATCTGGCTGATAGACTGTCTCTGGTGAAAACCAATACCTAAGGCAGTAACAATCCTTTAAGATTTCAACCTGAAATTTCGTGTAAAGGTATTTACACTTCTCTCTATCAGATGCTAAGGGTTTAGAATTAATTGGAGTGGACAGTGGCTGAATGATGGATTTTATAAATTCAAGGGTAAAACAAGGAATATTGACTTTAACATATAATAAATAATTAACTAAATAAGAAAGATGAAAGCGAGTAGATTAAACAGATTATTCAATGAAAAATCAGGTAAGTGTTTTGATGTGGCTATTGATCATGGTTTTTTTAATGAATTAACCTTTTTGGGTGGAATAGAAAATATTGAGAAGTCTGTTAAGATTCTTATTGATGCTGACCCTGATGCTATTCAATTGACTGTTGGACAGGCCCACCATTTACAATCTGTGCCAGGCAAAAAGAAGCCTGCTCTGGTTTTAAGAACAGATGTTGCCAATGTTTATGGGCTTGAACTTCAATCTGTTTTATACAGTAGAATGATTGAAGAGCCTGTGCTACAGGCCATCCGCCTTGATGCTACCTGCGTGGTGGTTAATCTGTTTCGTATTCCGGGTGCTCCCGAAGTTACTGATCAGTGCATTCAAAATATTTTGAAATTGAAACCAATGTGTGATTACTATACGATGCCTTTAATGATTGAACCATTGGTGTTTCGTCCAAACAGTCAAGCCGGAGGTTATATGGTTGATGGGAATATAGATATTATCCTACCGCTTGTAAGGCAGGCGGTAGAATTGGGAGCCGATATCATTAAAGCTGATCCGTGCGATAAGGTTGAAGATTACCACAAGGTCGTTGAAGTAGCCGGCTCCGTGCCTATTTTGGTGAGAGGTGGCGGTCGTGCAGAAGATGAGGAGCTTTTGGATCGAACGTATAGATTAATGAAACAGGGGGTTAAGGGAATTGTTTATGGTAGAAATGTAGTTCAACATACTAATTCAGGGGGTATGACCAGAGCATTAATGGCTATTGTTCACGATGGTGCAAAGCCGGAGGATGTTATAGGTTGGGTTAAGGGGAATAAATAAAAACTATTTTGCTTTGGAGGTTCCCGCCTTCGCGGGATCCGATAGCTATCGGATGATAAGGGATTGGAAATATTAGGGAGATTCCGGCTTTTGCCGGCATCTGAATGGAAAGAATCGCAATCCTCTCAAAATTTATGTCATTCCAGAGAAGGCAGGAATCTCCATATTTAAAAAAAATTGAATACAATATGAAAGTTGTAAACGTTGGTATCATTGGGGGAGGTTTAATGGGTAAGGAGGTGGCCGGTGCTTTTGGGCGCTGGTTCTCATTGAATGATTACCCGGTTAAAGTAGAATTAAAAGCTGTTTGTGATCTGGATTCCAATACTTTAAAATGGTATGAGCAAATTCCCTCGGTTGAATTATTAACCACTGATTATAAAGAATTACTGGCTTCACCTAAGGTAGATGTAATTTATGTTGCCCTTCCTCATTTTCTACATGAACAATATTATATCCAAGTAATTGAATCAGGGAAGG
Source organism: Bacteroidota bacterium (assembly GCA_016868395.1). Taxonomy (GTDB): domain Bacteria; phylum Bacteroidota; class Bacteroidia; order Sphingobacteriales; family Sphingobacteriaceae; genus Daejeonella. Next base: position 946 of record VGGW01000169.1, on the reverse strand, counting down.
ATCTCCTGGCTGAAAAGCCTTTTGGAATGGATCTAAAAGCTGCAAAAAACATCAATGAAAAAATTGCCAAATCGAAGAGTTTTGTAAGATGTTGTTCTGAGATGCCATTTTTACCGGGTCCTCAGCGTGTAATTCTTGAGGTACTATCCGGTAGAATTGGTGAAATTATTGAAATTAATGCCGGTTTTTGCCACTCAAGTGATATGGATCCACTTAAGCCGATTAATTGGAAGAGACAATCTAAATTCTGTGGTGAAATTGGCGTGATGGGCGATTTGGGCATGCACATTATGCACATTCCGTTAAGCTTGGGATGGATACCTGATAAAGTTTATGCTCATCTTCAGAAGATAATCACATCAAGACCCGACGGGAAGGGTGGATGGAGTGATTGCGATACCTGGAACAATGCAAGTTTATCTGCTTCAGTAAAAATTGGAGCCAATGATATACCCATGTCTCTTGAGATGAAACGTTTAAAACCGGGAGAGACCAATTCGTGGTATATTGAAGTTTTAGGAACCGATGGCGGAGTACGTTATAATACGAAAGATACCAAGGCTTTATGGACATTCAAACGTGAAAAGGAGCAGCTATGGCAGCGTGTTGATCTTGGTTTTCAAGTTCCTTTTCCTGTAAGTACCGGTGGAATATTTGAACCCGGCTTTTCCGATTGCTTCTTGCAAATGCTTGCTGCCTATTTTGCAGAGCGGGAAGGATTTTTAAATGGTCGTTTTGCATGTGTTACTCCTGAGGAAGCATTGATTAGTCATAAATTATTCCATGCTGCATTAAAATCCCACGAGACGAAGTCTGTTGTGGATGTGATGTAATGTAACTTTTTAATTGGTGGGGCTGTTCAGTTAAAAAACTGATTTTCGAATCTTATTTTGGGCGTATTGGTTTGGTATTTCTGATGTAGATGCACCTTTAGGGTCGGGAAAGG
>VGGW01000168.1 GCA_016868395.1 Bacteroidota bacterium | reverse complement strand
GCAGCTTTGGCTAATAGCCGTGAAATTTGCTGCCGGAGGATCAAATATCTCAAAATCCAAACTAACTAATTCGCTGGCATCACAACCTGAAGGAACAGGATTTTGAGCAATTGCTGTAATTTTATATTTACCAGTGGTTTTATAAACCGGATCTGCCTGGGGGTATGAGTAGTTATACACTGTTCTGCCCGCAACCAGCGCAGGCGTGGACACGGGATTTAAATCTGTAAATGAACCCTTACCATCATCCAGATTCCATACAATGCTTGATGATTGATAAGGTAAGGTTAAAAGAAATTTGGGCGCTGAGTTGGAGCAAGCACTGGTAATTGACTTGCCGGATTGGGTACTCGCTGTGATATTTTGAAAAAGATTACGAACATCAGCGCCGGCTAAATAAGCATAAGACTCAACCGGACCATAACCATAGGCAATAGCAACAAAACCACCGTTTGCTTTAATGCGATGCTGATCTTGGGTGCCGGTGACATCAATGATCGCATAGGAATACTCGCTGTCAACTGTTTTAAAGTTAGTGACTTTGGCATTATTCACAGTTAAGCCCGGCGCGTCAACAGTCTTAATGATCACATTCAGGTAATATTTGGTAATTTGGGTTCTTACACCTGAGATACTACCCAACCTCGAAAATACAGTAATATCGTTTAAAGTTTGCTCAATCGGATTTAGTATGGTCATCTCGGGGTCTCCGGGAAATTGAGGATTTTGATTATTGGTAGAGTTGGCGGTATTACAATTTTGTGAAGTCTGATAGAGCGCAACACCAATTGCTTTATCCGCCTTGATGATACTGGGTACATTGGTAAAATAGGTGATTATACTGCCTTTTTTGTAGGGGTTGCTTAAGGGTGTGCTGATGGCAAGTGTATTACTTCCATTAACTGAAATATTGGTATTGTCTTCAGAAACAATGATGCGGACCACATCCATATTACCATTTTCAGTATTAAAAAATGGTGCGGTAACAAAATTTTTCCCCCATGATGAAATTGGAAATAGCTGTTGGTACAGGTTATCCCCACCGCTTGGATTAGTCCTTGGATTACCTGCTTCGCAAAAGGCTGTCCATGTACTGCCGGAAAAAACCGCTATTGGTTTACATTTTCCTAAAGTCCTTATCAAGGATCCTGAAACATCATTCACCGATTGATACTGGTAAATATCGCCCTTGTTTAATTTCTGAGTTATTTTAAACGTGGTATTGGCTTTTCGAACACCATTGAAACTATCGGTAGCAGGGGTAATCTCAATCTCAGTATTATCCTCAACGGCGACAATTGTGAATTCAGATTTAGCATTATTATTCTGTGAGCCACCCGAATTCGGATAGGAAAATGCATAATATTCCCTACCTAAAGACTTCGTAGGAAGTATTAAACTACCCCCGGTTCTTCTATCGTTAGAAATGATAGAATAAACTGAAATCGGACTTCCGGAGGTGATGTGAATACCTTTATTCGACTCAACCACATCTGAACTTCCAATGTGTACATCAAATACGTTGGGATCAATGAATACCGGAGTAACAATATTTGCAACGATATTACCTGAAGAAACAACCTGATTGCCAGCTTCTACTTTATAAGTTGTATTCACATCAGAGGAGAGAAACAAGGTCATCCTTGATACTTTTGCATCAATATGTCCTGAATATGCCACCCAAAAATCAGTCCCCTTGTTCGAAGTACCTTGAGCATTCCCAGTTGAGCTTGAAAAAACAAGCAGAAGAAAAACAATTAACAGAGATCTTGAAATACTTTCCAAAACTTTTTAAAATCCTTAAGAATTTGTCAATCAGAAAAAATTTTAATTAAAATTACGTAAACTTTTGATTTTGATGTTAGACAATAAACAATTCAGTTGGTTTAAAGCGTCAGATTAACCCAGCATGCTGCTCAATCAATCGGTACAAATTTCACTAAAGATGGTTTATCAATTTGTATTTTTTGACCGCTGGGACTTAGTTTACCTGTTTCTATATCCCGCCTGAAGGCAATGATCTCATTACTTGCCTGGCTTGTACTCAGAAGCCAATGACCACTTGGATCAATCTCAAACGTACGTGAGCTTTTGCCTAATGAAGGCTGTTTATCAATCAGACTAAGCATTCCTGTTTTCTGATCTATCGAATAAATAGCAATTTCATTAACCGTACTTCTGGTATTGGCGTAAAGAAATTTCCCATCCGGGGAAACATGAATGTCAGCTCCATGACCCGGACCGGTGAATCCTTCGGTTAACATGGATACCGACTGAATCTGACTGAGAGATCCACCGGTATATTTAAAGGCATAGACTTTAGAATTAATTTCGGTAACAGAATAGAGAAATTTTTTATTGGGATGAAAGGTCAGATGGCGCGGACCAGATCCCGGATTCAGCAAAATAAACGGTTGTACAGCTGTGGATAGTGCCCGAGGCCTTTTCTTGGCATTGAACCTATAAACATTAATCTTATCCGTCCCCAAATCTGCAGTTAAAACATACTTATTGTCCGGAGATAAGATTGCTGAATGAACAAAAGGCTTCTTTCTTGCGATGCTGCTTCCTTCATGCTTAATATCCTGAATATCTGCACCCAAGGTGTCGTCTGGCTCAAGAGGTAAAGCGGTGATGGATCCTCCCCCATAATTGGCTGCAAAGTCATATTCTCCTTTGGCATCAACTGAAATATAGGTTGGCCCATTACTTCCTGTGGGCTGACTGTTCAGAAAATTTAAATTTCCCGTTTTAACATCAAAAGCAAATGCGCTGATCTTATTCCCCTTTCCTTCCGTTACGGCATAAACGAATTTCCGATTGCTTGTCAGCGCGAAATAGGAAGGACTTTCAATCATGGTTTGTGATTTATAAGTCATTGCTCCAGTTCCACTGTCAAATTCGTAAACATAAATTCCTTCACTTTTTCCGGGGGAAGTGTAGGTTCCAATCACCAAATGGTATTTAGGGCTTTGAGCTTTAAGTATGCTGGCTAAAATCAAAAATGTAAACAGAAATGCGACTTTTAAACGCTTCATAATTATCATTATTTATAAAAATCTTGTAAATATGAAAAAAAATGGAGATATCTGAAGCGTTCTGATAATTAGGGAATACCCTGATATCCTCCCTCAGGTCCCATGCGATAAATTTGTTAACTCCTAAACCTTAATCAAATCTTACTTAACTTTATCTCCATATACATAACTATGAAATCAGTAAAAGCATATGCCGCCCAAAGTGCGGAAAGTCCATTAGCTCCGTGGCATCTGGATCGCCGTGAACCCGGAGCAGAGGATGTTGAAATCGAAATACTCTATTGTGGGGTCTGTCATTCCGATATTCATACCGCCCGAAACGAATGGCGCGGAACAGTCTATCCGGCAGTTCCGGGGCATGAAATCGTTGGAAAAGTTACGCAGGTTGGGGATGCAGTAAAGCGATTCAAGGCAGGAGATACTGTTGGTGTGGGGTGTTTTGTCGATTCCTGCGGGCATTGCAGCAATTGTCATGAGTATCTGGAGCAGTATTGTGAAAACGGACATACCCAAACTTATAATTCCTTAAGTCAGGATAAAAAATCCATAACCTATGGCGGATATTTCTCTCATATCGTGGTAAAAGAGAGATTTGTGCTCAAGGTCTCTGATAAACTACCTTTAGCAAATGTCGCTCCCCTGCTTTGTGCAGGAATTACAACCTACTCTCCGATCAAACATTGGAATGTAAAAAAGGGTGATAAACTTGCTGTTGTAGGACTTGGAGGTCTGGGTCATATGGCTGTTAAAATTGCCTCATCCATGGGTGCAGAAGTTACGGTCTTAAGTCGTTCAAAAAGTAAGGAAAAAGATGCCAAACGATTGGGGGCATCACATTTTAAACTTACCTCAGACCCTGAAGTGATGAAATCACTTGCTTCAAGCTTTAATTTTATTATTGACACAGTCTCCGCAGATCATGACTATAATGAATATCTGGCACTATTAGGTTCAAATGGCGTTATGATTTTACTGGGTGCTCCACCAAATCCGGCAGATGTATCTGCCTTTCAACTGATTGGTGGTCGCCGTAGTCTAGTTGGTTCTCTGGTTGGAGGCACCTGGGAAACCCAGGAAATGCTGGATTATTGCGCTGAAAATAACATTACCTCAGACATCGAGCTGATCCATATGGATCAGATAAATGAAGCTTATGAACGTACACCAAAAGGTGATGTTCATTATCGCTTTGTAATCGACATGAAATCGCTAAATTAAATTTATAAGACAGCTATTTATTATTTTGTATCACTAACTAAAAACCATCAAAATGACAAAAAAAATTCAAGTTTTCACTGTATGTGCGGCATTGATTTATACCGTTTACAGCCAAGGTGCTCATGCTTTTTCCGATCGTGAAAAGATTCAGGATACTACCAAAGCACCCGTTGAGAAACTAGCTCCAAACAATAGTTATTCTCCTGCATTTATCGGTCAAACCAGAATCGCAGGAACCAAAACTAAAACCGCATTGGATATCAAAGTACTTGCCGAAGGGTTGAAAAGGCCCTGGGGCATCACCATTCTACCTGACGGCCGTTTGTTGATCACAGAAAAAACAGGTACTATGAGAATTGTCACTACAAGTGGAAATGTAAGTGAGCCAATCAAGGGTCTGCCGGAAGTGAATTCAGGAGGCCAAGGTGGATTATTAGGCCTGACCATCGACCCTTCCTTTTCAAAAAACAGAATAGTGTACTGGGTTTATTCAGAAAAAACCAGCACAGGAAATCTGACTGCTGTTGCTAAGGGAACACTTTCTGCTGACGAGAGAATGATAGAAAATGTTAGTGTTATCTACAGGGCCGACCCTGCACATCCGAGTATGGGACATTATGGAGGAAGGATTTTGGTAGACAAAACAGGGAATCTATTGGTTACTACAGGAGAACGTTCTTCTTTAGAAACCAGACCCCAAGCACAGTTTTTGACCTCAGCGAACGGTAAAGTACTTAGAATAACAAAAGATGGTCAAGCTGCTCCGGGCAACCCGGTATGGACCGCCCCGGGTGCGAAACCTGAAATTTATTCATACGGTCACAGAAATGTTCAAAATTTAGCATTTCACCCGGTAACTGGTGATATATGGACAGCAGAATTTGGACCAATGGGTGGAGATGAACTCAATTTGGTTAAACCGGGTAAAAACTATGGATGGCCAACCATTACTTATGGTCTGGAGTACAGTGGAGCCAAAGTTGGTGAAGGAATAACGCAAAAAGAAGGAATGGAGCAACCGGTTTACTACTGGAACCCATCCATCTCGCCAAGCGGAATGTCTTTTTATTCGGGTAACATGATCCCAGAATGGAAAAACAATCTGTTCATCGGTGCACTTAGTGGTAAACATATTCTGCGATTAGTCATCAAAGACAATAAAGTTGTTGCGGAGGAACGATTGCTAGCAGATCAAAACCAGCGTTTCAGATCCACCATGCAAGGCAAAGACGGTGCGCTTTATGCGATTACTGATGAGGGAAGGCTTTACAGAATAGCTAAAAAGTAAAAAGATTAGCGGCTCAGAAATAATCAGTACTAAACGGCAATTTTCTAATTGGAAATTGCCGTTTTTCATTTATTGATATTTGCTTTAATTCGATATATCTTGTGAATCTATAGAGATGTACATATTTCTCATAAGAGCCCTGATCAACCTATCAACCCTCTTTATCCACCGCATAACAACAAATAATTTCATCGCACCTGTAAGATTACCGTAACGCATCAACTACAATAAATTAAACTGAATTTTGTCCGCTCATAGCCGCGGAGGCCTAGTCCTTTTTCTTCAGGAAAAAAGGACCAAAACCCCGCCGCTGCGTCTGCTGCTTCGAAAGTCAGTATTAAGGCTTGGCTTACCGCCCCACACCACTTCAAAAAGGATAAACCCTTGTAAGCAAGATACTTACAAGGGTTTTGTTTTTAGGGTGCACAGAAAGGTGCACAGTTTTTTCTGGTACCTTGAACTCTTGATCTTTGAGTTCCCATTGTTATAAGATAAGTGAGGAGAGGGAGAAAGTAAAGGGTTGT
>VGGW01000167.1 GCA_016868395.1 Bacteroidota bacterium | reverse complement strand
ATAACTTAGCACGAAGGTCACTATACAAGGCAGTTTCGCCCTCCAGTTCTGCTAATCTGCCGGTTGCCCAAATATAATTTTGCTCTATTCGATTAAAATCATCCTCACATTGGGCGTACAATAAGCCAAAAACGGCATCAGCATCTGTTTTACCATAAATATGAGGTACTCCAAAATCATCGCGGATGATTTCAGTATTGGAAACATGTCTGTTCCATCGCTCGCTTTCGGTGAGGGTATAATTTAAAGGGCCGGTTGAAAATCCCGAGCCTAGAAGAAAAATGAAAATGAATAGGACACGAATCACTTGTAAACTATTTGAAGTTAAAGATAATGCTTTTGAACGAGCTAGGGATCAGCAAAATTAATCCGAATCAAATGTTCAGCTATTTTTGTAAGCAATTCTAGTCTGTATTCTTTCAATTTCCGGGATAATCATTAATACCTGTAAAATAGCGATCGGCAGGCTAAATACAAACCTGAATTACTGAGTAAAAATAAGATAAACTGAAATATCCAATTATTCGAGCGGTATTCCATTCGAAAAAGGGCCGGTAGACTTGAGGGTCAATAACTCCTCTTGATTGAATTCGAAAATTAGGTTTTCTAGCCTTTCCAAACAATTAAACAACTCATTTTTCAAGTCTGGCTCTGTTTTCTTTATCTTTGTTAGTAATTGATGATTAATTCATCGAAAACAGCCTTCATACCACTTTAAATGTACTTAGTTTATGAATTATTGGTTAGTTAAATCAGAGCCTTTTAAATACAGTTGGGAAAAGTTCAATCAGGATGGCCGTACCTTTTGGGATGGTGTACGTAATTATCAGGCAAGGAATAATCTCAGAGAGATGCGAGAAGGAGATTTAGTCTTGTTCTACCATAGTAATGAAGGTAAGGCGGTGGTTGGAATCGCCAGGGTTGTTAAAGAATCTTATCAGGATCCAACAACGGATGATCAAAACTGGGTTGTAGTAGATCTGGAGCCTGTAGAAAGTTTCAAAAACCCGGTGACGCTCGAAGTAATTAAATCAGATCCACGCCTTCAAAATATTGGATTGGTCAGGCAGGGTAGATTATCAGTTATGGGAATTAGGGTAGAGGAGTTTGACAGGATTGTTGAATTGGGAAGCTGATTGATAGTTGAGAATTGAGCGTGGAGACCCGATAGCTATCGGGATGACAGTTTTAAAATTAATCTTTATAAGAGCAAATTTTACGAATAAACGGAAATTGTGCTTTGTGCTTTAAGCTTTTACCTTTCAGGTTAAAGATCACTTTGGTTCAAAAACAGCGCTTTCAATTCGGTAGCATCTTGCGCTTTCATTTTACCTGCGAGAATCAGCCTAAGTTGACGACGTCTCAGGGCTCCTTCAAATAGTTTTTTTTCAGTCTCAGTCTCTGGTTCAATTTCAGGTACGGCAACAGGTTTTCCCTCATTATTTACTGCAACAAAGGTGTAAAAAGCATCATTTGAACGTACTCTTGTTCCAGATGGGATGTTTTCTGCCCAGACGTCAAGTCGTACTTCCATGGAGGTACTGAAAGCACGGGTTACTTTGGCTTCAATGGTAATTACATCGCCAAGCTTGATGGCATGTCTGAAAGACACATTATCTACTGATGCTGTGACTACAATATTATTACAGTGCTTTTGTGCTGATATTGCCGCTGCAATATCCATCCAGTGTAAAAGACGGCCTCCCATCAGGTTATTTAAGGGATTTGTGTCGTTTGGAAGAACCAGCTCATTCATTATGGTGAATGATTCTTTGGGGCTTTTAGTAATTGTACTCATAATGCAAAGGTAGTGTTTTCCGGATCGAGTCCGGAATGACAAATGATCGAGTTTGGATTAAAATTAAGAATTGGGTGCTAACTCAGGTAAAAGATGATGTTTTGGAGATATTCTCGCAAAGACGCAAATACGTGAGGAGTATAATTTAAAGCGAACTGTTCACAATTTAACCTTAAAATTTTGCGTCTTAGCGTCTTTGCAAGAGGTAATTTATCAAAGTAAGTATGAAGACTTATTTTTTAACGCCTTACGGTATTTATCTGATTATAGCCAAGCAGTTCTTCCCATCGCCCACCCGGTTTGCGGTAATAAAAAAAGATCTGATAATTATTTTCTGTTTCAAAATAGGATCCATCGAAAATTACATCATCTCTGAATTTATCACTTTCATTTACCCAAATATAATGGTAATCCGTTATTCCCTGTTTCACATAAATTACAGCCTGGAAACGGTTCCTATCTTCATCATATTCCATTTTATTGACAAGCCGGTAATCGTTGAACTGTCCAACTACATAAGCATTTCCTCGAACTGGTGGTTTGGGAGCATTTAGCCATAAATAGACATAAGCATAATCCCCATCAGTGCGATTATCACGACCATCTGTATTGCGGATGAAAAAGGCTCCGTTTTCATCGAAATTAAAGGTATAACCTGAACGGTTTTCGTTTAGGTCTGGTTGTAAAATTACGGTATTGACGGAATCCTGAATGATCCGGGCAACACGTTCTGTTCGGAATCGAAGGCTGCGGATGTCGAAGCGTCTGAATTCATTGCCGCCTTTAAAGTCAAGGGTTCTGAGATCATTATAAATTAGTTGATTTGGCCTGATGAAAGTAGGACGCTTAAGGGTCTGTTCATTGTCAAATCTGCCATTTTGGAGCACTTTGATTTTTACATCGAGATAGGGATTATTGATTTGTACTTGTCCATGATTTACCAGGATGTTAAGTTTCTGCATCTGATCTCGATTTGCAACACTATTCGACCTGCTTAGTTCTGCCGCAATACCGATAATTGGTTCAACCACAAAAAATCGCTTGGTAATTAATATCCTGCGTGGATCGTTATCTTCATAAATTTTAAGTAGGTAATTGCCCGATAACTTAGGTTTAATCGTTAAATTAGGGATACTCAATTCGTAATGAGTAAATTTTTGAAGGGTATTGAAAGAATTTCGATAATCATTAATCCGGTCCTCGCTGAAACCGTCTACAAAGTCAATTGGTGAAAGACGGCTGCTGTTCCATTCCGAATCACAATGTTCAATGGAATAGCTGATATTGCGGCTTCCTTCCCGTAAATCATCAAAGCCAAGTATTAAATTGTCCTGACTGCCAAGTACATAAACGGGAATGGATTGTTCTTTGCTTCGATTATAAAACTCGACTGATTTGATTTCGGGAATATAAGTGTAGTTCTCATATCTGATGATATTATGCGGGGCTTCGGCAGGGCGTATTCGCACCTTTTTTTGACTGTAAGCAGTGCTTGAATGAATAAAAAGGAAAAGCAAAAGCCAAGAATTCTTCATTAAATTAGGTTTTTAGGTTCCTTTAATTACATGGAAAACGGATTTTATTTCCCTTCAAGTTCCATAATTTCTTCTGCCATACGTTCCCATTCGGCCTGTGCTTTCAATAATCGTGGACTCAATTGCTGATAGTGTCTATTAGCTTCGGATAGTTTCTCCGGATCGCTGTATATTTCTTCTTTGGAAAGTTCTGCTTCGGCGTCTTTAACAGACTTTTCAAGTTCAGCTATATCTTCCTCAAGCTTTTGAAGCGTTTGATTTAGCTTTTTTAGCTCATTTCCCTTGTTTTCGATCGAGATTTTTGGTTTTTCTTCCTTTTTTTCCTCTTTTTTGGGTATTGAGCTTAGAACTTTAGGAACATAAACCCTTTTGGTGTTCCATTCTTCATATTCGGCATAGGTTCCGGGATATTCTTTAATTTCCTGATCTTCAATAAACCAAATCTTGTTAGCCACATTGTCCAATAAGTAGCGATCGTGAGAAACTACAATGAAGGTGCCCTCATACTGCTTCAATGCCTGGATTAGAATATTGACTGAAGCAATATCCAGGTGATTGGTCGGCTCATCAAGAATTAGGAAATTTGCGTCAGCGGTTAATGCTTTTGCCAGGGCTACCCGTGATTTTTCGCCTCCGGAAAGAACTTTTATTTTCTTAAAAACATCATCACCGGTAAATAAAAAACAACCCAAAATGGATCGAAGCTCAGTTTCTGTATGCTTTGGTGCAAACGCCTGTAATTCTTGAATCAGCGAGTTTTCGAGGTGCAAAGCTTCCAGTTGATGTTGTGCAAAAAAAGTTTGAGTTACATTATGTCCGGTTTGGCACATTCCTGTATACTTCTTGTCGGTACCGGCAATGATTCTTAAAACGGTAGATTTACCGCGTCCATTGGCACCAATCAGCGCTATTTTATCTCCTTTTTCAACGGTAGCAGTGGTGTTCTGTACAATGGGTACCCCAGGATAGGATTTCGTTAAATCCTCGATCCGGATTACGTGTCTTCCGGATTGTCTACTGAACTTAAAACTAAAATTAACTGAAGGATTATCATCATCCACATCATCCACACGCTCCATTTTTTCAAGGGCCTTTATACGCGACTGGGCCATTTTCGCTTTACTTGCTTTTGCTCTGAAACGCTCGATTAAACGCTCTTCCTGTTTTATCTTTGCCTGTTGATTCTTGTATTGACCACTTTGGATTTCCTCCCTCAGCCCTTTTTCCTCTACATAAAAACTGTAGTTCCCGGCATAAGGAATCAGTTTGCCTTTTCTGGATTCAACAATTTTTTTGACCACACGATCTAAAAAATACCTGTCGTGAGATACGATAACAATCGCTCCTTCAAATGCCTGAAGGTAACTTTCTAACCATTTAATAGAGGGCAAGTCAAGGTGGTTTGTTGGCTCATCCAACAATAAAATATCCGGATTTTGAAGTAGGATCCTCGCAAGCATAACCCGCATTCTCCAACCTCCCGAAAACTCGGTAAGTGTGCGATGTGTATCGGTCTCACTAAAACCTAAACCGGCCATAATTTCATGTGCCCGATATTCAATATTGTAACCGTCAAGGGCTTCGAACTCATGCTGTTTATCGCTCAATTTATTTATTAGTTCGTCAGTATATTCGGTTTCTAATTTTTTTAGAATTTCTTCAATTTCTGTATGCAGTTGATTTTGACGACCAAATGCTTCCATAGCAACGTGCAAAATACTTTTATCTGAATGATAGGAAAGTAAGTCTTGATTAAGATATCCAATCTTAATGTCCTTAGCCATGGATATAGTACCCCGGGTAGGGGTATAATCGCCAACAATTATTTTTAATAGGGTAGTTTTACCGGTTCCATTTGCACCGATTAAGCCAATTTTTTCACCTGGTTTTATATGCCAGTTCGCGTCATCGTATAAGGCCCTGGCACCGATCTCGAAGGTTAGATTATTTATTGCAATCATTTGGCGCAAAAGTAAGGATTTTATGGATTAATTATATGGGAGTAAATCATCAAACACTTCATGTTCATAACATTCAGTAATCTTTGAATCCTTAATTTATTGCTAGGGGATTTTATTTTAAAATTTAGCGCTGAATCAGCAACACTTTAAGAGTTCTGTTCTGACTTTGATTTTTTATTTAGTCCGGATGCAAGCTCCAGCTCATATTCGCATTTGTTACTTAAATACTGTGATTTAAAAGCATACCATTAAGTGAAGCATTGAATAGCCTATTACAAATATGGGATGGAACCCTAACTGATTCTAGACTTCTACGTGGTTCTCATCCGCAGATATTCTCTTGGCGTAAAATTACATTCAGCTCACAACCAGGATATCGTGAGTGAAAATTGCCAGATCTGTCTTTTAATGAATTTTCGATTCGCCTGTAATCCCTGTGCAAAAGGTTTAGTTTAGCCGAGCTGTTTTTCATGTAGACGGGTAACACGATAATAGAACCCAAGGCCCTGCTGAACAAACCCGGGTGGCAGCCCTATCTTTTTTGCACTACTAAATCTCATGATAATGATTCAATTTTCAGTAAAAAATAGGGCAGAACACGGGGCTGGAATAAGCCAAGAGCAACAGACCAATAAAAATAATCAGGCTCCGGCAAGATGTGCTATTGATTTCAGGTTGACTAAACTTAGGATTTGACTACAAAGATTGGCTTTTCAGATGTTTTAATGGAAACATAGTAGCAGATTGAAGCGAAACTTTAAGGCTATTTATGTATAAAATGTAGCTCATAAACTATGAAATGCTATGTTTCTCTTCCACCTGAAGGCTGGGATGGGGTTTTTTACAATTAGGTCGAGTTCACGTTAACCTT
>VGGW01000166.1 GCA_016868395.1 Bacteroidota bacterium | reverse complement strand
TCTGAAATCAAGTACCATTTCTTGCCGGAAATACTCCGGAGGAAAGGACTAAACGAAGCGATAACACGCAGGTATTGCTTTCCAAAATCAAATCATAGGCATACGGAGCGGTATAAAAACCATTTTAAGGATATTATTTAATCTTTTATGTATCGAACTCCGGTTAATTTAGGTTCCAACTTTCGCTGAAATCTCTCTTTACGGTCCTACCCCCAAGATTTGTCAATTCAGCGAAATCTGGAACCTCCTAAAACTTAATGATGACATTAAGTCTTTGGGAGCGAAAAACAAAAACGTTTTACCGAACACCAGTGTATAAGTGACAAGGTATTCCATCGGCCGATGGATTAAAGATCCTACCTATGCGACATCTTCATTGCCCGAACCTGTGACCGGTATTGAAAAGGAGTTTTATCCATGATCAACTTAAAATGTCTGTTAAAATTAGACACATTCATAAAACCACTTTCATAAGCAATTACCGCCATGCTGAAGGTTGATTCTGAAAGCAATTTACAGGCATGACTTACCCTAATCTCGAGGAGAAAGGAAGAATACCGTTTCTTGGTTCTCGATTTAAAATAACGACAAAAAGAATTCGGACTCATGTGAACGATATCGGCAATTTCTTTTAAGGTAATCTGCCTCAAAAAATTGTTCATGGTATAATTATAAATCCTATTCAAACGCTCATCATCCGATTTATTGAAGGTATTCTTAAACATAAGCTGAGATAAGGTCTCCTTTTCGCCTGAGGAGGCAATGAGATGAAGCAACTGAATTAATAAAATTACCTTCTCAGTATTACGAGCATATCGTATTGAATGCAAAATTCGCTTTGCGGAAAGTAAGGTTTCACCACCTATTTCTAATCCGCGACCTGCTTGTTGCAATAAGTCGGCAATCGCTGAATTTTCCGGGAGATTCAAAAAGGAGTTGAGAATATCGGGAAGGAAATGAACCACTATAGCTTCTGTATCCGGATTTTCCTTATCCAAATCACCCTGCGTCCGCAACATGTGTGGGAGATTAGACCCGATCAGTAGTAATTCATCCTCTTTGAAATTATCAATCCGATCGCCAATGAATCGTGTTCCTGACCCCTTTATGATATAAATAATTTCAATTTCGCGATGGTAATGCCATTGTTTATAGAAATTCCAACCAATCTCCAGTTTTACACTAAAGGATTCGCGGCTATTTAAGGGGATTGCAAGTAAATGAGGATCCATTAATACTAAAATAACATAATAAAACAGTTTTACACTAATTAGTAGGTAAGATAGTATCATTTTTTGATAATTATACACTAAGTATGATGAAAGATTCAGCATAGATTTACCCTCATAATCAACTGATCACATGAAATCTACTAGTTTAATCCTCAATTTAAATGAGGTAGGAATGCAGGATCTGGAAATCGTAGGTGGCAAAAATGCCTCTTTGGGAGAGATGATCCAAAATCTATCAGCACTTGGTATTGCTATTCCAGGAGGATTTATTGTCACCGTAAAAGCATACCGTGAATTTACCAGCTACAATAAGCTCGATCAAATCATTCCTGAGCTTATTTAAGGAAATGGAAGCAGACAACATAGAATCTCTGGGACAAACCGGGATGAAAATTCGAAAACTGATTGAAATGGGTACATTCCCTGAGGATTTAATGCGACAGATTTCGCTGGCCTATCAGGAGCTGTCTGACCAGAATGGTCAATTTAATGTCGATGTAGCCGTACGTTCTTCCGCTACCGCAGAAGACTTACCGGACGCCTCTTTTGCCGGCCAACAGGAAACATATCTCAATATTTGCGGTCAGTCGTCACTACTACTGGCCATTCGAAATTGCTTTGCCTCTCTTTTTACAGACAGGGCATTAAGCTACCGCGAAAGCTTGAATTTTGATCATTTTAAGATTGGCTTATCTGTTTGTATACAAAAAATGGTACGCTCAGATCTGGCTTCATCCGGTGTGGCCTTTTCACTGGATACCGAGAGCGGCTTCAGGGAAGCAATCATCATTAATGGATCTTATGGACTTGGCGAATTAATTGTTCAGGTTGCAGTATCTCCTGATGAATTCATCGTATTTAAACCTGCCCTGAAAAGAGGATACCGTGCGCTAATTGAAAAAAAGCTGGGTAACAAAAACAGAATGATGGTTTATGGTAAAACTAAAGAAGAACGAACAAAAACTATCGCAGTAGAAAATTCAGCACAGGAACTCTTTTGCATTAGCGATGAAATAGCGCTCCAACTCTCCAATTGGGTCCTTTTAATTGAAAATCACTATTCAGGGCTTAAAGGAGCTTGGTGTCCGATGGATATTGAATGGGCCATTGATGGAATTACCGGGGAATTGTTTATCGTTCAAGCCAGACCAGAAACGGTTCATTCTCGTAAAAAGACGGGCATGGTTACTGAGTACCGCATGACTGAGCATGTGCAAGAGGATAAGCTGATTCTGAAAGGTATTGCTGTTGGCGATCAAATTGCCGGTGGAAAAGTTCATGTACTGGAAAACCTAAAAGCCGGTGAAATCCACCTCACGGAATTCAAAAAAGGAGATGTCCTGGTAACAGACATGACTGATCCCGACTGGGAACCGATTATGAAACATGCCGCAGCCATAATCACCAATAAAGGCGGCCGAACTTGTCATGCAGCTATTGTAGCTCGGGAAATGGGGGTGCCTGCAATCGTAGGATGCGGCAATGCCAGCAGTATTCTAAAAAATGGCAGACTTATTACTGCATCCTGTGCAGAAGGTGATACCGGCAGAGTTTACGATGGTATAATCCCATTTGAAAAACAGGAATTCGATTTGTCGCTTCTTCCTAAAACAACTACGCCATTACTACTCAATGTCGCCTCCCCGGATATGGCTTTTCATTATTCCCACTTTCCAAACAAGGGCGTAGGTTTGGCCAGGGAAGAGTTTATTATCAATAATTACATCAGGATACATCCTTTGGCTTTATTAAAACATAAACAATTAAACGATCAGGAATTAAGCAATAATATCCTTGGGATGATCCGTGGCTTTGAGGATGAAGAGACTTTCTTTATTAAAAAACTCTCCTATGGCATTGCAAGGATCGCCTCGGCATTTTATCCAAACAAAGTTATCGTGCGCTTCTCGGATTTTAAGAGCAATGAATATATGAACCTGATGGGAGGTAAATACTTCGAACCTCTGGAGGAAAATCCGATGATTGGATGGCGTGGTGCCTCCAGATACTACTCGGAAGAATATAAAGAAGCTTTCGGACTTGAATGTAAGGCTATCAAGAAGGCAAGAGAAGAAATGGGCTTGGATAACATTATTGTCATGATTCCCTTCTGCCGGACACCAAAAGAATTGGAACGAGTTTACGACGTAATGAAAGAATATGGGTTAATAAGAGGCGAAAATGAGCTTGAAGTTTACTTGATGGCCGAACTCCCCTCCAACATTATCCTTGCAGAACAATTTGCATCCATTGTCGATGGGTTCTCGATTGGTTCGAATGATCTTACCCAATTGGTACTTGGCCTGGACAGGGATTCCTCCCTCGTTGCACATTTGTATGATGAACGAAATGAAGCAGTAAAATCTATGATTAGCTCATTGATCCGAACAGCGAAAAGAACAGGGGTCAAAGTTGGAATTTGTGGTCAAGGTCCATCTGAATTTCCTGATTTTGCAAAATTCCTGGTTGAAGAAGGCATTGACACCTTGTCCGTTACACCCGATTCCTATTTTAAAACTGTTCATGCCATTCATGACCTTGAAAACAAAATCTCAGAAAATCAGGAAATTATCCCCAAAGAAGAAAATACTTGGTTAAGTGTTGTTTAATAATTCAAACAGGGGATGCCGAGGCATTCCCTGTTGAAAATGAATTTCCAATCTAAATTACCAGGCTGTAAACAGTAGATCTTCGCTAATAAGGAGTCCTGTTGCATGGAACTATTTTGTTTCCACTATCTGTTTGGGATCAAATTGGGTGATCTAACATCAGTATCACACGCAGAATTATTTTTTAAAATGTGATATTAATCATATTTTTATTCCTTGATACTCTAAATCTAGATTAAAAAAGACAAATGTTAAAAGGTCTTGCCGCCACATTCATGATATGTATACTCAGTTTCAACTGGTATGGCTATGACCTGCTCGTTAAAATTCTTGAGGTTCATTATGATGAACAATTAGAAATTGCATTCGATAATCATAATTATGAAAGCTCCCAGATAATAGAAATTGATTCAAAAGTTATATTACCCTATGTAGCTGACATGAGCAATTTTGAGCGTGTTGACGGAGAGGTAATGATTGATGGAGTTTATTATAAATTTATTGAACGGAAATACGAAAATGGCCGTATCATCTATCGTTGTGTTCCCAATACCAATAAAATTAAACTACACCATGCTCGTTCAACTTTTTATCAGCTGATGAATGAAATACAGGACTCGGCTAAACCTAATAAACAACCTTCAAGTCCTTCTTCAGCAAAAAAGACTATGTCTGATTATGAGGTACATCCGATGGTGGACCTAAATTTTAGCATTCTTGAGCGATTTGCCGCAAGATATACCAATTCTACTCTCGCTACGCATAAACCTACCTTTGGGATAAATTGCCCTCCTCCTGAATTTGTTTAATACCTAAAAAAAGCGGATAACTCGTTCAAAGATCCGCAAATTCATTTTCTCATTTTCTGTATTTAGAATTGATTGGCTTTTCATAGGCTGTAAAATTCGAGGAATCATTCAGCCATAAAACCGAATAATGCTGTTTGCATCCGGATTCAATTCCTTAAGGAAATGAGGAACAAGGTTTAAATGAATTATAATTTATGCCATGTTTTTACAACCAAAACAAGATTTTCGGCCTAAGCATTCTGCTTTTAGCTTAAAGTTCTTTGTGCTTATTTTTTTTACACTGATTAACGGTAAAGCATCTTTTGCACAAACCGACATCGATGCCATAATGATGGGCAAAAAACTTTTCTGCGCAGGAATAATGTACAATACCAATAGTTGGAACAATTACTGGGAGGGTACTTTGAAAAGGGATAATCCCAACCTCGGAACGGTAAGCACCAATATGATCGGACCAATGGGCAGTTTAGGTGTTAGTTCTAAATTTAATATTATTTTCAATCTACCTTATATAAAAACAAATGCCTCCGCCGGACAACTAAGAGGATTTAGCGGTCTCCAGGATTTATCTCTATGGTTAAAATGGAAGCCCATAAAAAAGAAGGTTGGGAAGGGCAATCTATCAATTTTTACCATTGGAGGATTATCCTCGCCTGTCTCTGATTATGTAGCAGACTACCTTCCTTTATCAATAGGGCTGCAAAGTCGCCATATTTCATTTCGTGGAATGGCCGACTATCAGGTGGGGGTCTGGACTACAACCATGAGTGGAACCTATGTAAGCCGAAGTAATATTGAGATTGACCGAACATCCTATTTCACAACAAGGATGCATTTCACTAATGAGGTCTATATGCCCGATGCCACTCAGTTTAACCTAAGAATGGGTTACAGGGGAAAAACATGGGTGTTTGAGGCTGTATTAGATAAATGGACCACACTTGGAGGGTTTGATATCACACGTAACAATATGCCTTTCCCATCTAACCGTATGAATATGACTCGCTCAGGGATCAATATGAAGTACGAACCTGCAGTCCCCAAAGGCCTAACTTTAATAGGCGGTGCTCATACTACTGTTGCCGGTCGGAACGTCGGACAGACGACAAACTTTCAAGCTGGCTTATTTTACATATTCAATCTGAATTCAAAGAAATCAGAAAACTCTAGGAAGAAATAAAATGAAGAAATTACTGATAAAATTAAGTGTTGCCACATGCTTACTCTTTCTGGCAGCTTGCAGCAAAGAAATTGAAGAAGCAAATTTACTAAGCCCGGCACTAAACCCGGTACAAACGGATGCCAATGCAGGTTCATGGAAACCAATTCTTTTGAATTCGGCAAATGAAATTTTTGTTCCTGCCCCAATTGGAACTACAAGTCCGGATTACATCCTTCAAATCAACGAAGTGAAGTCGTGGCAGGATAAAATGACCGATGCAGACAGGAAAATGGTAAGATACTGGAGTTCAGGAGCTGTTTTAAGATGGAATGAAATCCTACGCGAACTCGTAGCAAAATACAATTTGCCTCCTTATCAAAATGAAGATGGAACCTATCCTATCCCAAATGCCAATAATCCATTAGCCTATCCTTTTTTCCCATTCTCAA
>VGGW01000165.1 GCA_016868395.1 Bacteroidota bacterium | reverse complement strand
GCTTCACTGCCTCCGGCAAGAAAGCGGGTGCAAAAGCCGGCATGAAGCCATGCAGCGGCATTGGCAATCGATTGTAAAGCCGTTGAACAGGTTGCAGAATGTGAAATGACCGGGCCACTTACATTCTGATCGCAGGCAACCCAACTGGCGATATTCCCCAAGGTGGTGCCTGGAGAGGTCAGTGGATTCACTTTTTGTTGAGCACTCTCCCTAAATTCACTGTGATATTTTTCAAAACTTAGAGTTGCTCCCCTGGATGAGCCCATGTTAACAGCAAATCCTTCACCGGTGTTCCATCCGGCCTGCTTGACGGCGATTCTAGAAGCTGCAATGGCATAAAGGACGCTGGGGTCAAGGTGCTGGTATTTCTTTTCTTTAGTCAGACCATTGATTCGTTCTTGCGCCTGATTAGAAAGTCTGGCAAGCCATTCAGGTTTGTTAATCATCTGTTCCCTCTGAAAGCAATGCCGATTATCCTGATAGTTATTCCATATCGATTCACTGTTTATACCCAAAGCCGAAATGCTTCCGTAGCCACTTATCGCTATTTTAAGATTTTTCATTGAGAATAAGACTGAATTTTTGTTGAGTTCCGGATAAAATTTACGCTCCAATATTTTTGATAAGGGTAATAAGTTAAGGTCATAGAAAGGCCGGGCAAAATTGAATATTTTAAAGCATTTTAAATTGGAATCCCTTTTCAGAAAGTTTTTCAAGAACCAGCGGTAAAGCATATTCAAGACGGTCGAATGCTTTCAAACTGTCGTGAAAAACAATAATTGAACCATTTTTGCAATTTTTTAATACATTTTTGAGACATTGTTCTTTTGAAATTCTTTCATCAAAATCAGCACTCAGCACATCCCACATAATGATTTCAGTTGAAGGGTTCTGTCTTGTAATTTCCTTAATCTGCGATTTTTTTATCCTTCCATAGGGGGGTCTGAAAATTCGGGTGCTGGTAACATTTGATCCTTTATTTACATTGTCAATATAATCCTTGTCAGCGGAATTCCAGCCTTTAAGATGATTATAAGTATGATTTCCGATTGAATGTCCGGCTGATACCATATCTTCCATGATGGATGGATGCTTATCCACATTCTCACCGATGCAAAAGAAGGTAGCCTTACAATTGAACTTTTTAAGAGTTTTTAAGACAAAGGGTGTAACAACCGGGATAGGTCCGTCGTCAAATGTGATATAGACAGATTTTTCTTCGCGGCTTTTATGCCAGGTCAAAGTGGGATAAAACCATTTTAACCAGAAGGGTGAATAGGTTAAGTACAATTGCCTTTTACTAATTTATCACGAAGATAAAGATGTTATTAATTAAATGATAGTATTTTTGAGCCGGATTTATATCCTAACCAACCTTGTTGACCAATTTATGAAACTTACAAACCTTAAAGTCTTGTTCAGATGTAGTGTGTTCACCTTAATGCTGGCAGCCTCAATGATTAATCCGAGCTCGGCGCAGCAGCGGATTACATTGAAGCGAGCTACCGAGCTGGTTATTGAGAATAATCTACAAATTAAGCAGGCTAAGTTTTCTGAGGCAATATCCGAGGTGAATCTGAATCAATCCAAATTGGCTGTTTTGCCGACATTAAATGCTAATTCCGGTTTGAATTTTAACTATGGTCGTAGTATTGACCTAAACTCTAACCAGTTTATTAATCGTGCCATTACTTCCAATAATGCCACCGTAATCTCCAATACCAACTTGTTTCAGGGTTTCAGGAGAATGAACGAAATATCCCAAAACAAACTCCAGCTGGAAGCAGATAAAAGTAATACTCAAAAAGTCAAAAATGATCTCGTTTTGGCTGTAGTCACAAATTACTTATCCGTACTAAATGCCCAGGATCTTTTAACGGCATCAAAGCAGCAGCTGGATATTGCAAATCAGCAGCTGGACATTGAGCAAAAATTCTTTGATGTTGGGAACAGAACATTGGCTGACCTTGCACAATCCAAATCTCAGGTGGCTACTGCCGAGCTGAATGTTACGAATGCCAAGAATCAGGTTGATCTGGCTTTTTTGGACCTTGCACAGTTGCTGGAATTGGATCCATCCATTCCTTTTGAAATTGAAAAGCCTCAAATAGACAACATAATCAATGTTAACGCAGCTTATTCTGCGGTAGATGTTTTTAAAACTGCATCCTTGAATTTTCCGGATATTAAACTGGCAGCCTTTAGAAAGCAGGTATTTGAGAAAGAAATAGACATTGCCAAATCAGGATTTTTGCCCTCACTAAGCTTACAGAGTGGTTTGAATACCCGTTATTCGAACGGAACCTTTTTCGATACCTCTTTTGGCGAACAAGTGAGAGAGAACTTCAACCAGTTCATTGGTTTTGGATTGAGTATTCCAATTTTCAACGGACTTGCAGCAAAGTCTAACGTTCGCAGAGCAAATATTAATTTTCAAAACGCAATGGTATCTGAGCAACTTGCAAAAAATAATCTGAACAAAGTGATTAATCAGGCTGTGTATGATCTCAGAGCAGCAGAAAAGCGTTTTTACTCTGCGCAAACTGCCTACATATCGTCCAAGGAAGCGTTTAATGTAATTGAACAACGTTATGCAGTTGGTTTGGTTAATTCACTGGATTTTAATCAGGCCCAAACCAATTTAAACAGAGCCCAGTTTGATCAGATTCAGGCACGATATGATTTTATTTTCAGAAGTAAAGTAATTGATTTTTATCTGGGTAATCCAATCACTTTTTAATCAGAAATTTCCCCCTCATAATAAAGAAAATGGCAAAGAAAAATAATACCTTAAAGTATGTGCTCATTGGAGCAGGAGTCCTTGTTGTGGTAGCAGTTACAGGTAATAAACTCGGCTGGTTTGATAAAAGCGATGTGGTTAAGGTTGCAGTTGAAAAGGCAGAAAAAAGAAACATCATTGAAACGGTATCGGCCAGTGGAAAAGTTCAGCCGGAGGTTGAGGTCAAATTAAGTGCAGAAGTATCCGGTGAGGTGGTTGAGCTTCACGTGAAAGAGGGTGACGTGGTGAAAAAGGGGCAGCTCCTGTGTAAAGTGCGTCCGGACATCCTGCAATCCGGTTATGATCGTGCAGTAGCATCACTTAATAGTCAGCGGGCAGCTCTGGCCAGTACGCAGCAGCAGCTCAGACAATCTGAAGCAAATTTTACCAATATCGAGGCGAGGTATAAAAGAAATCAAGAGCTTGTTTCCAAGAAGGTCATTTCTGCTGCCGAGTTTGATGCAGTAAAAGCAGAATATATGGGTGCTAAGGCCAGTCTTGAATCGGTACGTCAAAATGTGGTAGGTGCTCGGTTTGGGGTTGAGCAATCAACAGCTGTGGTGAAAGAGGCCAGTGCAAACCTGGCCAGAACCACAATTTATGCTCCGGTAGACGGGGTAATTTCCAAGCTTTCGGTAGAACTGGGAGACCGTATCCTTGGAACGGTGCAGATGGCCGGCACTGAAATTATGAGGATATCCAATTTAAGTGCAATGGAAGTCAGCGTTGATGTTAACGAAAGTGATATAAACCGGGTTTCCATCGGTGATCTTGCAGATATTGAGATAGATGCTTTCCAGAGTCAAAAGTTTAAGGGCGAGGTTACTGAGATAGCCAGTTCATCGAATGTGGTGGGAACCTCCACTGATCAGGTAACTAATTTTACGGTTAAGGTTCGCATTCTACCTGAGTCATACGCTAAACTTCTGCGTGCCGACAGTGACAATCCTTCACCATTCCGTCCTGGATTATCAGCAACAGTCGACATTCAAACGGAGCAGATTAATGGAATAGCGGTTCCCATTCAATCGGTTACCATCCGAGACGAGAAGAAAGAGAACAAGGATGCAGAAAAAGCAACCAAGCCTGCTACTGAAACGGATACAAAAGCCAAGTCAAAGGACAAAAATGCCGAGCCGGTTAAAGAGTATGTATTTGTTTACAGTGCAGGTAAAGTCAAACAAGTACAGGTTACCACCGGAATTCAGGATGATACCTATATTTTGGTCAAAACAGGTTTAAAGGGTTCTGAAGAGGTGGTCACACTTCCATTTACCGCCATTTCAAAAACACTGAAGGACGGTTCGGCGGTTGAGAAAGTGGATAAAGAAAAACTTTTTAAATCGGAAGGGAAAGAGTAATTTCCCATAAATACTTAAATGTTCCGCTTAAAGTATTTTCTTTGTAAGTACTTTTAGCGGGATTTTTTTTATGTCACAAATTCAGAAGAAGATAGCTGTAGTTGGTGGTGGTAGCTGGGCAACCGCGATTGTAAAAATATTATCGGATAATCTGATTGGTAAGGAGATTTATTGGTGGATGCGGAACTCAGAAGCGATAGAACACATTCGGCATTATAACCATAATCCCCAGTATTTGAGTTCTGTCGAAATCAGGATTCCTGATGAGAATCTAAGCACAGATCTCAAGCATATCATTAATCCCTGTGAATTTGTTCTGTTAAATGTCCCTGCAGCGTTTTTAAAAGAGGCATTAAAAGGCTTAAGTCCGGAGGATTTAAAAGGTAAAAAAATAATTTCTGCGATAAAGGGTATTGTTCCGGATGAAAATATAATCATTGCAGAATTTTTAAATAAACATTACCACATTCCATTTAGGGATATTATTGTCATCAGCGGGCCCTGCCATGCTGAGGAAGTAGCTTTAGAGAAATTATCTTACCTGACAATTGCCTCACAGGATGCCGTTCTGGCGGCAGAATTTGCTACGATGTTGAATACGCGCTATATCAAAACCAATATATCCGATGATATTTATGGAACAGAATACGCTGCGGTTCTAAAAAACATTTATGCCATTGCCAGCGGGATTTGTCGCGGGATTGGTTATGGAGATAATTTTCAGGCAGTTCTTATTTCCAATGCAATTCGTGAGACCTCTCGTTTTGTGGAGGCCATTCATCCGATAGAAAGGGATATTAATGAATCAGCTTATCTGGGGGATTTGCTTGTTACCGCCTATTCCCAGTTCAGCCGAAACCGCACTTTTGGTTTCATGGTGGGCAAGGGATATACAGTAACTTCAGCGCAATTGGAAATGAACATGATTGCAGAAGGATATTATGCGGTCAATTGCCTTCATCAAATCAATAAAGTCTACAAAGTACATATGCCTATTTGCAGGGCAGTATATGCCATCCTTTATGAAAGACATTCGCCTCAGATTGAGATGAAGTTATTGTCTGAGCAGCTGACCTGAGTCTGGGATAGTTCGTTTGGAATATACAAATCTAGAGCCAAGCGCGAAATATATGGAGAAATATTTCAGATTGATGCATCAGCGGGCACATGCTGCGTTTCAATTCCGAATAAGAAATTTATATAGTGTGTCGAGAGAGAAGTTGTATCACGACTTCAACCGCCTTTACCCGGAGTTCGTTCAGCGTATTCCTCAATATCTTTTGGCATCTTATCTCAACTTTACCCCGGAGTACCTCAGCGAAATAAGGGGAAAGCGAATTTCTTAAACCAGTTTAAGGAATCCGGATTCTGCAGGCTTTACCTTTGAACCATAAAATAAATACAAACATGGAACGAAGAATAAACATCGAAACAGTAAAGCCGGATGCATGGAAATCACTTTACAGTCTGGCCATCAGTATCAGTAAATCCAGCCTGTCCCCAATACTCAAGCATTTAATTAAATTACGTGTTTCACAGGTTAACTCATGTGCTTTTTGTATCAATATGCACACGAAAGAGGCATTGCAAGTTGGTGAAACCCAGCAGCGGCTATTTTTGCTGAGCGCATGGAGAGAGACCGATCATTTTACTGAGGAGGAAAAAGCTGCTCTAGCAGTTGCAGAAGAGGTTACCCTGATCCATCAGCATGGCGTATCTGATGAGACATATAAACAAGCTCAGAAGTTCTTCAATGAAGAGAAAATCGCAGAAATTATTTTAGAATCTGTAATGATGAATGCCTGGAACAGGATTGCAGTGAGTTCAAAAACTCCTGTTGAGAGATAAATGTAAGATAGCCGGGACATTGACTTAGGTCCCGGCTCTTTAGAATGTTGTCTAAATAAGACGACTTATTCTAAATAAGGCGTTTCATTCTAAATAACACCAGCATCTCGAACTTAAACCCTTTTAGATTACATGGCTTTGGATGGATCAGAACCATATAAGTTATCAGTCACGAAAGTTTTAGCTTCTGCCCGGACCGCTTTTTCTGCGTTAGGATGTGTGGTAAACCAATTCTGCCGGACATCGCATTTTTTCTCAGGTACACCACGGATCACCACTGCAGCCT
>VGGW01000164.1 GCA_016868395.1 Bacteroidota bacterium | reverse complement strand
CCTGGTCAAAATCACGAATGATTCCGGTTTGAGTACTGCTATTGATGCCTTTATCGAGTAACATGGCTTTTGCACCACTGATAAATACACTATAAGCATGGTAAATTGAATCGGCATATGCCTTAGCTTCAAAAGATTCCAGTGACCATTGTAATTTTTCTTCAGCCTCTAGTAATAAAGTTGAAACAAGATCAATCATTACTCCCGCACATTCACCAACGCCAATCGCTGTTTCGAAAGTCTCTTCATGACCCCAATCGATAAATTCATCGGGAGTCAAGGTAGTCAGATCGGCAAGTGGCTTTAACAACTGATAAAAATGGTCCTTCCCAAGTCGGTCGTAATACGCATTGAAAAGTTCATTTTCCTGCATGTTTTGCTTGTAATTATCCAGGACTAGCCTAATTACATCCTTAGTTCTTTTGGATGGCACTTTAATTACTTTATCGGCGGCTCGTCCGAGTCCATCTCCTAAAGTCCCGCCACCCAACAGAACCTGTGCTGCAGGAACCACTTTACCCGCCGCTTTTAAGGAGCTTCCATGAAACCCGATCTGAGCAAGCCCATGTTGTCCGCAGCTGTTCATACAGCCGCTAATTTTTATTTTAATATCTTGATTATCAAGTAGTTCATCATATTCTTCCGAGATTAGATCTTCCAGAACTCGCGCCAACTCAGTGCTGTTTGAAATTCCGAGATTACAGGTATCTGTACCCGGACAAGTGGTTACATCGCCTACACTATCAAATCCCGGCCTCACAAAATCAAGCTCCTTTAAACGTTCAAAAAGTACGGGTAAGACTTCCTTTCGCGCAAACTTTAGAAGCAAACCCTGATTGATTGTAATCCTGATTTCATCGGCAACCAAACCCCTGATGGCTGAAATAAACTTTCTGGCTTTAGCGGTAGGTATATCGCCGGTTGAAACCTTAATGTAAACACCAAAAAATCCACTCTGTTTTTGCTCAAATACATTGGTATCCAACCAACGCTGAAACTCAAACTGCTCCGGAATCCGGGCTTGGGGCAAGGAACTTAATTCAGGTATTTCAGGCCATGCGATGGTATCGCGGTCAACAATAAATTTCTGATGTGGAATGGCTAATTTCTCCTCTTCGATCAGCCTTAAAACTTCTTCAAGTCCTAATTTCGCAACCAAAAATTTCATCCTTGCCTTATTCCTGTTCGTGCGTTCACCATGCCTGTCGAATACGCGAAGCGTAGCCTCGATGAAAGGAATTAGTTCATCTTCAGGCAGAAATTCATGGATAACATGAGCGATTGAAGGTTGTGCACCAAGTCCGCCACCAAACATAATCTTGAACCCCCTACTTTCTTTGCCCTCCTGTATTGAAAGCTTTGGAATAAATCCCAGATCATGAATATAAGTAAAGGCAGAATCTGCTTCTGTTGCCGAAAATGCAATCTTAAACTTTCTTCCCATTTCCTGACAGATTGGATTTCGCAGAAAATACTTGAAGGTTGCATGGGCATAGGGTGACACATCAAAGGGCTCACCCGGATCAATTCCTGCAGTAGAAGACGCAGTTACGTTTCTTACCGTATTCCCACAAGCCTCTCTTAAGGTAATATCATCCTGCTCTAATTTTGCCCATAGTTCGGGTGTACGATCCAGACTGACATAATGAATCTGAATATCCTGACGGGTGGTTAAATGAAGATTACTACTTGCATACTCATCAGAAATATCAGCAATACGCAGGAACTGTTTGAAACTGATTTTTCCAAAGGGAAGTTTAATCCGAATCATTTGTACCCCGGGCTGTCGCTGACCATAGATACCACGAGCCAAACGAAGGCTACGAAATTTTTCATCATGGATTTTTCCCTCACGAAACTCCCTGATCTTATTCTCCAGATCAATGATATCCTTTTGTACGATGGGATCTTCTAATTCTGTTCTAAAACTATTCATTTATGATTCAAAAAAAACCTCTTCGAGATGATGAAGAGGTTCAAGCATATAAAATTTACTCTATGTCTGGTCTCTTTCAATGATTATTTATGCCCTCAAAACAACACTTATTCATTATTTCACTGAAAATAGTATGATTAAAATTTTTCATTGTTCAAATATAATACAAAGCATATAGATTTAGTAGACTTTTTTTACAAAAAAATTTACAAGCCAAATTTCTCTAACAGTTTCTTCTCTCTTAGAATCAAATCGGCAATGCTGGTTTCAGTCAAAATTTTTAATGTGGCATCCCTAACCTCAACAAAAGCGTCCCTGATACCACAGGTATCCTCGTTTTCACATTCCTCACACTTTTGATAAAAATTCAAACTAACACAGGGAAGAAGGGCAACGGGCCCCCCCGTAAGCCGCAATATTTGTACAACTGAAATTTCTGAAGGATCTTTTACGAGTCCATAACCCCCTCCGGAGCCTTTCTTACTAAACAATAGGCCTGCATTCCGAAGATCGAGGAGAATTTGCTCTAAAAATTTTTTAGGAATATGTTCTTCAGCAGCAATTCTTGAAATTTGAATCGGTATTCCTCCAAAATTCTTTCCCAAAACTACAAGGGCTTTTAAAGCATAGCGGGTCTTTTTAGAAAGCATAAATCTTAAAGGTTCTTTTCTGCAAGCAAATTAAGTCAAATTCTTTTCTGTGTGTTCATGACTCCGTCACCTCACTCAATTGAATTTTTGATAGAAGGTCTGAATTTAGAATGTTAAGTTAGTCATCATTATCGAAAAAGCAAATAATTTAGAGATTAAGCTGAATCAAATTGCATTCTCGTTTTTAACAAGCTTACTCACTCTCCAAAGTAAGAGTACGGAAATAATGGAAAGGAGCACCACTACATATACCATTGTGTCATAGTGTTCGAGCGGACTAAATTTATCTTTTTGAATTACAATCATCCCACTGATTGCAGCTGCAATACCTCCCGAAATTTGCTGAAGCGATGCATTTATTCCCATAAACGCTCCACGATCATTTTTCTTAGGTAAAGCGGAAGTTAGAGCCGTGGATGGTACTGTCCGACTCAAAAACCCTACCTGAAGCCCCAGATTCATAATCAGCACGAGCCAAAATGAAACGGGCCCAAGATTTGCATAAATGCTTATCACCACAATTAAAATGATAGAGGCAATGGTAAATAAAAAAAATTTATCGAATCGGTCACTCAATTTCCCAACAATCGGCATGATGGTAAGCGAACAGATACCTGAGGCCATATAAATGAAAGGAAGTTCTTGTGCGGTAATCATCAAATTATTGATTACGTAAGCACTCCCCCATGGAAGCATCATAAAATTGCCCAAAGACAAAAAGGTTGTGGCAAGAAAACCTATTCTATATTTCCTAATCCTTAGCGTTTCCCACAAATGAACCACAGCATGCTGTTCATTTTGATCCTCAAGATGTTCGGCCACCGGTTTAAGTTTAAACAGAATAAATAGCCAAACCATGATTGACAACCCAACAATCATTAAAAAAGGCGATTGCCAGCCCCATGCATTTGCCATGTAAAGACTCAACGGAATACCAAAAACCTGACTTGCTCCGAAACCCATTTGTAAAAAGCCAAATACTCTGCCTCTCTTTTCGAGCGGAAAGAGATCTGATACAATAGCCATTGAAATCGAGCCAATTACCCCTCCAAATAAACCGGTGAAAATACGTGCTGCCAATAACATTAAATAGTTATTGCTCAAACCACAGAACAGAGTGCCGACAAGGAAGCCGATATAAAAAAACAACAGCAATTTTTTTCGGTCAAAACGATCGGCAAAACCGGCTGTTACAAGCCCGGATAGTCCGGCACTAAAGGCATAAGCCGATACGGACAATCCAAACTGAGCAGTGCTTAAATTCATAGACTTCATCAGCATATCACCAAGAGGAGAAATCACAATGAAATCCAGAACCACCGTAAACTGAGTCAGGGCGAGCATCAGGATTACAAAAATTTCATAGGATGAGAAAGTGGATTGGTCGTCTTTAGTTTCTGTACTCATCCCGAAATTGCATAATTAATCATCATTCAGTGACCAAGGTTTAGGTTCTGCAAGATAAAGTTTTATCCATTTACTTTACTATTCATGACCACAGCAAAAACCTTAGGTACCCTTCTTGTTACTTATAGTACCTTCTCCTATATTTACCGAAAACAATCTTAAAATCATGTATAAAATCATTATCCTTTTCCTGATCAGTTCTATTTCAAATGTTGCCTTTTCACAAGAAAGCACCAATAAAGACCAAACGGTTTATTATGGTAAAGAATCCTTTTTAATTGAGGGCACCGGAGTAGCTGAATCTGAAAAGGAAAGTCCGTACGACCGTCTGC
The DNA here is from genome assembly GCA_016868395.1 of Bacteroidota bacterium. Classification (GTDB taxonomy): domain Bacteria; phylum Bacteroidota; class Bacteroidia; order Sphingobacteriales; family Sphingobacteriaceae; genus Daejeonella. Next base: position 1,965 of record VGGW01000164.1, on the reverse strand, counting down.
CCGCCTCCTATAAAGATAAAGTCAGAAAACCGGTTTGGGATCTATCAAAAAATTCTGCCGGAATATCGCTACGATTTAACAGTAACTCAAGTTCTGTAAAAGTAAAATGGGCATTATTGAATGATACCAAAATGAACCATATGGCCGAAACAGGTATAAAAGGCGTTGATTTATATTGCAAAGTCAATGGAATATGGACATATGTAAATACAGGCCGACCAACTGCAAAGGAGAATGAAGCCTCTTTAATCAGTGGTCTTAGTCCGGCTGAAAGAGAATTCAAACTTTATTTACCGCCCTACGATGGCACAACCAAGGTAGAAATTGGATTAGAAAGCGGAAGTACGATTACAAAGCCTGCTGCTGATAAAAAACTGCCCATCGTTTTTTACGGAACCAGTATACTGCAGGGGGGATGTGCTTCAAGACCCGGAATGGTATTTACTAGTATCATCTCCAGAAAGCTGAATGTAGATTGCATTAACTTCGGTTTTAGTGGCAACGGAAGAATGGATCCTCCAATGGCCGAACTAATTTCAGGAATAAAAGCCTCCTATTATGTAATCGATTGCCTGCCAAACATGACCGCAAAAATGGTAACCGACAGTGTAATACCCTTAGCGAAAACTATTCGCTCAAAAAATTCAAACACCCCCATTGTATTTGTTGAAAATGTGGAATATACCAGGACGATTTTTCAGGCCAGTTTGCTAAACAGTATGAATGAGAAGAATCAGGCCTTGAGAACAGAATTCGACAAACTGGTAAAAGGAGGCATGAAAGATTTTATATACATCAGTGCTGCCGGTTCAATCGGAACAGACTATGAGGGCACAGTTGATGGAACCCACCTGACTGATCTTGGTTATTTACGCTATGCTGATTATCTGATTCAGAAATTCGAGGAAAATAAGCTGGTAATCCGATGATTGAAACTGATTAAGGAGCATCTGCGTTAAATAGAGATATATCAAAAAGATAAACTCAGTTTGCTTATTCAGATTTGGAAAGCAAAGCCATTGCTTCTTGGTTTCTTTAGCCGGGCTCTACGCTGTAGCTTTTGCCATCGAAATTTTGTTATAATTAATCCAATTGATTCGGCAAAAGGCTGCCGCTTCGATCCCGTTTAGATGGCAGGGGCAATGCTAATTTTTTTGCAGCTAGATTCTCATTGATGAAATTATTCCTAAATAGTCGCTTTCATAAGAAGCTCTGCCCCTGAAACCTAAACCGGGGCGGCAGCGTTAGCTTTTTTGCGAGCAGGGTTTTTACCATGTAGGATTTTTGACAGCAAAAAACTAAAGCAGAGCCCGTCCGAACGGATTCATCCGGGCGGGAACCGGACTGTCCAAACAAAAGAAGCAGAGTAGTACCTTTCTATAAATTTTAGCCGGTAGAATATATTCCAATCTACACATATAAACCTATTCCTCTTTAATTCCCCAGACTGAAATCCGAAACACATCGCATCGATTGAAACAATCCGAAAATAATTCCAAAATCAGGCTAGGATAGCAATCGTTGTTATATGAAATTGTTTCGAAACCCAGGTCTTATCCATTTAACCTTTGCTTCAAAAATTTACCGGTATAAGAATTTTTCTCTTTAATAAGTTCTTCGGGAACACCTTCAAAAACAACTGTACCGCCCTTATCTCCTCCTTCGGGACCGATATCAATCACCCAGTCGGCACATTTAATCACATCCATATTATGTTCAATGACAATAATCGTGTTGCCCTGAACAATCAAAGCATCGAAAGATTTCAAAAGTTTTTTTATGTCATGAAAATGGAGACCGGTAGTTGGTTCATCAAAAATGAAAAGCGTTTTGCTGCTGCTATTTCCTTTAACTAGGAAAGAGGCGAGTTTGATTCGCTGCGCTTCTCCTCCCGAGAGGGTATTGGAGGATTGCCCCAGGTGCACATATCCCAAACCGACATCGGCCAGGGGTTTGATTTTGGCA
>VGGW01000163.1 GCA_016868395.1 Bacteroidota bacterium | reverse complement strand
ACTTAATTCCTGAATCTTGGAGAAGATGTTTGTTTTTAAATTTTCTACTGAATTATCTGATGTCATTTTTAATGTCTAAGGGATTAAATTGAAAACTTAATAAGAGTATGAAATTAAGCATGAAATTACATTTTCAATCAACAGGCAAACCATAACTCCAAATCTTTCCCGCTTGAGTTGCCCAGGATATATTAAATAGCAGACTATATTAAATAGTCTGCTATCCTTTTAATTTTTATTTATAAACCATAGCGTTTCCATGATTTGGATTACTTCTTAACGAATCTGCAATTTCATATCCAACACGGGTTGTACGCGTGAATACTTAAAAGATGTCATAAATTAAATTCCCTAAGCCTCCTCCATCTATATTCATCAATTCTTCGCTTGTTAATTCTTCTAGTTTCATAATTATAATTTTTTAAAATTTATTGTTATAAGTCCCATTCCATCCGTCAGAAATACCGGCTTTTATAGCGTCCCAATTGTGTGCAAGCTCAATGAGAATCCCATACCACGTGAATTTTTTCAGCCAGCTAGCTTCACCACCATTAACATTGACTAATTCTCCAGAATCAAGTTCAACTAAATTTAATTGTTTCAAATCCATAATCTTAAATTTTACTGAAACAGATAAAAAATTGAATTTCCTTTTGAACGTATTGAATCTTAACAAGGAGGCGTAATGATCCGGTCAACCACAGTTTTACTTATTATAGATTGTATATTGTCAAATCAACACTCCTGATTAGGATAGGCTAAGCGCATATGCTCCACGTTCAAAAAACTATACTCAAACTTCTTACTGCTTTCAATTTTCATGACACCTACTCTATTCAGGCTTTTCGGTTTCTGCCTTCTGCTGTACAACATTATTCGCGATAGTCTAATTAAGGGATGTTCAGTATAAAAAAACTACAGTGGTTAAAAAATTTTAAAAAGTTTCTGGCACGCAGAAAAAAAATCAAATCTCCTAACTCAAAAACCCTGGGATTCATCCTCAACAATCGCTTTAAAATCAATTGAAATCTTCATTTGAAAACTTCTGCTATAATAATAACTACCCAACTGACGGGAATAAACAATTGGAGCATCCCGCAATTTTAACTCATCTATTAGCTTATAAACCATTGAAGTAGATAAATTTAATCGATTAGCCAACTCACTTGGTGTACCGGTCCGACGATGCTTGATTAGCTCATGCAGCCTGTTTATACGCTCAATTTGTTCCAAAAGTTTCATTTCTGAATATAATTATGAAAGTCCATCGGAATTTGCTGTGACCATAAGTGATAATATGCACCCTGTTGAGCAAGAAGCTCAGTATGTTCTCCCTCCTCCACTACTTTTCCATCTTTTAAAACAATGATCAATCCGGCCCTTTGTATACTACTGAGTCGATGTGAGATTATGATTACCGTCTTCCCCTCGGCCAGTAGAAACTCTATTGTATTCTGAACATATCTCTCAGACACCGGATCAAGCGAAGAACTTGCTTCGTCTAAAATTAGTATTTCCGGTTCACGGTATAAGGCACGAGCTATAGCAATCCGCTGTCTTTGACCGCCAGAAAGGCTTGCCCCATTCTCACCAAGCTGAGTCTGGAACCCATTCGGTAATTCATCAATAAATTGCGTAATTCCAAGCATTGTACTAATCCCTATAATTCTTTTGATGTCGGGCTGATCATCTCCTATAGAGATATTGGTAATGACATCAGCAGAAAATAGGTCTATTTTTTGGGGTACCACACTAATAATCCGGCGCAATGAACTGTTGCTGATGTGCTTTATCGAATAATCACCAATAAAGACCTGACCATTATTCAGCGGATAAATATTCTGTAGAATAGACATTAAGGTGGATTTTCCGGAACCACTCTCCCCTACTATTGCTGTCAGTTTCTGAAAGGGTATCTTTAGATTGAGATTATTGAAAACCATAACCCGCAAACCATAACGAAAGGAAACATCCACGAATCTGATATCTCCAATAGTTGAACTCGACAGTTCAAACTTATGGTCCTAATTTTCCTGCTCCATCTCCATGATTTCAAACAGGCGATCGGATGCAATTATTGCATCTTGAACAGTTTTATTCATTCCAACAAGGGATGAAACTGGTCCGGTAAAATATCCGATCAGGGTATAAAAAGAAAGCAATTCGCCCGGACTGATTTGTTTATCAAGTACAAATCCTGCACCGACCCAGAGCAACATAATTGTAAATGAATGAGAAACTAGTTCAGTTGAAGATCCCGAGAAAATTAAATTCAGTCCTGATTTATAAACAGTTTCTAGCAGCTTACTGAAACGGATTTCAGTTTTCTGATTGGCATGATCCTCAAGTCCGAATCGTTTTACTGTTCCAATGGCATTCAGACTTTCTACCAGCTGTGATTCCAAATCCGCGGCGTTCTCCATCAGTTTGCGCTGAGCTTTCTTATTCAGCCTGTTGGTAATCAGATAAATGGCAGAGTATATTGGAATGATGATCAAAATGAACAGTGCAAGTTTCCAGTAGTAGGTAAACATCATGATGAAAGCGAAAAACAGCATAAAAAAGTTAACTGCAATAGTGATGGATACATCGTTTATAAATATGCGAATCTTTACAGCATCCCCAATTCTTGAGGTAATATCACCTACCCGCATCGAATCGAAGAAATGTTGAGGCAACTTTATGAGATGCTTATAATAGTCTAGGATGAGTTGTGCATCAATCATTTGACCCGTCCGAATCATAAAATGGCTTTTAAAAACTCCAATAATTACCTGCAGCAAGAGTATGATTAGCATTCCAATACTCATGATGTTAAGTAAATTCCTATTCCCATCTACCAACACAAAATCAACGATTTTCTGAACAAAAATTGACATAGAAAGTCCGAGCAGGGTATAGATAACCGCACCAAATAGAGTTTGTACAAGAATTGATCTTTGAGGTTTTAACAAATTATAAAATCGCCTGAGGGGACTTGTTTTGTGATTCCCCTGTATGAAGTTGTCATTGGGCATTAATAATACCAATACACCGGTCCAATCTTCCTTAAAATCAATTAGCTTTTTGTAATGCAATCTACCATCAGCAGGGTCCATGATACTAATCATCTTCTTATTTATCTTGTAAATAACAACATAATGATGAAGCTGACCATTGACAATTATATGTGCGATAGCGGGTAGTTGTATTTGTAAAAGGCTTTCAAAGGTTCCTATAACCCCTTTTGCTTCAAATCCAAGATGCTTCGCTGCTTCAAGCATCCCCAGCATATTAGTCCCTTTTTTATCTGTTCCGGCATGTTGCCGGATTCTTGTAACCGGAACATCAAGATTGTAAAAACTGGCTACAGAAGCCAGGCAAGCTGCTCCGCAATCCGAAAAATCACGCTGTTTAACCCGGATATTCATAACTTAGCTGTGGCCTCAGAAAGATTGGGATTAAGCCAATCGTCAAGTTTATCATAAAGCAAATCGTACAAGGAACGCTCGGTGATCAGAAACCTGGCAGTAAAACTCATTCCTTTTCTAAGATTTCCGATGCTATTAGTCCGGAGTGTTAAATATTCCCTGTCCAGCATACAGCGCACCTTGAAAACTGCATTACCCTGGGCTGTAAGTATAATATCATCAGAAATATCAATGACTTCGCCCGAAATCAAACCCCATTGATTGTAGTTAAATGCATCAATCTGAAAGTTCACAGTTTGACCTTTCCTAATCAGGCCAATATCTGTTGGCTTAACATAACAGAGCGCAATTAATCGGGTATCCGGAGAAATCTCTGCAATCTTTTGATTTGCAAAAACATAAGAACCTGCCTGAAGACCTGCCAGATTCTGGACCGAGCCACTAACATGGGCCCTGAGAATAAACAGTTTTCTCTGCTCTGCAATCTCCGCCTCTCGAGATAGCAATTCACTTAGCTCCCTTTGAAAGCCCATAGCTTCCGTCTCCCATTGAAATTTCCACCTGTTAATTAAAAGAGTCTGATCTGAAACAGCTTTATCAAATTCAAACCTGAACTTTTCACTTTCGGCCAAAGTAATTGCTCCATTCTCATACAATGTATTATACCTTCCGGAAATCCGCTCCGCCTGGTCTTTATTTAGTAAACTCAGTTCAAATTCCTGCAGAAACTGTAACCAGGAAGCTCGGTATTGCTCGGTGGAAAATTGATTAACAGTTGAAAAATTTTCCCGATGATCGGCATAACTTACTATCTGAACGGCGTCGGTAAGCAATTGTTTAAGCAGTTCCATGCGCTCGCTAAGGATATTGCTTTGATGTCCGGGCAAGGATGAATCAACCAGCAGAATCGTATCCCCTTTAAAAATTTTTTGATTATCCTTAATTCTTACATCAACTATCCTTCCACTTACCGAGGCCAGAAGTTCGGAACGCTCTAAAGACGACTGTATCATACCCTGGCTGTTAATGCTTATCTCAACAGGTATAAAAGGCAGAGAAGCCAGGCCGATTATGGTGGCCGATAGAATAAGTATGTATATCACCCTGCTCCTTTAAACGGAACGATGATTCATCATGAATTTTAGTGGGATATACTGATCATTCCGGGATAAGACTGCCATTTTCAGAATCTTCGTATTTATTTTTCAGCGAATTAATCACCATTAACAGAATAAATATACTTCCGAAGATCTGAGGCCCGAACTTAATGCGAATTCTTTTATTAATCGGTATATCCTGAAAAGTTAACGGTAGGAATTTGAGTAAATTAAAATTTCCGACGGATACCGGACCTTAGCAAATGAGGTCTAATCATAAAAATTTAAAGAACCCCTCTACCCAATAAAGATTGAATTGGCATACGATTCTAATATCAAATTAAGCCCCAGTGAAATAATAATGAACTTTTTGAAACCAATGCCTGTGTCTTATAGTTCGGTACAGCCCTTTCCTGCGAAGTATTTCCGGCAAGAAATCACCTTCTGTATCAAATTCTGAATTGCCGGAAGATACTTTCTCCGGCAAGGTTTATTTTACACGGTGTTGTATTTCATTGGGACGGACAGACCTTCAATAGAAGCAATGGCGCTGAAACTAAACCTGGGTGACAGCTCTAGCTTTTTTCCCGGGCAAAATTTTATCACAAAAAGCAATTGATGGGCAAAAACTAGGGCAGAACACAGGAAGGCAAATCAAAAGAGTCACAGACCCTGTTTTCCAAAAATTGAAAATTAAGCAATCTAAAAAGCGGGGGAAGATTTAGGGCGAACTCGGGTTGAATTAGTCAATCTCATCCAGCTGATCAAGGAGATCATCAAGACCATCCTCCGCTTTTGTGATTAGTTTCTTTACAAAAAGATAGAAAGAATCAAGGCCCTCAACATCAGGAGAATATCCACCATGTTCGAGAATCCCAATTTTGGTGTATAAATTATTGAAGAGCTCAAATGAAACCGTACCTACACTTTTTCCGATAAAGATTTTAAAGTCGCTGATGGAAGTAAAAAAGGTGTTCCCATCGGCTTCCTCGATCCAGGTTAACTTCCCTTCCCGGGTCAATTTTCTAACTTTGTCGAATACTGCTAAAACTTTGATTCTCTCCATAACGGGTTAAAAAAAGTCAATCAAATTTCACCACTTCGCTTTCTCATGAGCCATTCCAGCGTTAATATAGCAAGAATTACGAAAAATAATCCTTTCAAATCGATGAGTTCACGGTAGGTCGGGTTTTCATAGGCAATTGATTTTACCTCTTCATTCGCACGAATTAATTCAGGCAATTGATCCATCTGTCCTGGAAACAGCATTTTCCCGCCACTCTGATTTGAAATGGCATATAATAATTGATGATTGGCGATACTTTGTTTAAACTCAGCCCCTTGCCTGTTGATAATGAATTGCCCCTCTGCCTGATGATTGACACTCCCTAGGGTAGTTTTGGCTGTGTAGGTGTATTTTCCGGCAGCCAATTCTCCCGCATCAAGCTGATAAGCGTTTGAGGTTCTTGAAAAGAGAAACGAATAACTTTTACCCTCTTTACTCCTCATGGAAAGGGTAACATTCGGTTTATTCACCAGTTCAAAAGCATCATTATATAACTCGGCATTGATTATAACAGATTCATTTTCATCAAATGTACTTTTTGAAGGAGCAACCCGAAATTTCCGTTTTTCATCTGCAACAACCAGGTACTGCACCGTCTTGGTAATTAGCTCATCTACCGCTTCATGATTGGAATTCTCCTGAAAATCCTCCAGTCGCCAGCGCCAGATTCCTTCTCCACAAAGGACTGCAATTTTACGCTTCAAATCTTGCCCAAACAACCACAGAGGTTTATCAGTAGCTAATTTTCCAATCTGCTGATTCATTAGAATAGTGGTCGGACCTTTGATGGCGTAATTACCAAATGGAGTCAGCAAGGGCCC
>VGGW01000162.1 GCA_016868395.1 Bacteroidota bacterium | reverse complement strand
TACCATGCTCAATCGGGTTGTTTGCACACCGGATTCACCCATTTCATGACCAGCAAGCACCAGCCAGGCACCACTTTTTTTAGCATTTTCAATAAGCGGTAAAATTTGCTCAAAATCCTTACCATCCATTTCCATTCCGGTTAATTGAGCAAGATCACAAAATTGAGGGGCATTTGGACCTTCATCCAGCCAGCCTCTGCCGCTGAGAAATAATTTGGAAACGACAGGTACATAGCTTTTTGTATTTGCTCCCCTTCCGATGTAGGTTTGTCCGCATGGATAGGCAAAAACCTCAGCCTCAACGCCAAGCAATTCCTGGATATCCATATTTGCTAATATTAATTCATTTCGCATTTGCTTCAAAGTGTAGTTCTCTATGGCTTTTTGCCTCGTCCATGGAAAGTTACCTGTACAAGGGTGATTAAACGAATGATTTCCAATTTCATGTCCACCGGCAACTGCTTTCTTCCAACCTTCTAACCTTTGCTTAACAACATTTGGGACTACATAAAATGTACCCTTAACGCCATATTGATCCAGCAGTGCAGTTCCAGCATCTACCTGACTTGCACGGGCATCATCGAAACTTAAACTCAGCGCTATTTTCTTTCCCTCGGGCCATAAAAATGTAGATTCCGCTTGTTGTGCGAATAGTACTCCACTGGGAAAAAACATTGACAATACAAAAAGAAATATCTTTTGGTATGAAGAGAATATTTTTTTGTTGATGAATGATTGAAATAGTTTCATAGCAGGTCAGGATGTTTTTTTAATTATTCAAATTTATTCGGAGGTCTGGTTTGTTTGATTATATAATCCCTCGAAATATTTTCTTCCAGCGATCACTTCGGCAAGGTTATTTTCCATTTTGTGTTCACACTCAACAAGAATCACTCCTTTAAATCGTTGACGTTTTAATTCATCGATGATGGGAGGGAATTTAATCACACCATTTCCTACAATCACATCTTTTGCGTCCGGGTTGTTTGATTGATGAATGTCTTTCAAGTGTACTCCAAGTATATTACCCTCTAATCTTTTAAGACATTCTCCAGGATCTAAACCGCTTCTTTCCCAATGTCCAAGGTCTGCACAGACTCCAAAATTAGGATGGTCCTTCATTGCGGCTATCACCGAATCGGGGTGCCAGTACATACTTTTCCCTTTGGCATGCATATGAATTGCAATTTTTATCTTATATAATCCTGCCAAACTATCCAGCATATCCCATGATTCCTTTTCGGGTTCACAAACAAGATGCCTCATATTCATTTCCTTTGCCAATTCAAAATAGTATTTCCAGTCGTTCTCACTTTTTGCGCCACTAACATACATGGATTGCATTTCAAGGTTACTGGTACGCAGCATTTCCTTCATTTTACGGATATCTTCCGCGGTCATTGAAGCCATCGTTGAATCATTGAATTCCTTGCCCATTTTATGGAATGAAAATCCTTCCACATAATTTACACCTGCACTGTCGGCCTTAGTTAAGGCGTCTGAGAATGAGAAGCGATTAAAGGAATATAGCGCTACTCCCATGTCCCAATCGGCATTTCGATCTTCAACTTTTTTTGTGTTTTCAGTGCATCCCATTAATGATGCGGCCAAAAAGCATAGGTACAAGAGTTTATTTCTTAAAGCCATCTTGATTTTTTTTTGATTCTATTTATTGCTTACCGGACTTAATTTAATTTCGCGAAGATCCAACAATACCGATTTTATTGCCGGTTCTTTTGATCTGAATACAATCTTTTGTATCCCTTGTTTCAGCGGTATTATACCAATATTTTTTGATTTGAAGGTTTCCCATGAACCGCTTCGATCAACAACTCCGCTAAGTTTTTTTTTGCCGGCCTCCAATAGGTACTCGGTTCCTGCTTCCTTATCTGAAACCGACCATACAAGCTCTGCTTGGTAATCCCCATCCAGTTCAACTTCTACATCCCATTCCACCCGGTCTGAGTTTGTAAACCATCCAAAAGCCCACCACTCGGGCATATATTTAATGTTTGGACTAATACCTTTTCCATTACGGGCAGACAACCTGAGTAAACCACCGGCATCTGCACGCACAAGGGATGGTTTATTATTAGACTGTGGCTGGGAACTTATATTACTCTTCATTTCACCCTCCAAGTATCCCAGAATAGCTTCTTTTAAGTGTTTTTCCACAATGGGCGTGTAAGGCGAAACGGTTTCAACTTCATAACCACCATATTTCCATTCTTTTTCAGTCGGAAGATAGCCCAGCCAACCATTCGTATAGCCATAAAAAAATGTGAAAGGGAAGGGTGATCGGTCACGAATTTCATTCGAGATTTCACAAAACAGCTCAACCGGTAAACTCCATATAGCTACTTCTTCATTGATTTTAAGGAATCTGGCTGGCAGAAGAACCATATGCATGCCACTGGATGAAGTTTGGGTGTATCGAGACAAATCCTTTGGCCAGCTTAAATTTGGCTTTCTTGGTGTCTCAATGATATGAGATCCGGTAAATAACTTAATATCAGACCGGCTGTTCACAATTTCTTTATTTGCTTCCAAAATCTTATCACCAAGGAGTACCTTGAATTGACTTAGATGACCTGCCTTGGGATTAGGATAAACACTGTAAATAGGAGCGAGATTTCCTGCGGCTCCATTGATGAAAAGTAGTGGAACCCCTAATTTTTGCTCTACATAATCTGAAACAATTCCGGGAGCATCACCACTGATTTCGGTATGTGCAGGACCCAGAACGGTACCATGAATGGCATAATTAGCAATAAGAGCCATAGCACTTCCATCCTCATGTTCCAATCGTAACAAACCAATTTTGCGGTCTACTGCACCTTCCGGATTCAACCCAAGGGATGCTTTACCATTTTCATCGATTGCACGGCGATTAACATTTGCCTGGGAAAAACCCCAGCCAACACCCAGTTTAGCTTTAACTAATTTGCCACGCGCTTCGATTATACCCTTTATTAATGATTGTTCCACCAATGAAGTATACGCTGTATCGACCTCGTGTTTATAGCGATCTCCCATAAATAGTTCAGGTAGCCCGGGTACGCCAACCTCGGGCGCAGAGTGCGTGTGGGTCAAGGTCCACCAAAAATTCTCAGGATCAATGCCAAGTTCCTTTTCAAGGAGCGAGGCAACATGATCATATTCAGAAGGTGACATGACACATATATCTGTTGAAACTAAAAAGAATTGTTTCACTCCATCATCCATCGCTACAATCCTATGGTAAATTCGATCATGAATCCCGGTCGATTTCCTTGCAGCATAACCCAGTAACATTTTGGGTTCTTTTGGTGTTATGTCAATTTTAACAGCAGATGCTTTAAATTCTCTTTTAAACTCTTGACCTGATGTTAACTTAAAGGTAAATAACAAGAGAAACGAGAGCAGAAGCCTGAATCTTTTCATAGCGGTATTATTAAAAATTATATCGTCATTTTTTTGATTTAATATTTGCGTAAAAACGCCAGTAAATCTGCCATTTCCTGCTTATTAATGTTTTTTTCTAATCCTATGGGCATGGCAGAAATTTCCATACTTTTTATTTCTTTTATATCCTGCCGATTGATTGTTTTTTCAAGTTTACCGTAATTTTTGAGTGTAATAGCCGCATCCGTTTCACTTGAAATGATTCCCTGATGTGACTCTCCATTTTTTAGTTCTACATTCCAATGGTCATAGCCGCTTGATATGGAAATGTTGGGATCGAGGATGTTTGCCATAATGATTTCGGTAGTCCAGTTGTGGATGGTTCCGAGATCAGGGCCAAGCTCCATACCCATTTTGCCTCTCATCTGGTGACAAATAGCACAGTTTTGTAAATAAACATTCTGACCATTTGTAGCATTTCCCTTTAAAACAAGGGCTTCCTGATAGGCTTTATTCACTTTTTTACCATCTTCTTCATTTTTGGTAAATAAGATTCTGGCTCTTTTTCGCAGGTCATCGTCCTTATTTTGCATAAGCTGCACACTTCTACCAAAACTGACACTACTCGCCTGAACCTGATTTTTTTCAATGGCATTTAAAAGCAGATTAATGCGTTCATTATTGCCAAGAAATGTACCTATCGCTGCATCTCTAATTTCCGGGGTCAGCAGGGCCCACTTTTGTAAAACGTATTCACTCACTAGGGTTCCGGGTATTTTACTCAAAGTTTTTAAAGCAGCCAATTGGATCATTGGTTGTTCCTGTGGTACGATTAAATTCTTTATTGAAGTACTAAAAGGAGCAGGATCTGCCAATGCAAGGAATTGTATGGCTTCCGTCCTTTTCTTGTCACCTAGGCTACGATCAGACATCATTAAGCCCGACTTATTAATTGCATTCCTTGTTTCCTGACTACTACCCAGTTCTATCACTCTCAATAGATCAAGGGAGCCTTTTCTAACTGTTTCTGAAGGATGCGCGAAAAAAGTTCGGATTAATTGGTTTTGATTTTCTCCAAATGCATTAAGTGCTTCCGGAGACTTTGATTTAAGGGATTCTAGTCCAATAGCAAGCCCTTCAAGCATGGCTCCCTGCCATTGCAATTCTGAACCGGAGGTATTGTTCAAAGATCTATTTAAAAGTTTCTTGATGGTATTTAGGTCTCCACCATTAGCAATCATGGTAGCCAAACGCTGAACCATTAAGGAATAAGCCGGAATATCAGCCTTATAATTAGTGAGTACTTCTTTGAGAATTGATTCGGTTTGTGAAGCTGGTGCTGTTAAACTGGCAATTTGAATCCATTTATCATCGATGTCTTGAAATAGGAGTTTGTTGCGCACCTTGGCTGATTCATCAGACAGATCATAGCCTAATGTGAGTAATAATTGAAGCCGAACCTTCGGGTTATCATCATTTTTAAGTGCCAGCAACCCTTTAATTAAGTGCGGAGAATCATTTAGATGTAGCTCGGCCAGTTTGATGGCATTTATTCGAATCCCGTCTTCAGGATCATGAAGTGCTTCTTCAATCTCAGAAGGACTTAATTTTTCCATTCCCTCGAGAGTCCAAAGTGCGTGCAGCCGTCCCACCGCAGAATTTTCACTCTTAACCATTTTCTGTAGGGCTTTTACAGCTTTAGGGTCTTTCCGGTCTACCAAAAGCCGTTGAGCATTTGTTCTCCACCAGCTGTTTTGATTTGAAAGATGTTCAACCAGTTTTTCACTGCTTTCATCTCCGAGTCTGAGGCCTTTAGTCCACGCTGCCGGTTTCTGATCTACAGCTGAAATTCTGTAAATTCGCCCCATATCTGAGCCATCATAAAGGCCTCCTGCTTTTACAGCCTCTTCAGACATCCATTCGGGCGACTCGATGACTCTCCGATAATAGTCAAGCATATACAGTGCGCCATCCGGACCAACATAGAAATTCACCGGGCGTGACCAGGCATCAGTTGAAGTAATAAACTCTTTGTTCTTGAGAATAGCACTGGCAGTAAAACTTGATCCTTTGTCTGAAATGGCATCAACATGAACTAAATTACTGACAGGCTCTGCCATAAAACTAATATTTTTGTCGAATGGGGCAGGAAAAGCTCCTCCATCATAAACCGTTAAACCAGAACCTGAAGTCATCACACCAATATCGGTAAGCAACTGCCTATCGGGATGGGTCGTCGTTGGAAATACTTCAGGGGCATTCAGGTGGTCTGACATGGATTGAATGGAATTCGAAATGACAAGATTTTTATTTCGCTGGAAGTAGCGACTTGCAATCACCTCATGATAGCCCTGGTTTGAATTATTACATCCAAACCAGTTACCCCAGCGATCAAAGGCATGCCCAAATTGTGTTTGATAAGAAAGAGTCTCTATCTTTTTTTTGTCCGGTAAAAATCTGATTGATAGACCCTTCGCATTTTTTGGTAGTTTTTCGGCATCTGCTTCCCCGTGGAAAATAATTTCAGATCCTTCATCGCCAAACTCTTCCTTGTACTCTCGGGTAGAAGTTGCACCCTGATGCCCCACGTAAATCCAATTATCCTGTCCATACATTGGGTTATTGGTATTATGCTGCGGATTTGAGAGTGCAAAGCCACTGAGTACAGTGTCACGTATATCTGATTTTCCGTCATTGTCTGAATCTTCAAGATATAATAAGTAAGGAGCATCTGTGACAAGGATACCCTTTTTCCATCGTGTTACACCTGCAGGAAGAGTTAATTTATCCGCGAAAACCAAGCGTTCATCCATTTGCCCATCTCCATTATTGTCTTTTAACAATATGATATTCCCGGTGCCACTTTTGTCGAGAGGATAACCATGCATTTCCACAACATACAGGTTCCCGTATTCATCAATCTCCATATCAACTGGATCGGAGATTAAAGGCTCGGCCGCCACTAGTTCAATTTTAAAACCATTTGGAACCTCGAATGTAGCCAATGCATTTTCGGAG
>VGGW01000161.1 GCA_016868395.1 Bacteroidota bacterium | reverse complement strand
GCTAATTGAACTTGCCAAACAAATGGGTGCCTATGGTGCAATTGCTGGAATTGATATGCGGCTAACAAAATCGGCAAATGTTAACCCTTGGGATTATAATGCCATAATGGAAGTTAGGGAATCCTGGAAAAAGGTCGGTCTGAATTATAATACGGTGGAAGGCCCTCCCTCTCTGGGTGAAAAGACCAAACTCGGCCTCGAAGGCAGGGACGAAGAAATAGCGAATTTCATAACCTTCATGAAAAATCTCAAGCAGGCAGGAGTGGATGTGATCTGCTATAATTGGATGCCGGTAATCAGTTGGGCACGGACACAGATGGATCGTCCAAGTCGGGGTGGAGCACTGGTTACTGCTTTTGATTATGAGGAGATTAAAAATAAACCCCTAACAAAATATGGAGAAGTTTCTGCGGAGAGCATGTGGAAGAACCTGGAGTATTTTTTAAAGGCAGTAGTACCTGAGGCAGAAAAAATTGAAATGAAACTGGCACTTCATCCGGATGATCCACAGGTTTACAGCATTCAGGGTATCCCCAGGATAATGAATACCGTTGAAAATTTCGATAGAATGTTGAATATCATGCCCAGTGATTTTAATGGAGTTACCCTTTGTCAGGGTAATTTCTCCTTGATGGGAGCCGACATCCCTTCCTTGGTGAACAGTTGGGGAAAAGCTGGTAAAATTCATTTTGTTCATTTTAGAAATGTCCAGGACTTAAGTGGGGTATTACCCAGTACAAAATTTACTGAAACGTTCCATGATGAAGGCCAAATTGATATGTATGCAGCAATGAAAGCCTATTATGATATAGGTTTTAAAGGCCCGATCCGTGCCGATCACGTTCCTACCATGGCCGGTGAAGAGAATACCAGACCAGGTTATATGACACTTGGGAATCTATTTGCCATCGGTTATATGCGGGGTTTGGCTGAAGCAGTAGCAAAGGAAAAAAGAGTTTAAACTTTAGTTCAAATAAATATTTTAATCCAACATTTAATAAACAAACCATTTTAAATCATGAAAAAAATAACAATCTTTTTAGTACTTCTAGTTTGCGGTAGTTTTTTTTCCTATGCTCAACGAATTGGATCAACACCAGAATATGTACAACAGATGACTTCATTATGGAAAGGAGAGCGTTCAGCAGATGGCCGTCCTTTAGTTTCTGAGATTGTACTGGAACGATTACAATATAATACACTTGAACAGATTTGGGGTTATTTGAATAACAAAGGTTACCGAAATCAAGTAGAAAAAAACTGGACCATCCTAAAATCAGGACAGACAATGGTTGGGCGGGTTGTTACCGCACAGTTTATGCCCTCCAGACCAGACCTGGATACATTGGTACGAGTACAGGGTCGAAAAGAAGGGCGTTCCCAACGTGGTGGAATTAACATTTGGCCGATTGATATCCTGACTAAGGGAGACGTTTATGTAGCTGATGGATTTGGTAAAGTGAAGGATGGTACGCTCATAGGATCAAGTCTAGGAAATTCCGTTTATGCGAAAACAGGTAATGGGGTCGTTTTTAATGGATCTATCAGGGATATGCAGGAACTTCGGGATACTGAAGGATTTAATGCATGGGTAAAAGGACATGATCCCTCTTACATCAGGGATATGACCCCAACATCAATCAATGCACCTATCCGCGTTGGTGAGGTTACCGTTTTTCCAGGAGATATAGTATTTGCAAATGATTTTGGGGTTGTATTTATTCCTGCTCACCTGGTGGAAGATCTAGTCAAAGCAAATGAACTTACCGGTCTTAGGGATGAGTTTGAACGTTTATTGCTAAAACAGGGTAAATACCTTTCAGGAGAGATTCATGGTGACTGGAGTGAAACCATAAAAAGTGAATTCAGAGCCTGGCTTGCGAAATATCCTAGAAAAACAATGTATACACCGGAACAACTGGACACCTATTTGGGTAAAAAACATTGATAGAACATTAATCAAAATTTAGACGACATGAAAACTACCTTAAAAGAGCTTATTTCCAAAAATAAGGAAGTAGAAAGGGCTTATGCAGCAGCAAGAGAGGCTGAAATCAATAATCCGGAAACGGGAATAAACAGAAGAAACTTTCTTAAAAAGACCGCTTTGGGTGGTATAGCATTGGGTGGATTGATGAATTTATCGATCGAGGATACCATAGCTCATACTACACAAAATGTAAAAAGGTCTTCCAACCCCTCAGATCTCAAGATTACAGATATGCGTTATTGTTTAACCAATGTAATGGGTGGAACTGCAATCATTAAGATCTACACGAACCAGGGTATTCACGGATTAGGTGAGGTGAGAGATGCAGCAGATGTGAGATATGCATTAATGTTAAAGAGCCGGATTTTAGGTCGTAATCCTTGTAATGTGGAAATGATCTTTAAAATTATCAGGCAATTTGGTGGACCTGCGCGTCAGGCTGGGGGTGTTTGCGCGGTAGAAATGGCTTTATGGGATCTTTGCGGTAAAGCTTATGGCGTTCCTGCCTGGCAGCTATTAGGAGGCAGATACCGAGATAAAGTTAGATTATATGCAGATACCCCTGAAGCTTCAAGTCCGGCAGAACAGCAAAAACTAATTAATTATAGGATTAAAGACCAAGGTTATACCTGGCTGAAAATGGACATTTCAATTAGTGAATTAAAAGGCAAAGCCAATTCGGTGGTCAATTCCAAATTTTGGGAAAATTCTAAAGGAGATCTGGCACAATGGGGTGATCCGGATAATCCGATGTCTTATGCTAACACCGCACATCCATTTACCCAGATCCAGATCACTGAAAAAGGATTAGAAGAATTGTCTGAAAATGTAAATGCTATTCGGAATATGGTAGGCTATGAGCTTCCTATTTCCACTGATCATTATGGCCACTTCGATTTGAATAATAGCATTCGACTGGGCAAGGCTATGGAAAAATATAGGTTAGCCTGGTTTGAAGACATGGTTCCATGGTCCTACACCGAACAGTGGAAAACCATTTCTGATGCTTTAGAAACTCCAACAACTACCGGGGAGGATATTTATTTATTAAAAGATTTTAAACCTTTGATCCATGCAAGAGCGGTAGATATCATTCATCCGGATCTGGCGTCTTCCGGGGGGTTGTTAGAAACAAAGCGAATTGGTGATTATGCCGAAGAGTTTGGAGTAGCCATGGCTATGCACCAGGCCGGAACTCCGGTATCTTTCATGGCAAGCGTGCATTGTGCCGCAGCTACTCAGAATTTTCTTTCATTGGAACATCATTCAGTAGACATACCATGGTGGGAGAATCTTGTAAAAACTACCGATGGAAGAAAGATGATTGAAAAGGGATATGCTACTGTACCACTGGATGCTCCGGGATTAGGTATTGATTTGAATGAAGAGGTATTGAAGCAACACCTAAGACCAAGCGATAAGAGTTATTTTGCTCCTACAACGGAATGGGATGACAGAAGATCGGCTGATCGTACCTACAGCTAATCGTTAATTTGCTCACCGGCACTGGTATGAAGCCTGTGCTGGTGAGATTAATACCAATACTTTATTGTCTGCCAAAGTATAAATCCCTACCGGTAATTAGATATTCTATCCCAAAGGATTCCGATTTTTATTATAATTTCAAGAATGATATTAGCAAGCAGATTCCTTTACTATGCTATTTTAATGCTGCTTATTTTTAATTCCTGCAGTAGCAAAAAAATCATTGCTGAAGTATCAAAATCAAGAGCAATCTCCTCCGGAAGTGTAAAGGAACGTTATGCATCTCTTTTAAATGTAAAGGAAAAGGAGCTCAAGAATGAAAAACTATACCGCTTTATTGACAACTGGATAGGAGTGCCTCACCGCTCGGGTGGGAAGGATAAAAAGGGCGTGGATTGCTCGGGATTTACTTTTCTGCTCGTGAAAGAGGTTTATGGGAAAGATTTGCCCCGTACTGCGCATATGATGGCAGATAAAGTCAAGCGTAAATATGAGCGGAAACTGCAAGAGGGTGATCTTGTTTTCTTTGATTTTGATGGACAAAAGTTCAGTCATGTTGGGGTTTATCTTCAAAACAATAAATTTGTTCATGCTTCTACCTCAAAAGGTGTAATTATCAGCGATTTAAAAGATCCATGGTTTTATAAATACTTTACAAGGGCCGGGGGCGTAAAACCATAGGCTCATTTGTTTCGTAGATTTTGCGGTTTAATCAGTAATTTTATCCAGGAACAAATTATGAGTATAATGAAAGGCGATTACACATTCTGGAAAAAGTATCAGCGCTTTGCTATTACAGAAATTCCGATGTACCTGATCATGGTTTTAGGTATTCTGTCAGGAATCATAATTTTTAGTTAAACTCATGAAATTAAACCTCAAACGTCCGCTTGCCTTTTTCGATCTTGAAACTACAGGCGTTAATGTTGCCTCAGATCGAATAGTAGAGATATCTATTCTTAAGGCTATGCCAGATGGAACGGAAAATGTCAAAACCCTTCGTATCAATCCCGGAATTCCTATTCCCCTCGAATCATCACTTATACATGGCATTTATGATGAAGACATCCGTCATGAGCGCACATTTAAGCAGGCTGGAGAAGAACTCGCCCGTTTCCTGGATGATTGTGATCTTGCGGGTTATAATTCCAACCGATTTGATATTCCGGTTTTAATGGAAGAATTTTTGCGTGCAGGCATTGATTTCGACATTGAAAACAGGCATACGGTGGATGTACAAAATATCTTTCACCAGATGGAGCAACGTACGTTAAAAGCTGCATATCAGTTTTATTGTGGTAAGGATATTGAAAATGCACATTCTGCTGAAGCGGATATCAAAGCCACTTATGAAGTTCTTAAAGCCCAGATTGAACGTTATGAAAATCAGAACTGGGAAGATAAAAGAGGATTAGTTTCTCAACCGGTGCAAAACAATATTGAAGCGCTTCACGCATTTACCAATTTGAATAAGCCGGTCGATTTTACGGCGAGAATGATTTATGATGATAATGGTGTTGAGATCATAAATTTTGGAAAACACAAGGGAAGGTCTGTGGAAGAGGTATTTCAAACTGAACCGAGTTATTATAACTGGATGCTGAACGGTGATTTTCCATTATATACCAAGCGTTGTCTCGAAAAGATATGGAATCGTTTTCACGCAAAAAAAGAACAAATAAGATCTAATAAGCAGAATTTAGAGGCAGCGGAAAAAGCCCCCCAAAATACCCCCCACAATCCGAATGAAGAAGCCAAACCAATTACAAATGATCATTTGGAGCAGTTGAAGATGAAATTTGGAAAATAGTTCATCATTGAGTCTGACCAGACCCGATTTATTCGCTTTTTAAAAGTTTTATCCAATTTATTGTTCAATGTACATTCGAATCGAACGATCTAAATAAGTTGAGTTCGGTATCAGTAAGCTTAAACATATTCTTTTGATGGATTTCATGATGCTTCAAACGCGTATGATTTGATTCTGGAAAGCAATACCTGCGTATTATCTCTTCGTTTAGTCCTTCCCTCTGGAGTATTTCCGGCAAAAAATTCTACCTGATATCAGATAATCCCAAGCCGGAAGATACTTCCTTCGGCAAGGTTTAGTTTACCCGCTGCTGTTTTTCATCGGGAGGTGCAGTCCGGTAATAAAACCCCAAACCCTGGTGGTAGCTCTATCTTTTTAACCTTTCTGAATGTTAGGTGAGCTATTCAACTTTCAGCAAAAAATAGGGCAGAACACGGGATTAGAATAAGCCAGTAGCAGCAAACCCTGCTTTCCAAAAGCTGATAAAAATAATCAGGCTCAGGCGTGATGTTATATCGATCTCAGACTAAGCAGTAAGATCTAACCAAATAGATTGGTTTTTATTATCCTATAATGGAAAGATAGATAGAAGATTGAAGCGAAGCTTTAAAGCTATCCGGATTTGAAAGGTAGCTTAGAAACTAAAAAATGCTCTGTTTTTCTGTCTACCGGAGGATAGCCGTTTTTTCTTAAAATTATGTTTTATCTACGTCATTGATATCCTAACCATTATTTAGATAAGTCCACAAATAATTTGACAAAATAGCCATAAAGGCGAGGAAATTTTCTGCCTAGCAAATTTTAGCAGGAATGAAAGCCTTTATTTGGTTTTAGGAATTCAATATTTCTTTTCAATCCTTGATATTTTGTTCTTTTAACAGCCGAGTTTTTGAAGACTCTATCAAATGTCTCTAGGCTTAGTTCATGCCATTCCGACTTTTTAATTCCGAGAAGGTCCTCATTTGGATAAAAATTTTGCTCTTTATGCAAAACAGAAAACTTATTCCATGGGCAGACGTCCTGGCAAATATCACAGCCAAACATCCAGTTATCCATTTTGCCTTTGAATTCGGGGGGTATTTCATTTTTTAACTCGATGGTCAAATAAGATATACAGCGGCTGCCATCAACTAAATACGGGGCAACAATAGCTTCAGTAGGGCAG